>CAZMGO010000108.1:0-8436 GCA_964565845.1 uncultured Oscillospiraceae bacterium | reverse complement strand
ATGGCAACGCCAAAGATTTTTGAAAGCGAATACCGCTTCTGTCAGCTTCTTTGGGAAAACGAGCCCATCCGCAGCGGCGAACTGGTTGCGCTGTGCCGGGAAAGGCTGAACTGGAAGCCCACAACCACCTACACGGTCATAAAGCGGCTGTCCGAGCGCGGCGTGGTGAAGAACGAAAACTGCGTTGTCACCTCGCTGGTCAGCCGCGCCGAGGCCGAAAGCGCCGAGGTCGGCGAGCTGCTGGACACGCGCTTTCACGGCTCCCTGCCCGCCTTCCTCTCCGCCTTTTCCCGGCTCGACCGGGTTTCGGACGCGGACATGGAGGAAATGCTGCGCATGATTCGCGAGTACCGGGAGGAGCACCGCCATGATTCATCCGCTGACTGACCTTTTTCTCACCCTCGCGGAGCGAAGCCTCCAGGCGACGGGGCTTGTGCTCGCCGTGCTCTGCCTTCGGGCGCTGTTTCGCCGCGCGCCGAAATGGGTTTTCCCGCTGCTGTGGGCGCTCGTGGCGCTCAAGCTTCTCTGGCCGTTCACGCTGGAAAGCGCGCTGTGCGTGCTTCCGTCTCCCGAATCCCCGGCCTCCGTTCCGGCTGCCGCAGTCGAGCTCGTCCGGCAGAATGCCGCGTCCGCAGCCGTCTCCGATTCCGCAGGCTTCGCGCCCGCGCAGATTGCCGCCTGCATATGGCTTGCGGGCGCCTGCGCGCTGACGGCGTATCTGCCGGTTTCCTCCCTTCGCCTGCGTATGCGCGTGAAAAACGCCCGGAAAATTTCCGAGCGCCTATATGAGGCCGACGGCCTTCCCACCGCCTTCGTGCTCGGGCTGGTTCGCCCGCGCGTCTATCTGCCGACGGGCATCGACGAAAGAACCGCCGCCTTCGCCGTCGCGCACGAGCGCGCGCACATCCGCCGCGGCGATTTCGCCGCCAAGCCGCTGGGGTTCCTTTTGCTGGCGGTTTACTGGTTTAACCCGGTACTTTGGCTCGGCTACGCGCTTTTCTGCCGGGACATCGAGTTTGCCTGCGACGAACGCATCGCACGCAGCCTTTCTCCCGACGCGCGCGCCGATTACGCGCTGGCGGTTCTGTCCATGAGCGCGCCGCATGCCTCCTTCCGGCTGCACCCGACGGCCTTTGGCGGCGCTCCCGTGAAAAACCGCGTGCGTCAGCTTCTCAGCCGCCGTAAAACGCGCGCGTGGGCGGCGGTCGTGCTGCTTTTTCTGTGCGCCGCGCTGGGCGTGGGCTTTTTAACCAGCCCGGTTTCCAAGGCCGATTCGCTGCGTCTGCGGGGAACGTCCACGCTTGGAAGCACCTGCGCCGCGGATTTCGAGCTGTCCATCGGTCATGCGGTGGGCGGCGGCACGCTGTATGCGGAGCTGTGGCAAAACGGCGTTTGTCAAAGAAGCGCACCCGCCGCGGTTCCCGCGTCTACGGAGACTCTGCGCCTGCTCATCACCGTGGACGGCGCCGGTCATGCGCCGCGCGGCGTAAACGTGCAGCTGAACGCGAACCCGGACGGCGGCTCGGAGCTTATCCGCTTCGAGCCTGCGGAGTTTATCGGCTGGAGCTTTACATCCTATAAAACGGAACAAAAGCTCACCTTGTCCCCCAGCGAAGACCGCGTGCTGGCGGCGGTGGGCTTTGACACGGGCAGCGGCGTACGCGTCGTGGACTGTGACGCGCTCACCTCCGACCCGCAGCGGCTTGCGAGCGCCGACTGCCTGCTCGTGATTCGTCTTTCGCTTCAGGCAGAGCCGATTTCGCCCTCGGAAAACGGCGCGCCTTGAAGACCCTTGACCCGGACTCTGCGCCTCTCTGGTTTGGCTCCCGCATAAATCAAAAAGGAACCGCTGCCGGTTCCTTTCCTATTATAATGAAGCCTGAAGCGCCGCTCTCACCCGTTCGCCGTCGCGGACGAAACCTCGCGTCCCCACGAATCATACAGCGTCAGCACGTCCTTCTTCGATTTGTGAATCACGCGCTTCTCGTCCCAAAGGTAATCCACTGTTCCAGCCGACCGTCCGCCAACCGTCGCGCTTGCGCCCGCCGAAAGCTGCGCGTCCGCGGGGAACGCAAAGAATTCCCCGCCTCGGCTGGAATACAGATACCATCCGCCCAGCGCAACCGTCTCGGTGCCGGAATTGCACAGCGTCAGTCGGTCGTCCGCCGCATTGATTTCCGGAATGGAAACGGTTTCGCAAAGCGCCGGTCTCTCGTCCCAAGAGAC
Source organism: uncultured Oscillospiraceae bacterium (assembly GCA_964565845.1). GTDB lineage: Bacteria > Bacillota > Clostridia > Christensenellales > Aristaeellaceae > SFHK01. The sequence goes on along the minus strand of CAZMGO010000108.1, from coordinate 6,210 downwards.
GCTCTCTACCCTCGCGCTGCCGTCCTCCAGCGTCGCGCGAAGCCCCGCCTCCGTGAAATCCGTGCGGTATACCTGCGCTCCGACGGCCTCCAGACGGGAAAGGAGTCCCGCGTCGGGCGTGCCGGGCTTTTCATAGGGATCGGTGGAAATCAGCGCCAGCCTCGGCCGCGCCGCGCTTGCGAAGGCCTCGCTCAGCGTGTCGTTGTCCGCATGATTGGCCACCTTCAGAATATCGCATTCGAGCGACACGCCGGAGCTTAAAAGCGCTTCCTCCTCCGGATACTCCATGTCGCCCGCCAGCAGCACCTTGCCGCCGCCCGCGCTCAGCATCATCACAAGCGAATTGTTGTCGTCCTTGTCCGTCGCGGCAGCGGACGGCGCAAGCACGTCAAACATGCCGTCCACCTGATCGCCCGCATACAGCCACGTTACCTCGCGCCCGCGCACCGCAGCCGCCTGCACCGCCGGATGGTCTTCCTCGTGCCCGTAATCCAAGCAATACCCGGACGCATACCACGCAGCCACCTCAACCTCGCTCTGCGCCAGCGGCAGCAGCCCGCCGGCATGATCCTTGTCCGTATGCGTCAGAAACACGCCGTTCAGGCTGGTCACGCCCTCCTGCTTCAGCACGGACTGCACCATGCCCCAGCGCTCCGTCTTCGCCGCGTCAATCAGATACGCACGCCCCCGGGTCTTCACAAGAATGGCGTCTCCCTTGCCTACGTTGATTGCAAGAACCTCCGCCTTTTCGCTGCGCTCCCCGCCTGCCGTGCAGCCGCCCAAAGCCAGCCCTGCCAGCACGACCAGAAGCGCCAAACCCACGCCCGCTCTTCGCATGCGAACCCCTGCCATGACCTTATCCCTCCCGGACCTGCGCCTTCTATCCATCCTCATTATATCAGGAACCCCGCCGTCCCGCAACCTCCGCCCGTGCAAAGGGCCGTTTTCAACACAAAACCGCCTATCGTCATGGTCTTGGAAGGATTTTGTCGTTTCGCGGCGAATGATACAAGCGGAGTTTCAAACGAAAGGGAGCGTATGAATCATGAAGGGTGAACACTGCGGCTATTGCCAGGGCGGCGCGCTTCTGGCGGAATTCGGCATCAAAATCTGCGACCTCGGCGTGAGCCAGCTGATTCTGTTCAAGGAGCAGAGCCATCCGGGCCGCTGCATCGTGGCCTATAAAGATCACGTGAGCGAAATCGTAAACCTGACCGACGAGGAGCGCAGCGCCTTCTTCGCCGACGTCAACCGCGCGGCAAACGCCATTCATAAGGCGTTCCACCCCGAAAAGGTGAACTACGGAGCCTACGGCGACACCGGCTGCCACCTGCATTTCCACCTTGTGCCCAAATACCAGGACGGCTTCGAGTGGGGCGGCGTGTTCGCGATGAACCCGAAGCAAACCTACCTGACGGACGCGCAGTACGCCGAAATGATTGAAAAAATCAAAGCCAATCTCTGATTCCGCGCGTGGTAAACGCCGCTTCCGCTGTGGAGGCGGCGTTTATTATGCGCATAATTCAATAGAAATACTATTAATTTCGTTCATAATCCAATAGTGTGTCTCATATTCTATGGTGAAAGGGGTTGATTCTCATGTTGATTTCCGTTCAAACTCTCCCGGAAAAGAACCTGCTGCGGCGAAAATCCTGCCGCATGAGCGCGGTGAAGGCCTTCCTCGACTCGGGCTATGAAATCGCGGAATTCGCGCCCGAAAACGGCGACACCATCCGCCGCGCCTATAACGGCCTGCTGATGGCCGTCCGCCGCCAATATCCCGGGCAGATCGGCGTTTACTGGCGTCACGGAAAAATCTACCTAAAGCGGCTTTCCTCCGAAAAAAGCGCTCAAAAGCGGATATAATCCCCCTGCTTCCCGCGCAAAAAAACGCCGCGCAGACCCCGCTTCATTTCGCCGATGGCGAAATGCGAGTCTCTGCGCAGCGTCTTGAGGGGGGCAGGGGGAGCGACGCTCCCCCGCCTCCGGGGTTCAGCGGAAGCTCACGCTTCCGGAGAAGTCCAGCCGCGCCCTCCGCTCGGTTTTATACGGCACGCCTCCAAGCCCCAAGCCCGCGAGGTGTCCGCGAAAATTTCAGGGCTTATCCTTTCTCAAAACGTAAGATCGCCGGGACGATAGCCCTCCGGCAGCGGCTCCTCCTTCAGAAAACGAAGCTCCGGGTCGTTCAAAATCGGCAAAAACGCCTCATACGGCAGCCTTGGAAATTCCATGCCGTAGCTCGTCGCGCCGAACCAGCCGCCCTCCTTGGCGCGCAGGTTGATGTCGCGGGCAAACTTGGTCATGTTGCAGCAGTCGTGCACGAGCACCGGCCACGCCTCCTCCGCCGCCTCGCGCATCAGCTTCAGCGTAAGCCTGCGGCTGAACACCGGCGAAAGATAGCCGTGGCGCGTCATATACAGGCTCTCTCCTATATAATTTCCTAAATTGTTGGGGTTCAGGTGCAGCTCGGCGCAGTTCATAAAGTCCACGCCGGTGTCCAGAATCGCCGCCTTTTTTTGATGGAACGCCGCGAAATACTCCGGCGTCATCGGCGTTTCAATGCCCACCGAGGGAATATACTTTTTCGCCGCGCGAATGTTCTCAATCACGCGGTCAGCCGTGCCCGACGCGCCCAGATTGAACCGAAGCTCGTCCAGCCCCGCCTCGCCCAGCGCGCGCAGATTTTCCTCCGTGGCCAGCGTGCCGTTCGTGTACAGATGCTGATGAATGCCCGCGTCCCGGAAAATTCGAATGATGCCGTAATACTTCTCAATCTCCATAAACGGCTCAAGATACACATATGAAACGCCCGTCGGTCGGTTGGACGCGCGCAGAAGCAGGGGAATGTCCTCCTCGGCATACTTCGCCCCGCCGATTTCCCACATGCCCTCGCCGATGGGCGGCTGGCAGTCCAGCTCGCCGTAATTGTAGCAGAAGCGGCACTGCACGTTGCAGCGGTTCGTCTTGCGGATGGCGCTCAGCCCCGTGCCCGTGAGGCACGAGCGGCAGCCCGCCGAAAATTTCTCCCGCGGACCCACAAACAGCGTGCGCCCGTCCAGCGACTGCACGCCGGGAATCTCCTCAATCAGACGGCGCTGCTCCGCCTGCACGGCCTCCTCAATCTGCCTGAGCACGGCCCAAACAAGCTCCTCCTGCCGCGGAGAAAGCTCCTCATACTCCGGCAGGGACGCGAAAAACTCAAACCACGTCCGCGCGTCCGCCTTTGAAATCTTCATTCCTCATTTCTCCTCTTTCGTAAGGCTTTTCTCCATTATAGCACATCCCGTTCCCGTTGGAAACCCCGTTCCCGCGCCGCCGGATGCGTTTGCTTCGCGAAAAAAGCAAACGGGTGCGCGACCCGCGAAAACGCCGTCACGCACCCGCGCTTCACAGCAAGACAAACGGAATTTGGCTCATCTTTTCTTGTAAATCACAACCTCAGGGTTTTTGCCATTCTCTCCATAGGCGGAAATGAGAATAAAAGCCTTATTCGCGGCAATGCCGAAGCATCTGCCTTCACCAAATTCACATTCGAGCTGATTTCCGAGATAGGTGGCGTTGTCATCCAGATACTTTACGGTTTTTCCGCTCGGAAGCCTGTATTCAAGGTTGATAGAGCCGCCGACAAGTGCATATAGCTTTGTCAGCTTCGGCATGCCCTCGATGTTCAGCGCATTGATTTCCTCAATCAAAATTTTCTTAAATTCTTCAAAAGCCCCATCGCCCCTAAGCTCCTCGTATCGCCTCCAGTAATCCAGCTTGGGAAGCGTCTCCTTCAAATATGCACGAACTTCTCCCTCTGAATGCTCCCCGCCGACCATATTCTTCACGCAAACCTCTATCAAATCGTCCATGCTGCCGTACATATATTCGCCGTCGGCGTAACACCATTTGCAGTATTCCTCGTTGAAAAATCCATCCCTTTCCCTGCTGATATTGGAATCCTCCAGCGGCATACCGCAGCATTGGCAAATGAGCTGTCTCGGCGAACCGAGAAGCGTATTGATTGAAACGTCAAACCGCTTCGACAGCAGCTTTAGGGTTTCCGTATTCGGCGTCGTTTCCCCCGTTTCCCAGCGCGAAACCGCCTGACGAGTTACAAAAACCTTTTCTGCAAGCTCCTCCTGCGACAATCCGTTTTTAACCCTCAACGCAAGAATCACATCTTTGGTTTCCATTTCATCATCTCCTCGGCGTTATTATAATGCGTGCCATTCAAGTTTACAAGCAACTTGCTGTTGCTGCCAATTCGGCAAATCGTGCTTTTAAACCGAACCCATCGCATTCGAGGCGCCCGCACGCCCCCCGCCGAAGGCTTTTTCTCAATCATTCGTCCATCCTCATACGCTCACCTCCGTCGACCGCTCCAGCTCCACGCCCGTGTAATACCACGCAAGAATCTCGTCATACCTCGCCCCGCGCGCCGCCATCGCGTCCGCGCCGGTCTGGCTCATGCCCACGCCGTGCCCGTAGCCAATCGTTTTGAAAATCACCGTTTTCCCCGAAAACTCCATTTCAAAATTCGTCGACCGCAGCCCCAGCGCGCGCCGGAACTCCGTTCCCGTAAGCGCCGTAAGCCCCACGCGAATCCGCGTGACCCGCCCCGTTTCACTGCGCTCAATCACCTCCAGCTGATCCTCCGGATCCAGCTCGTCCAACAGAAGCACGTCCTCCCGATCCGCCAGCGCCTCCTGAATCGCCGCCATTGGAATCTCCGTCGTGTCCGAATATTGCGGATATTCCTCCTCTCCCGGCGACGGCACGCTGCGCAGATACGCAATGGCCGAGGAATACACGTTCTCGGCGTTCTCCGTGTATCCTCCGGCACAGGCATGATACAGCGCGCGAATCAAATGCCCGCGGAACATCAGCACCTCGCCCACCGTCGCCTCCGCCGCACGCCGCCCTGCCTCCATCGCCGCCTCCGCACGCGTCCCCAAACGCTCCCGCGCCTGCGCCTCCGTCAGATACCCCTGACAGCACGAAGCCGACGAGCATACGTCCGCCCCCGGATGCTGCACGCACCCGCCGCCCCCGTTCGCAGACGACTTGAATAACGCAAACGTGCGCGCCGCCACCGCCTGCGCCTTGAGCGCCTCCTCATGATACTCCGATGGCATCTCCGCCGCAACCACACCGCCCACATATACCTCCAGCGGCACCCTCTCCGTCACGTCCGCAGAAATATCATATACCGTCACATATTCCCCCTTTTCCTCCGTCGTCCCTTCCCCCGCAGCATCCACCCCGCTCGTCCGCGCCGGAAAAACGCACGCGCAAAGCACCAAAAGCGCCGTCAACGAAGCCCCCGCACAAATCGCCTTCCTCATATCCTCACCCCTTTGCGGGAAAAAGCATATGCCGCGCCCCTAAAAACATTCCCGCCAGCCCGCATAATCTCCTCTGCGCACGCCAAAGCAAAAGCGCGCAAAAAGGCGGAATGAACGTAAAGCCCCACGCTCGTTCCGTCGGAAACCAAAATCTCCATCAAACAATCCCCAACCGAGGAGAGCCGCGAGAGGGCGCGCAGCCCTCTCGCCCCCGTCGCCCGAGGGGGTGTAGGGGAGCGGAGCGCCCCACGCCCGTTCCGTCGGAAACCAAAATCCCCACCAGAACAGCCCCCGGGAGAGCTCGAGAGGGTGTGAACCCTCTCGACTTCCAATCGAGGCCGGCGACCTGCGCGCCGGACGCGGGCGCTGATTTTTTCGGAGGGGAGCTTGCCCCCCGGAGAAAAAATCGCTTCCTTGCAGATTCCGCGCCCGGAAATCCGCAGGATTTCAGCGGAATCTGAGAAAGGGTGGCGCGGAGGGGAATCCGTCCCCTCCGCCCCCGGGAGAGTTCGAGAGGGCCGCAGCCCTCTCGAACTTCCAATCAAAACGATTTCCGCAGGAAATCGTCTCCTCCTCCCAAGGGGGTGGCAGCGGCGGGGGAGCTTGCTCCCCCGTCCGCACGCGCGCTACGCGCGTATATAATCCCCATCCTCTCCATTCTCAAGCGCGCTCATCGTAAACCTCCGCCCCGGAATCGCCGCCGCGGAAATCGCCTCTCCGTCCTCGCCGCGAAGGTCATGGGCGATAAAGCGAACCGGCGCGCAGCCGGGATGCACCAGCTCCACCTCGCGCCCCTCCTGCAGCTTGTTTTTCACCTCGCACACAATCCGGTCTCCGTCGCGGCCTACGACCGCCGCCAGATATTCGCGCGTCTTTTCGT
>CAZMGO010000107.1:0-8454 GCA_964565845.1 uncultured Oscillospiraceae bacterium | reverse complement strand
CCTCTTGCGAAAAAACGGGAAATCCGCTATAATAGGAATCCGATGACGGGATTGGAGGATACATACCATGAGGTTAGGAGAAAAAGGAAAGACGGTTCGCCTTGGCATCATCGGTTTGGGCGGACGCGGACTCGGTCAAACGGAAACCTTGCTGCAGATGCCGGACGTGGAGATTGTTGCCGTATGTGACGTATATGACGACCGTGTACAGAAGGGACAGGAGCTGGTGCTTGAAAAGCGCGGCGTTCGTCCCGACGGCGAAACGGATTACAAAAAGGTGCTTGCACGGCCGGAAATTGACGCCATTTGTGTGTTTACCAGCTGGGAAACGCATATTGACATTTGCGTGCAGGCCATGCGCGCCGGGAAAAAGGTTGCCACCGAGGTTGGCGGCGCCAACAGCGTAGACGAATGCTGGAAGCTTGTTCGCGCCAAGGAGGAAACGGGCATCGAATGCATGATGCTGGAAAACTGCTGCTATGGCAAGGAAGAAATGACGCTTCTGAACATGATTCGTCAGGGTGTGTTCGGCACGCTCGTTCACTGCCAGGGTGGTTATGAGCATGATTTGCGTGACGAAATCGGAAATGGCGACATCAACCGCCACTACCGTCAGCGCCACTTCCTGCACAGAAACGCCGAGCTGTATCCTACCCACGAGCTTGGCCCCATTGCCGAATATCTGAACATCAACCGCGGCAACCGCATGGTATCGCTGTGCGCCATGTCCTCCAAGGCGGCCGGGCTTCATGCGTGGCTTCAGGAGCATCGTCCGGACAGTGAGCTGGCCAATGCGCAGGTGAATCAGGGCGACATCGTCACCACGATGATCGCTTGCGCCAACGGCGAAACCATTCTGCTGACGCACGACTGCACGCTGCCCCGTCCCTATTCGCGCGGCGGTCGTATTCAGGGCACAAAGGGCATTTGGATGGAGGACAACCGAAGCATCTATATCGACGGTCGGTCTCCCGTGGATCCTGCCCATTGGACGCACAGCTGGGAAAAGGACGCGGCCTACATGGAGGAGTATAAGCATCCCCTCTGGCAGGCCTATGAGGAGTTTGGCTTGCGCGGCGGGCACGGAGGAATGGACTATCTGGTGCTGCGCGCGTTCATCGAGAGCGTACAGAAGGACGAATGCCCGCCGATTGATACCTACGATACGGCCAGCTGGATGGCCATTACTGCACTGACTGAGGAAAGCATCGCGATGGGCGGCGCGCCGGTCGCCATTCCGGATTTCACGGAGGGTCGCTGGCTCCAAGGCCGAGAGTCCTTTGCTACCGGCGAATATGCGTTGAACTGATCATTTTTCATAAGAGGAAACCGCCTTTCACCGCAAAATGCGAGGAAAGACGGTTTCTTCTTAATAAAAGCTTATTCTCGGTTATTCCGCCTGCGCGCGGCTCTTCCAGCGCTCCATGGAGGTTTCCGGCCAGTAGATGCCGCCCTGCTCATGAATCAGCATTACGCCGTCCATCATGGTTTGCAGGCGAACGCCAAAGCCCTCGACGGCTTCCTCTGGGCAAGTGAAGGCGATCAGATAGGCAGACTCGCCAAATTCGAGCAGAAGACCCTCTCCATACACGTTCTGTCCCTCGAACAGTGCCCGCTGCGTTGTCCGAAGCGAGTCGGCCTCCTCGGAGGCGGCGCGGAATACATACAACGCTGCGCCCTCGATACCGTTGAGCGGCTCGATCACCGCAGACTGCGCCTCTTCATCCTCCGTCACGGTATAGGCCTGCTCATCCAGATACAGCCCGAAGCCGATCGGGCTTTGATGCCACGTCTCGTGCACCAGCTCCGTATCGCCCTCGATGGACTCCTGACGCTCGCGCTCGGCGGGCATTTTTCCGTCGCGAACCGCCGTCAGGCGCGTGCCGTCCGCAGTGTTCTCGTATTCGCATTCGATGATCTTTCCAATATACAGTCCATCCGACAGGCCGGTCAGATCCTCGTCGCCCTCCTTATAAAAATACGTCTGCTCGCCGTTCCAGTCCTCCATGAGGATTGTATGCATGGCCGCATCGACGAGCACGCCGCTCACCGTTTGACGCACCGGCTCGGCAGGCGTGGCTTCCGCCAGCGCAAACGCCGGAATCAGCGCGCAGAGCAGCAAAAACGTCAGAACCCTCTTCATAAGTGAATCGCCTCCGTCTATAGGATTACCCTTTAGACGGAGACGATTGAGAAAAAGTTCCGATTCAATCGCTGCGGTATGCGCGGATTTCTCCGTGCTTTGTTTCTTAGTTCATGCGGAAGTCAATCTCGCGCGGCGGCGTCAGCGTGTGGCGGATCTCCTCCACCAGCTGATCGGTGATCTTCACGCCGCGCTTCTCAGCCTCGCGCGCGGCCTCGCGGCGGAACCACAGGTCGGTCAGAGACGTTTCGCCCTCGCGGACGGCGGCATGCGGCATGAGGAACATTTTGTCCATATACGCATATTCGCCCACCTCGATTGCCGCAACGCCGGCAAGGATGCTTACGCGGTCGTCCTTCTGAATCTCCTCCGGAGCGGCGGCAAACGCATCCCATGCGGCCTGATAGCGCTTGAGTGTCAGAAGCATTTGAATGTATTCGCGCGTATAGGCTGCGTTCTCGCGATCTCCGCCCGCAGCCAGTGACGCCTTCATGTGGCTGACGGCATCCTCCTCGTCGCCCCGGCGCTGAGCCAGCACGGCCAGATTGCGCTCGGCCATCGGCTTATATTCGCCGCCGACCTGCTGCCACAGCGCCTCGGCCTCCGCCTCGCGCCCCGCTTCCATGTGCAGAATGCCCAAGTGAAGCTTGGCAGCATCGGAATCGTCGCCCTCCAGAAGCGACTTCCAACGCTCATCCACCATAAATTCGGAAACGCGCGCTTCGCCAAGATGGCCGTTTTGCAGAAGGCTCAGCCACGGCTTTTGCTCGGCGGTAAGCGTGTTGTCCTCAAACCAGAAGCCCGCAGGAATTTCGCGTCCCTGCTTCGCACGGAGGATGCGCTCCAGCGCGCCCCAGCCTGCGCCGTGATGCCAGATTTCCACCTCTGCGCGGCTGTCGTCATGCAGCTTGCGGGCGCGCAGATCCATCGCTTCGACTTTCGCGTCGCTCAGCGCCGCACCGACGTTGGCCTCTGCCGCCGCGCGCGCGGACGCGTATTCGCCGTACATTGGCGCAGGCTCCGCAACGTGCGCGCAGGAGAAGGCCTGCGTAAACACGATTTCGCTTTCGGGCGCGATGCGATAGCCGTGCACCTGCGTGGGCGCGAGGCCGGCCTGCAGCTCGATGTAATCGCCCTTGCCCGGCTCGGCCAGATAGTCGCACCAGAAGCGGCCGCCGCGTCCATGTCCCCAGCAGAACATTTTGCGATAGCGAAGCTTATCCGTCGACTTTTCAAGGAACATGAAGCCGTCCTTATAGGTCACGGCTTCCCAAGGATAGCGCGCATCCTCCGGCGTTTGGAAGAAAAACTCGTTCGCGCGCGGGAAGCGCATGGAATAGGAGGCGTCGAAATAGCCGTGCACGCTGCCGTCCTTCTCGGTATAATCGGGCAGTTTTGCCACGCCGAAGCCGTAGCTTACGTATTTGTCGTGTCCGTCCTCGGTCTTTTCGATGCGCATGTCCTGATAGATTACCTCGTCGGTATTGCTGAACACGCGCGCCTCCTCCGTCTCGATGCAGGCGGTGTTCGACCACCAGTACATTGGCTTTTCCACCTTGTCATCGTTGACCACGTGCACGTGGGCGACCAGCGCCTTCGCGCCGTCCGGCAGATGGAAATCGATTGACCAGAATAGCCCCTTCTGCCGCTCATATTCATACATGCGAAGGAAGGGCGCTTCGTTTTCTGGTTGAATTTTCGCGAAGAACACGTCGGAGCAGGTGGTAAACGTGTGCCCAAGCTGGCCGATATTCCACTCCACGCCGCCGCTCGTCCATGCATCGCGAATGGCAAGGTTCGCCGGCTGGAACACGGGGTTGGTGAAAAGAATCGGCCGTCCCGTGGCCTTCTCCGTCAGCGAATACAGCTTGCCGCCCAGCCACGGCAGAAAGACCGCGCACAGGTGCTCGTTTTCCATCACGATGGCGTCGCGCTCGATGGGCTGACGCTCGCGGGTATATACGTCCTGCATCCGATAGGGCAGAATGCGCGCACCGCACTCGCTGCCCAGCAGTTTGTTTTCCTTTTCGGTGAAGGAACCGTTGGTCATTACGTCATGGTCGTGCTTCGCATCTCGAAAGCGCGGAAGCGGATTTTCGCCTATGCCCTCAGGGCCGGGGAGCGTGATTTTCGTTCTGTATAAAAGCATGGGCACGTACTCCTTTTCCTCGTATATTCTGAGAGTTTCCGTCGGTCTCCGGGAAAAGAACGCCTCGCCTATCCCGTCTGCTTCATTATATCATAACACATGCGCCTGTCAAGCTGTAAATGCGGCTTTTGTTTGTTTCTTTGAAATTCGAAACATTTCCGTTGATTTTTCGTCAATGTACATTATGCCAGGCCTGATAATTGTAAGCAGGCAGCATCTATATCTGAAAGTTTACAATGTATTGATGGAGCCTGCCGCTTGTCTCTTCGAGAAACCGTCGATTCGGTTATTGAGAGCACGCAAGAGTTGGAGAAAAAAACGGCTTCCGTTTGCCTGAAACGGAAGCCGCAGATACGCGTCAGAAATCGTCGTTGTATTCGTTGTCGGCGTAGGTCTTGTGAACCGCCATTGCGCCCAGCTGGCGCAGCTTTTCGTCGATGCGCTCATAGCCGCGCATGATGTATTTCACGCCCTTGATCTCGCTCTGTCCTTCGGCAATCAGCGCCGCAACGATCATGGCAGCGCCGGCGCGCAGGTCGGTAGCCGTGATGCGCGCGCCGCGCAGATGAGGCACGCCCTCGACGATGGCCGTGCGCTCCAGCACGCGAATATTCGCGCCCATGCGGCGAAGCTCATCCACATAGCGGAAACGGTTCTCAAAAATCGTTTCCGTGACGTAGCTGGAGCCGGGCACCGACGCGAGCATGGCCGTCATCGGCTGCTGCAAATCGGTTGGAAAGCCGGGATACACCTGCGTTTTAATATTAATCGGGCGCAGCTTGCCGTCGGCGCGCACGCGAATCATGTCGTCGGCTTCGTTTACATGCACGCCCATTTCCAGAAGCTTTGCCGTGAGCGATTCCATATGCGTGGGAATCGCGCCGCGAATCACGACATCGCCGCGCGTAGCCGCCGCGGCAATCATCAGCGTGCCGGTTTCGATCTGGTCGGGAATCACGGCGTAATTCGAGCCGTGCAGCGGACGACCGCCGCGAATGCGAATCACATCCGTGCCCGCGCCCTTGACCCAAGCGCCCATGGAGGACAGGAAGTTTGCCGTGTCGACGATGTGAGGCTCCTTCGCGGCATTGTGAATCGTCGTTGCACCCTTCGCGCATACGGCGGTCAGCATGGTATTGATTGTCGCGCCCACGGACGGGAAATCGAGAAACACCTCCGTGCCCTCGAAATGGTCGGTGATCTGTGTGCGGATTACGCCGCCCGAAAGATCTACGTCCGCGCCCAGCGCGGTAAGCCCCTTGATGGTCTGGTCGATGGGACGATTGCCAATATCGCAGCCGCCGGGCATGGGCACGCACGCGGAGCCCAGCCGCCCCAGCAGCACGGGAACCAGATAATAGGATGCACGCATCTTCCGAACCAGCTCATAGGGCGGATCGTTTCGTGTGATGCCGCGCGGATCGATGGTCATTACGCCATGCTCAAACGTAACGTCCGCGCCCAGCCATACGAGCATGTCGCGCAGGCAATACACATCGTCGATATCCGGCAGGTTCTCGATGGTGCTGGGCGAATCAGCAAGCAGCGCCGCGGGAATGATAGCAACGGCTGCGTTTTTGCCGCCGCTTACCGTCACCTCGCCCTTCAGGCGAGTGCCTCCGTCGATCAATAATGTTTCAATCATGCAATCTTCTCTCCGCAAGCGGAGCCTTTCTGGTTGATTGTCATTTGCGGCAGCCGGCGAAGCAGCTTGCACCGAAGCGGCACCTGCCGTTCCATGTGCGCGCGGCTTTGCTTCCGCAATCGGGGCAGACCGCTTCGTCCCTTCGGACGACGGTCGGAAGCGCTTCCAATCGTTTCCTGCTGATGGGATAGGCATACGCATACATAGGCACAGCGACGAACGTCTCTGCATTCCATACGCATTCGTTTCTATTATACACGCAGGCGGCGCTGCAATCAAGGCTTTTTCTGAAAAACCATAAAAACCGTTTCACAATCGCGTTGACAGCGCACCGTGAAGACCGTATAATACCAGCAAAACATAAGCCCGAGGCGATATTCATAATGAACAGACGCATAATGACATGCATTTTGGCGTGCCTCCTCCTGCTTTCGGCTGCCGCGGAGTCTTCGAATTCGACGGAGGCCTCGCCGAAGCGCAGCGCTGTTCTGCGCGTGGCGGGGGATTTTGTGATTCATGATGCGCTTATCCGTTCCGCGCAGGCGCTGGGCGGCGGCGAAGCATACGATTTTTCTCCCATGCTTTCCGAAATCTGCGCCGCGCTTTCGAACGCCGACTTCACCTTTGCCAATGTTGACGGCGCGCTGAGCGGCCTCGTCGGACGGGACGTATACAGCGGCTATCCGCAGTTCAACACGCCGGAATCGCTGCTTTCCGCGCTGAAGCATGCGGGCGTCGACGGTCTGACCATGGCGAACAACCACATGCTTGACCGCTACTATGACGGCCTGCTTCGCTCACTGGATAATGCCGAGGCGGCGGGGTTCTTCACGACGGGCGTCAGCCGGTCGCAGGAGGAACGGGCACAGCCGACGATTCTCACGCTCTGCGATATACGCATCGGCGTGCTCAATTACACCTGCTCCCTCAACTCCATTGACCGCATGCGCGGATTGAACCCGGACGCGATGGCCTTTGCCGTGCATGCGGTGAAAAACTCCGATTTCGGGCAGGATGTGCGCACGCTGCGCGAGGCCGGGGCGGAGCTCATACTGTGTTTTATGCATTGGGGCACGGAATATATGAAAACGCCCGACGCCACCCAGACCGCGCTCGCAAACCAGCTTATGCAGGCGGGTGTGGACGTGATTGTCGGCGGGCATCCGCATGTGGTGCAGCGTGCAGACTGGTTGGAGGGCACCAATCAATTTGGAGAAGCGCAGCGCACGCTGTGCGTCTATTCCATCGGCAATTTTCTGAGCGGACAGCGCCAAAGCGGCCGCGACGGCGGCGTGATTTTCCAGCTTGCGCTGAAGGAGGACGGCGACCGGATTGCCGTGGACTCGTTCGGCTTCGTCAGCACATGGGTGTGGCGCACCGGAACCGAGCGCGCGGGCTATACCTATTCCGTGCTGCCCGTGAGCCGATACCGAGAGATGTCTCCGGAGGGCATGACGCAAACGGATCGAAGAGCCATGCTCGAATGCGACCGAAAGAATCGGCAGGCGCTTGCCTCCGGCAGCGCCGTTGTCGAGGAGCTGTCGGAATAGATGCGCAGAGCTTCCTGCAATGAGCGTCAAACCGCACACAGACTTTGAAGAGGAGATTTCCTATGGCGGGCGTACTGAATGTAGTTAGAAGGATGAAGACGAATCGCCGCTTGTATATCGGGAACGATGGCATCCTTGCAATGCAGCACATCGTATCCGGCTACGGCGAATGTCTCCGTGACCTTGGAATTCCTCGGGATGAAGAATTTGAACGTTTCGTACACTTTGTACATGATGCGTTAGGAGAGGAAATGGGCGCAGCTTCGGTTTGGCGCTTGCTTGCCGAAAAAACCGCCTCGGATGACGAGGCCTTCGACTTGCTCTTTTCCATCCTGCGTCAATTTGACGAACAGCCATAGGCCGAAGTGCCTCCCGTATCGTTTATTCACTGCTCCCTTGGCATTCAAATTGCCCCATTTGTTGGACATTCTATCATGCTGTCCAACAAATGGGGCCGTTCACGGCGCTGGATGGCGGCTATTGCGTTATTTGACAGATGGTCTGTGCGAAAAGGAAATTTTCACAGCCACTGTGGCCAAATCCCGTGGCGAATTGTGAGCGGGTGCTTCAAGAAACGCTCAACCCTCGATTCGAATTGTCGTCAGTCCATGCGCGCGCAGCGGTGCGAGTACCGTGCCATCGCGTACGGGGATTGCATCCAGCGTCCGCTCGCGAATATCGGACAGATGTGCCGCGCGGGGCGGAGCAGCAGGCGTAAGCATGGCCTGCGTCGCTTCGCCGTAATTGATCAGGCGCACGATGATGCCGTTTCCGTCCTCCGCCCGCTTTACGGCTGCAAGACGTACATGCTCGGCCTGAACGGTCAGGAAGCGGCCGGCGCCCGCCAGCGTTCCCTTGTGCGGACGCGCGGTGATGCTCGCCGCCGGACGGTTCAGAAGCCGCGTAAACAGCGACAGGCTCTCCGGCTTCACATCCTCCGTCACACCCAGCGACAGGCTGAACTCGT
>CAZMGO010000106.1:1330-8466 GCA_964565845.1 uncultured Oscillospiraceae bacterium | reverse complement strand
AAATACGCCATCGCGTTCTGGGACAAGGAATGCCGAATTGAAGTGCGGTAGCCCGAGGGAAAACGGAAGCGCCGACGAAAGCCGCGCGCGGGAATGCATGCCGTTCCCGCCGATACAGCAGCGGAAGCACCGACGAAAGCCGCGCGGGAGAATTCCGCTCTCGCCGATGCAGCAGCGGAAGCGTCGGCAAAGCCGCCCGGAAGAATGCATTCCCCGCGGACGCGATCGACAGGTTTAACTGCGGCAAAAGCCGCGCGGGAGAAAGGTTCCCGCGTTTCAAAGCGGCCTATGCCACGGCAGATTACGGGAGAGGGTGAAGAAACGAATGAAGCTGGTATCCTGGAACGTGAACGGCCTGCGCGCGTGCGTGGGCAAGGGCTTTTACGAGAGCATGGCATCGCTGGACGCGGACGCAATTTGTCTTCAGGAAATCAAGATGCAGGCGCATCAATACACGCCGGACATGCCGGGCTACGAGACGTATCTGTATTCGGCGGAGAAGCCCGGCTATTCGGGCACGGCGATTTTCACGCGCGTAAAGCCGCTCAGCGTCACGCGCGGCATCGGCATAGAGGCACACGACCACGAGGGGCGCGTGCTCACGACGGAGCTTGAGGATTTTTATCTGGTGTGCGTTTACACGCCCAATTCGCAGAATGAGCTTAAGCGGCTTTCCTACCGCATGGAATGGGAGGACGCGTTCCGCGCGTATCTGAAGGGGCTTGAGGCAAAAAAGCCGGTCATCGTGTGCGGCGACATGAACGTGGCGCACGAGGAGATCGACCTGAAGAACCCCAAGACCAACCACATGAACGCCGGCTTTACCGACGAGGAGCGCGCCAAGATGACCGAGCTTCTGAATGATGGCTTTATTGACACCTTCCGCCATTTCCATCCCGGCGAAACGGGGCAATACAGCTGGTGGAGCTACATCGGCGGCGCGCGTGCCCGGAACGCGGGCTGGCGCATCGACTATTTCCTCGCGTCGGAGTGTCTGAAGGACAGGCTGCGCGCGGCCTCCATTCACCCGGAAATCATGGGCTCCGACCACTGCCCGGTGTCGCTGGAAATCGAATAGGCAGCCGTTCCCGGAAAAACCGGTCGAAAAACGGAGATTCTCCCGCAAACGGCGCCCGAACGTTTTTCCGCGCAGGGTGTCCGAGAGGGGAAGATTCCGGCGCTGCCGGAAAGCGAATTGGCGGACGGATGCCAAAAACGACATTTCGTGCACAAAGCGTAAGTTTTAAGCAAATATGCCTTGAAGGCGCGGGCAAATCGGGATACAATAGATGCATAATGAATGGAGAGGAAGAGCCTTATGGAGAATCGAAAACGCAAGAGGGTCATTCATCATAAAAGCGCCATTCCGGTATACGGCGCGGCGCTGGTGTTTCTCCTCTGGGGACTGTTCTCGCCGATTTACAAGCTTTGGGCGATTGCGCTGGCGGCGATTACGTCCGCGGGCGCGTATCTGGGGCTGAAGCGCGTGTTCCCCGGAAGGGACGAAACGGTGACGGAGGTGCTCCTCACGGGCGACCCCGAGCTGGACGCGGAAATCACGAAGGGCCGCGAAACGCTTTCGCGCTTCCGCGAGGCAGCCGCGCGCGCGGGCGACGGCGAGCTTCAGGAAAAGCTCAGCCGCATCGCCGCGGCGGGCGAGGCCATCACGGAGGAAATCGTGCGCGACCCCAAGGACAGAGCCGCGGCAAACACGTTCTACGGCTACTATCTTCCGGCGCTTGACAAGCTTCTGAGCTACTACGTTTCCTTCCTGTCCGCCGGGCAGGGCGAGAACGTAATGGAGGGCAGGCGCCGCATCGAAAACAGCCTCGGCATGGTTGCGGAGGCATTCGAAAAGCAGCTGGACAAAATGTATAAAAACGAAGCCATGGACGTAAAGACCGACATCGCGCTGATGGAAACGATGCTGCGCATGGACGGCCTCACGGATAAGCCTCAGAAACAGACTTCAGCGGGAAAGGGTGGAAACAATGTCTGAAAATACGACGTATCAGGCCGCGACGGCCGTCATCCCCGAGTTTGAGGAAGCGCTCAAGAGCGTGAACATCGAAATCGACGCCAAGCAGGATGCGGACATGGTAAACCGCGAGCGCAAGTCGGTCTACGATGCCGTGCGCGACGTGGAGAAGGTCAACCTTCGCGAGACCACGGACATCTTCGCCTACGGCGCGGCGGTGCAGGGCGACCTGAGCAAGTTCTCGGATACGGCGCTTGAAAAGGTCAAGATGAAGGATCTGGGCGAGGCCGGCGACATGATCGGCCAGCTGGTGATGCAGCTTCAGGGCTTCTCGGTGGACGAGGAGCAGAAAAAGGGCATCTTCGGCTTCTTCAAAAAGAGCGTTGACCGCGTGACCATGCTCAAGAACCGCTATGAGGACGCCTCCGAAAACGTGGACGACATCGTGAAGGCGCTCACCAGCCACAAGATTCAGCTGCTGAACGACATCATCCTGCTGGACGAGCTGTACGCCGAGAATCTGGTCTACTTCAAAACCCTTTCCGTATACATCGAAATGGGCAAGAAAAAGCTGGAGGAATTCCGCGCAAATGAGGTAGAGACCGCGCGTCAGCTGGCCGAGCGCACCGGGCTTCCCGAGGACGCGCAGGCGGCGAAGGATCTGGCCGACAAGGCGGAGCGCTTCGAAAAGAAGCTGTACGATCTGGAGCTTACCCGCAACATCTCCATTCAGATGGCGCCGCAGATTCGGCTGATTCAGTCCTCCGACACCGTGATGGCGGAGAAGATTCAGTCCACGCTCACCAACACCATTCCGCTGTGGAAGAGCCAGATGGTGCTTGCGCTGGGTCTGGAGCACAGCCAGCAGGCCATGGAGGCGCAGCGCGCCGTGACCGACCTCACGAACGAGCTTCTGCGCAAAAACGCCGAGAAGCTGCACACCGCCACCGTGGGCACCGCCCGCGAGGCCGAGCGCGGCATCATCGACATCGAAACCCTTACCCACACCAATCAGATGCTCATCCAGACAATGGACGAGGTGCTGACCATCCAGAACGAGGGCCGCGAGAAGCGCCGTGCCGCCGAGCAGGAGCTTAAAAACATCGAAAGCGAGCTCAAAAAGAAGATTCTGGAGTTCCGCTGATAGAAAGGAGCCGCCATGAGCCAGAACGCACAGGCGCAGCGTCCCGCCGAGCCGGCGCGCGCTTCGCAGTCCAAGCCCGAGGAGGCGAAGACTGCGCTTTCCGAAAACATGAACCTCGCCCGCGCGGCGCTGGTGCTCGCGCTGGTCGTTTCGCTGGCGATTATGGGCCCCGCGAAGCTGAGCGGCATGCGGAAGGACGCACAGCGCGCCTTCCGAAGCGGCGTGAGCGACAAATACGTTGCCTCCGTATACAACGACATCCGCACCGCCGCGGACGAGGCCGACACCCTTTCCGGCATCTGCGCCCTGACGCTGGGCGAGGAAAACGAGAGCGTGAAGGTGCTTTCGTCCCTCGCGGCGGACATTCGAGGTACGGATGACGAGAACGCGCTTCTAAAGAGCTTCAAGGCGCTTAAGAGCGAAACGGAGAAGCTGTATACCGCCTTCACCGACAAGGAGACGGACGCGAACCGCATCGATCAGGCGAAGCGCTGCTACCACAACATCTCCAGCGCCTACACGACCGTGGGCAACGATTCGTATTTCGCGCTGGCGGACGATTTCAACCGCACCATTTCCGCGTTCCCGGCCAACCTAATGGCCGGCATGCGCGGGCTTGACAAGCTGCCGACCGACAAGTAAAGGAGAAGAACGAATTGAAAAGAACTCTGTCCGCGCTTTTGTGTACCGCCCTATGCCTTGTGCTTGCGCTGGCGGGCGCCGCGCAGGCGGATATTGTAAAGCCGAACGACGACTTTTACTACTACGACGACGCGGGCGTTCTGTCCGACGCGACCCGCGCAATGATTTACTACAACAACGTCGAGCTTGAAAAGGCCTGCGGCGCGCAGCTTGTCGTAGCCGCGGTGAAGACGCTCGGCGGGCAGACGTGCGAAAGCTACGCCTACCAGCTCATCAACGACTGGGGCGTGGGCGACAAGGACGAGAACAACGGCCTTGTGCTGCTTCTCGCCATCAACGAGGACGATTATTACCTTACGACCGGCACCGGGCTTGAGCGTCATCTGGACGCGGGCACGGTAAAGACGCTGCTGGACGAGTACCTTGAGCCGGACTTCGCGAAAAAGGACTACGACGCGGGCGTTCAAAAGATCTTCGAGGCGCTGTTTGAGCGCGTGTCCGACGCGTACCGCGCGGGCGTGACGTTTCAGAGCGCGTCGAACTGGGAAACGGAAGCCGATTCCGTTTCCGGAGGTACGGCGGACGCGGAGCTTTACGCGCCGGAGGTAATCGAAAGAAAGGAGTCGAACGTCATGAGCGTGATTGTCGTTTTGATTGTTTTTATCGGCGTATTCTGCTTTATTCGTTCCATATTCAGAGGTACCTTTGGTTCGGGCTTCTGGTATGGCTGCATGGGCGGCCCCAGACCGCACCGTCCCCCGCGCCATGACCATCATGGCCCCGCGCCCCGTCCCCCGCACGGCGGGTTCGGCGGCGGACGTCCGCGCGGCGGTCATCCGGGCGGCGGCAGCCGTCCCGGCGGCTTCGGCGGCAGCCGAGGCGGAAGCTTTGGCGGCGGTCGTTCGGGCGGCGGATTTGGCGGCGCGCGCGGCGGCGGCGGCGGTGGACGCGGCGGCGGAGCCGGACGCGGTCGATAACGTACAGCAATGCCCCTGTCCGGCGAATCCGGGCAGGGGCTGATTGGAAGGGAGAGAAACACATGAAGCGTGAGGCCTGTATGTTTAAGCCCTATGCGGGCACGATGGACGAGTTTGCGCGCGCCGTTCGCGCGCGGGCAGAGGAGATTCAAGCGAAATGCGAGAAGCTGAAGGCGAAAAATGCGTCGGCATGGACGGTCGCGGGCTTCGTGTATTTCTATGCCGAGTTCGACGATGACAATAAGGCCGGTCTCAAGGAGCTGCTTTCCGCATGGCGCGGAGAGCTTGCGGAGATGGGCGTAATTCTGGCGCTTCCCGCGGAAATGCGCCTGATGTATCACGACATCGGCGTCGTGCGCGAGGACAAGAGCCTGATTCGCCGCCGCGTGTTCGCCACGCACCTGAAGCCCGGATGCGCCGACGAATATCAGGCGCGCCACCAAAAGCTGATCGACGAGCGCGGCGACCGCGTGAGCGAGGGGCCGGAGAGCAACTTCACCATTCATTGCGCGCTGAACGAATACATCTTCGGCTACTGTGAGCTGGTGAAATCCTACGACCACGAAATGACCGAGGCGGAAAAGGCCTCCACCATCGCGTGGGAAACGAAGCAGCTGGAAATCATGGACTGGTATACCGACGACGTAGACTGGATTACCGGCCAGAAGCACGAAAAAATTCAGAACCTGTTCCTGCAAAAGGGCTTCGAGGCATAATCCCCGCCCATTCCCGCGCAGAAAAAGGCCGCAGACTCCGCGTCGCTTCCGTGCGGCGGGGGTCTGCGGTGTTTTCATGCCCGCCTGCCGCAAACACGCTCCCAATGCAGCGGTATTGCATGACCTGAATGGGCATCAAGCCGGGCGGCGTTCCGCCCCGCAGGCTATCATCCTCCGCTTTCTGCCGGAGAAGAGGAAAACAGAGGATGGCCCGCGCGGCGGCGTCAGGTTTCGTCGAGGGTGGAGAGCGTGATGGATGTTTCTTTGTTTTTTGTATGAAACTCATCTTTATCCAATTATAGGTCTGCTGCCCTTTTCCACGCAGGCAGAATAATCAAGTCGTATCTTGCATGAAGATAGCGCGTATAGAATTCCTTCTGCAAATCGGAAATCGCGGAAATCTGCGAAAGAAAGCCATCAATGCTATGCATATCGATTCGCGGCACAATTCGCTTGAGCGCTGCAATGCAAGCCGTATCGGAAGCCTTGAGCAAAAAATCATAGTAATTGAGCTTTCGACCATTCTGTTTGATTGCAGAGGTTGGAAACTGATAGACGCGCGCGTGCAATTCAGCGTCATCATTCAATACCTTCTGCATCACCCTTTCATCTGCCTGCGGCAAAAGACAGCTTCCGCAATCATAGACGGGCGCAATTTCGGTTTCGTTCGTTGCTTCATCGTACAAAAAGCCCCAATTGCCGTTGTGTCGGTCGAAGTTTCCCAATAGGGCATCTGCGATAAACATATTCCAGAAGTGTTCACGCAGTTTCCTCGGCGAAACATACTGCTGCTTATCGATGGTATCCATGATGTCATCCAGCTCCGTTCCGCTGCCGTTGCTGTCTGAATCCAGAATGGTATTCTTGATGGAACAGAAGTCGAACAGCCTTTTACCGCCCACTGTAAAGTCTTTGCAGGCGCAAACGAGCTTTGTCTTATTCTTCACCGAAAACGTACCCAGCATGGTTTCCTGTGCCCTAACGCCGATGAGATTGAAAATGCTGCTGGCGATATGCTCGCTGATGCAGCTGTTCGTATAAGAAAGCTCTGTGGGCTTATTCGCTCCGGACGGCGGAAACTTCAGCATATACATCTCGCCATTATGGCTTACGGCGATCTTGCTTCCGTTGGCTCCGTTATAGGCTCTGCCCGGAATAATTTTGCAATTCGTGAAATCAATCATACATTCGCTCCAAATAAAAATTTTCTGCGAAGATAATCGGCATGCTCCGGCGTGATAACTCCGTCGCTGATCTCCGCCATATTGATGCTGCCGTAAAGCTCGCCCCACAGGCAGTCCAGCAGCGTGCTGTGCTGCTTCAGGCCATCCTTGTATGCATCCAGATCGTGCTGCAAATACTCGGGAAGGCCGTATTCGTAGGCACGCTCTCTTTCCGACTGCCGGATTCCCTCTTCGGTCAGCGTTTCCATGGAAACGTTCAGCGCATTCGCCAGCTTGTAAACCGTTTCGGCGGAACACCTTTCGATTTTCGTTCGGCCGCTGCAAATGTCGTTCAGCGTGGCGTGCGGAATCCTCGCCAGCATGGCAAGCCGATATTTCGTCATACCGCGCCCGACCATCAATTCGTTCAAAATCAATGCGCTCCCCTCCCAATTCTTATTATATCGGTATGCCGAAATAAAATCAAGAAAAAAAGAAAAACACTTCGGTCAAGGC
>CAZMGO010000106.1:0-1230 GCA_964565845.1 uncultured Oscillospiraceae bacterium | reverse complement strand
ACATGAACGGAGGAGGGCGACAGCTTCAGCGTCCGGGCGATTTCCGCGCGGGATTTTCCGGACAGGCGCAGGCGCACGACGGTTCGTTCGCGCGGCGACAGGGCGGAGAAGGCGGTCATGAAGCGCGCGTGCAGGGTCGAGCGGCGGGCGTCGTCCGTTGGCGGCGCGGGCGGCGGCTCGTTTTGAAGGCGCTCGTTCTGCCGCGCCTGCACCTCGGCTCTTCGAAGCGCGTCGATGGAGGCGTTCTGAACGCTGCGCAGAATATACGTGGAGCGCGCTTTTTCATCCATCACCGCCAGCTTGGGCAGCTGCCGGAGAAGCGCAATCCACGCGTCGCTCACCACATCCTCGGCATCCTGCATGTGTTTCATGTATTGCAGCGCCCGCCCCAGCATGGCCGCCCGATAGTGGGTATACAGCTCGTCGACCAAAGCCTCCTCCTCGCTCGTCATTCCGCGCACCTCCCTTGCGTCATTAAATCTTAATGCTATGACGAAAAGCTCTATAAATAAGTTCCATATATCAGTAAATATGGCATTTCTGTGGCATCACTACTTATATAAACGCTTGAAGGGATGGAATTGTGACCGGCCTTTCAAAATTAACAGAATTTTGCCGGTACGGCAAGCGTACCGGCATGGGCGGAGCTACGATTGGTCTTCCCCGCTTCCGGAAAGCGTTTCCAGCGTTTCCTGAAGCTTGACGACCCTGCTCTCGATGCTGCCGCTGAGCGTATCGATGGTGGCCTGATAGCGCTCCTCACGGCTTTTGCTCTCGTTCAGCATTCGGAAGAAGAGATAGACGTACAAGACCGCCCAAAGTCCCTGCCCAAGAGCCAATTCCATGATGCGGGAGAAGAATTCCTCCATGGTATTCACCTCCTGTTCTTGAAGCCGCGCCGATGGAATTAGTAGGAGGTGTAGGTACCCTGAAGATCCCAGTACTGCGGGTAATCTCGAACCATCGCGTAGGCGGTGTACTTGGAGTAATCATGACCGGCAGCGAAGTCCGTAAAGCGATCATCGCCGAGCGCGCTGACCCACAAGCCCACGGCCTTGAAGCAGTTGCGGGATTTTACATTGTAGCTGCTGTAGGAGGAAGTAACGTCGTAGCGGTAGCCATAACCGGCCACATTGCCGTTCTTCTTGAAGGTAACCTTCGTGCGGGAATCCAGATCGATGCAGCTGTTCATCAGGCTGAGGAACGCATTGTACTGCGCGGTGGTCGAGG
>CAZMGO010000105.1:0-8527 GCA_964565845.1 uncultured Oscillospiraceae bacterium | reverse complement strand
TCCTCGGCGTCGGACGGCGCGACGCACACGATGCGGCTTCCGTCCACGCGCATCAGACGCACGCCCTGCGTATTGCGTCCGGTCACGGGAATCGCGCCCACGGGGGTGCGGATAATCGTGCCGTCGGCGGTGATGAGCAGGATGTCCTCCTCCTCATACACCAGCAGCTGCGCGGCGAGCCTGCCGGTCTTGTCGGTCAGATTCATGGCCTTAATGCCCTTGCCCGCGCGGCTCTGCACGCGGTACTCGTCGATTTCGGTGCGCTTGCCGTAGCCGTTTTCGGTGATGGAGAGCACCTGCTTGCCCTCCTCCACCACGGAGATGTCCACCACCTCGTCGCCCTCGTCCAGCGCCATGGACTTTACGCCCATGGACGCGCGTCCGGTCGGGCGCAGGTCGCTCTCGGCAAAGCGGATGGCCATGCCGCCGCGGGAGCCCATCAGAAGCTCCTTCGTGCCGTCGGTCAGGCGCACGGCAATCAGCTCGTCATCCTCCTTCAGGATGATGGCGATCAGGCCGGTTTTGCGCAGGTTGGTGAACTCGGAAAGCTCGGTGCGCTTAATCACGCCGCCGCGCGTGGCCATCACCAGATAGTGCCCGGCCAGCTTTTCCTCGGGAACCGGCAGAACGGCGGTAACCTTCTCGCCGGGATCGAGGTTCAGAAGGTTCACAATCGCGGTGCCGCGCGCGGTGCGCCCAGCCTCAGGAATCTCGTAGCAGTACATCTGATGCACGCGCCCGCGGTTCGTGAAGAACATGATGGGATCGTGCGTGGAGGTAATGTACAGCTGCTCCACGAAGTCCTCCTCGCGCGTGGCGGCGGCGGTAATGCCCTTGCCGCCGCGCCGCTGGGCACGGTAGGTGGACTTGGCAAGGCGCTTCACATAGCCCAGATGGGTGATGGTGAGCACCATGTCCTCCTCCTGAATGAGGTCGAGCATGTCGATTTCGCCGTCGAGCGCGGAGATTTCGGTTCGGCGCTCGTCGGAATATCGGCGCTTGATCTCGGTCAGCTCGTCGCGGATGATGCCGCGCACGAGTATTTCGCTTGCGAGCACGTCCCTCAGGTGCTGAATCGTCTTTTCAAGCTCGGCGTATTCCTCCTCCAGACGGTCGCGCTCCAGACCGGTCAGGCGCTGAAGGCGCATGTCCAGAATCGCCTGCGCCTGCTTTTCGGTCAGCCCGAACGTCGTCATCAGACCCTCGCGGGCGACGGGCGGCGTGGCGCTGGCGCGGATGAGGCTGATCACCTCGTCGATGCGGTCGAGCGCGATGAGCAAGCCTTCCAAAATGTGGGCGCGCGCCTCGGCCTTGTCCAGCTCGTAGCGGGTACGGCGGCGAATTACGTCCTCCTGATGCTCCAGATAGTGCTTAATCACGCTCTTGAGCGACAGAATCTTCGGCTCGCCGTTTACCAGCGCCAGCATGTTCACGCCGAAGGTATCCTGCATCTGGGTGTGCTTGTAGAGGTAGTTCAGCACCACGTTCGCGTTCACGTCGCGCTTCAGCTCAAT
The DNA here is from genome assembly GCA_964565845.1 of uncultured Oscillospiraceae bacterium. GTDB lineage: Bacteria > Bacillota > Clostridia > Christensenellales > Aristaeellaceae > SFHK01. The sequence continues at coordinate 7,013 of CAZMGO010000105.1, read as the reverse complement.
GACGACGCGCATGCCGTTGCGGTCGCTCTCGTCGCGAATGTCGCTGATGCCCTCCAGCCGCTTCTCGTGCACCAGCTCGGCAATCTTCGCGACCAGATTGGCCTTGTTGACCATGTAGGGAATCTCGGTCACGACGATGCGCTGCCGGTTCTGCTGCATCTCCTCGATGTGTGTTTTCGCGCGCACGAGGATGCGCCCGCGGCCGGTATGATACGCGTCGTAAATGCCCCTGCGCCCCAGAATCACGCCGCCGGTGGGGAAGTCCGGCCCCTTGACGAGGTTCATCAGCTCGTCGATTTCGCACTCGGGCTTGTCCAGCATATACACGCACGCGTCGATCACCTCGCCCAGATTGTGGGGCGGGATGTTCGTCGCCATGCCCACGGCGATTCCGGAGGAGCCGTTGACCAGCAGGTTCGGATACCTTGCCGGCATCACGGCGGGCTGCATCAGCGTTTCGTCGAAGTTGGGATAGAAGTCCACGGTTTCCTTGTCCAGATCGCGCACCATTTCCATGGCGAGCTTGGACAGGCGCACCTCGGTATAACGCATGGCCGCCGCGCCGTCTCCGTCCACGGAGCCGAAGTTGCCCTGCCCCTCCACCAGCGGATAGCGGGTGGAGAAGTCCTGCGCAAGGCGCACGGTCGCGTCGTACACGGCGCTGTCGCCGTGGGGATGGTATTTACCGAGCACGTCGCCCACGATACGCGCCGATTTGCGGAACGGCTTGTCGGGGGTAACGCCCAGCTCCATCATGGAATACAGGATGCGCCGGTGCACGGGCTTCAGACCGTCGCGCACGTCCGGCAGCGCGCGGCTCACGATAACCGCCATGGCGTAGGAGATAAACGATTTTTTCAGCTCGTCCTCCACGTCCAGCGGGGTAAGATTACCGATGTTGAACTGATCGTTCATAGGGAGAAGATCCCTCCGTTTTCGTTATATATCCAGATCCGCGACCAGCTTGGCGTTCTTTTCAATGAACTCCTTGCGCGGCTCTACCTGATCGCCCATCAGAAGCGTGAACATCTCGTCGGCGGAGATGGCGTCCTTCAGCGTGACCTTATACATGCTGCGCGTGGCGGGGTTCATCGTCGTCGCCCACAGCTGCTCGGCGCTCATTTCGCCAAGACCCTTATAGCGCTGCACGTCCGGCTTCGCGTCGCGACCGATTTCGTCCAGATATTTCTGAAGCTGCGCGTCGCTGTAGACGTATTTCTCCGTCTTTCCGCGCGTCACCTTGTAAAGCGGCGGCTGGGCGATGTACACATAGCCGTCCTCGATGAGCTTGGGGAAGTGGCGGTAGAAGAACGTGAGCAGCAGAATGCGGATGTGGCTTCCGTCCACGTCGGCATCGGTCATGCACACGATGCGGTGATACCTGAGCTTCGCCGGGTCGAAATCCTGCCCGAAGCCGCCGCCGAAGGCGGTGATCATCGCCTTGATTTCGTCGTTGGCAAGGATGCGGTCGAGCCGCGTTTTTTCCACGTTCAGAATCTTGCCGCGCAGCGGCAGGATGGCCTGAAAATGACGGTCGCGCCCGGTCTTGGCGCTGCCGCCGGCGCTGTCGCCCTCAACCAAGAAGATTTCGCATTTGGCGGGGTCGCGCTCGGAGCAGTCCGCCAGCTTTCCAGGCAGCGCGCCGGATTCCAGCGCGGTCTTGCGGCGCGTCATGTCGCGCGCCTTGCGGGCGGCCTCGCGGGCGCGCGCCGCGGAGATGCACTTGTCCAGCACCGCGCGGCCGATGGACGGATTTTCCTCAAACACGTCCGTCAGCTTCGACGCCACCATGCCGTCCACCAGCGGACGAATCTCGCTGTTGCCCAGCTTGCTCTTGGTCTGTCCCTCAAACTGCGGCTCCACCAGCTTCACCGACACGATGGCGGTCAGTCCCTCGCGCACGTCGTCGCCGGTCAGGTTCGCGTCCGCGTCCTTCAGAATCTTCTTTTCGCGCCCATAGGCGTTGATCACGCGCGCCAGCGCCGTGCGGAAGCCCGTCAGGTGCGTGCCGCCCTCGGGGGTGAGGATGTTGTTGGCGAAGGAGAACACGTTCTCGGTGTAGCCGTCGTTCCACTGAAGCGCCACCTCGACGGTGGAGGAATCCTTCACGCCCTCGATGTAGATGGGCTTCTCGAACAGGCAGGTTTTGTTCTTGTTCAGGTATTCCACGAAGGAGATGATGCCGCCCTCGTAGTGATATTCCTTTTCCAGCGCGGGCTCCACGCGCTCGTCGCGGATGGTGATGCGGATGCCCTTGTTGAGGAAGGCCATCTCGCGGAAGCGGGTGCGCAGCGTGTCGAAATCGAAGCTGCCGGTTTCGAAGATGCCCGGCTCGGGCGTTTCGTGAGTCTTTACGTCCGGCCAGAACTGCACGGTGGTGCCCGTGCGGTCGGTTTCGCCCACAACCTTCAGGTCATACAGCACTTTGCCGCGCTCGTATTCCTGCTGATAGATTTTGCCGTCCTGATAGACGTTCACCTTCAGGTGGCTTGAAAGCGCGTTTACAACCGACGCGCCCACGCCGTGCAGACCGCCGGAAACCTTATAGCCGCCGCCGCCGAATTTGCCGCCCGCGTGCAGCATGGTGAGGCACACCTCAACCGCGGGACGGCCGACCTTGGGATGAATGCCGATCGGGAAGCCGCGCCCGTCATCCTGCACGGAAACGCTGCCGTCGGCATGCAGAACCACATAAATATTTTTGCAATAGCCCGCCAGCGCCTCGTCCACGGCGTTGTCCACGATTTCATACACCAGATGGTGCAGACCCCGCTCGTCGGTGGAGCCGATATACATGCCGGGACGACGCCGGACGGCCTCAAGACCCTCCAGAATCTGAATGTTACTCTCGTCGTAATGCGTGTCTTTGGACATGCTCATAACCTCTTAAAAGCAAATTTTCTACCTATATTATTATACCACGTTTTCGCGCGCCGGTCATTGCCTTTTCGTTATTTCGCCGAGGGAATTTTTTTCGATTTTTCCGCTTGTGAAACGGCGGAAACCTATGTATAATGGATTTTGTCCATGCGGACGAAAAAAAAAAACGCGATTTGAGGGCGATGGCATGCGGCTTGACAAGGCGATTGCGCAGAACGGACTTACGCGGCAGGAGGCCAAAAAAGCCGTTGCGGGCGGACGCGCGCGCGTGAACGGGCGGGTGATTCTCGACCCCGGCTATTCGCTTGCGCCGGCGGACGAGGTGCTGCTGGACGGCGAAAACGCCCGCGCGCCGGAGCACGTTCACCTGATGCTCAATAAGCCCGCGGGCTTTCTGACCGCCACGGAGGACGCGCGCGGCGAGCGCACGGTGCTCGACCTTCTGCCGGAGAAAATCCGCATGCGCCGGGTCGGCCCGGTGGGGCGGCTGGATAGGGACGTGACCGGGCTTGTTCTGCTTACGACGGACGGGCAGCTGGCGCATCGGCTGATTTCGCCCAAATGGGACGTGGAGAAGACCTATTACGCCGAAATCGAGGGCGAAATCGACGGGGAATGCGTGCGGCGCTTCGCCGAGGGCGTGCCTTTGAAGGATTTCACGTGCAGGCCCGCGCGGCTGGAGAGCGCCGGGCAGGGTGCGTGCCGCGTGTATGTGAGCGAGGGCAAGTATCATCAGGTCAAGCGCATGCTGGCCGCCGTCGGCCATCCGGTGCTTCGGCTGAAGCGCGAGAAAATCGGCCCCGTGGCGCTGGATCCCGCGCTGGGCGAGGGCGAGTTTCGCCCGCTTACGCCCGCGGAGGAGAAAGCGCTTTACGGGATTGCGGGGATGACGAAAAATGAGTGAGCAGTATTTTGCCAAAAAGCCCGGCTGTGAAAGCCGGCCGGTGGTATTCGAAACGGAGTGTCTGGGCGTGCGCGCGTCGTTTGAAACGGACGCGGGCGTGTTCTCAAAGGGCGAGCTGGACGAGGGCACGCGCATCCTTCTGGAGGCGCTCCCGCCGCTTTATGGGCGCGTGCTCGATTTGGGCTGCGGCTGGGGCGCGGTGGGCGTGCTTCTGGGGAAAAAATACCCGAGGGCTTCGTTTCTGCTGGCGGACGTGAACGAGCGCGCGGCGGCGCTCGCCGAGAAAAACCTTGCGCGAAACGGCGTGAAAAACGCGCGCGCGGTGGAATCGGACCTATACGAAAACGTGGACGGACTGTTCGATTTTATCGTTACCAACCCGCCGATTCGCGCCGGAAAGGCCGTGATCTACCGGATGTTTGACGGCGCGCGCGAGCGGCTTCTGCCCGGCGGGCGGCTGTATGCGGTGATACGAAAGCAGCAGGGCGCGCCCAGCGCGCTCAAGCACATGCAGGAGGTCTACGCGTCCGCGCGCGTAATCGCGCGGGAAAAGGGCTTCTGGGTTATCGAATGCGGGGAGGGCGAGGAGTCATGAAGCGGGACAGGCTTGAAAAGGTACTGAAAAACATGCGCGAAATGGGGCTTGGTCAGCTGCTTGTGACCGCGCCGACCAGCGTTTTGTATCTGACCGGCGTGCGCGTTTCGCCCGGCGAGCGCATGCTGGCGCTTCTGATTGCGGACGACGGACGCTGCCGCCTGTTTGCGAACCGTCTGTTTGCCTTAAAGCCCATAGACGGCTGCGAGCTGATCGAGTATTCCGACACGGACGACTGCGTGGGCGAGCTTTCGTCGCGCCTTATGCCCGGTACCCTCGGCGTGGACAAGGACTGGCCGTGCCGCTTCCTTCTGCCCCTGATGGAGCGCAGGCGCGACCTCATCGTTTCCCTCGGCTCACCCGCCGTGGACGGCGCGCGCATGTGCAAAACCGAGGAGGAAATGAACCTGATGCGCCTGAGCTCGCGCATGAACGACGCGGTGATCGGCTGTGCCATCGACGGCGTGCGCGCCGGTGTGACGGAGAAGGACGTGGCGGAGCGCTACGCGACCGAGGCCGCGGCGCGGGGCGCGTCCGGCGAAAGCTTTCCCTCCCTGATCTGCTTTGGCGCAAACTGTGCCGAGCCGCATCACGACACCGACCGAACGAGGCTGAAAAGCGGCGATTCCGTGATTCTGGACGTGGGACTGGTGCTCGACGACTACTGCTCCGACATGACCCGCACCGTGTTCTTCGGCGCGCCCACGGACGAGCAGAGACGGGTATACGACCTCGTGCTGCGCGCCAACGAGGCGGGAAGGCGTGCCGTGCGCCCCGGCGTGCCGCTTCGCGAAATCGACCGCGCCGCGCGAAGCGTGATTGAGGACGCGGGCTACGGCTCGCGCTTCATCCACCGCACCGGGCACGGCATTGGGCTGGACGTGCACGAATTCCCGGACGTGAGCGCGTCCTCCGAGGCCGTGTGCGCGCCCGGCATGGTGTTCTCGGTGGAGCCGGGCATTTACCTGCCCGGACGCTTCGGCGTGCGAATTGAGGATCTGGTGGCCGTCACGGAGGACGGTGCCGAAACCCTGAATAAAAAATCTCATGAAATGAAGGTGATTGAATGCTGAATTTCAACTGGCAGATTCCCACGAAGTTCGTATTTGGCCGCGGCGCGGAGAGCCGCGCGGGCGAGGAGCTGAAGGCGCTGGGCGGCACCCGCGCGCTGATTCATTACGGCGGCGGCTCGGTGATTCGCTCCGGGCTGATGGATAAGGTTACGAAATCGCTGGACGAGGCGGGCGTTTCCTACGTGCTGCTGGGCGGCGCGGTGCCGAACCCGCGCGACGGCAAGGTATATGAGGGCATCGACCTTGCCCGGCGCGAGAAATGCGACTGCGTGCTCGCCGTGGGCGGCGGAAGCGCCATCGACAGCGCCAAGGCCATCGCGCACGGCACGGTGTACGACGGCGATTTCTGGGACTTCTGGTGCGGCAAGGCGGTCGTTCAAAGATCACTGCCGCTGGGCTGCGTGCTCACCCTGTCCGCGACGGGTAGCGAAAGCTCGAACAGCGCCGTTATCATGCAGGAGTCCACGCACATGAAGCGCGGTCTGTCCACCGAATTCAACCGTCCGAAATTCGCGCTTCTGAACCCCGAATGGACGGCTACCCTGCCGCCCTATCAGGTGGCCTGCGGCGCAACCGACATCATGGCGCACGTGATGGAGCGGTATTTTACCAACGAGACGCACGTTGCCGTTACCGACAACCTGTGCGAGGCGATTTTGAAGACGGTGATCGAATACGCGCCCATTGCCGTCAAGAACCCTGCCGACTACGACGCGCAGGCCGAAATCATGTGGGCGGGCACGCTGGCGCACAACGATACCTGCGGCGTCGGCCGCGAAAGCGACTGGGCAAGCCACCAGATCGAGCACGAGCTCAGCGCCCTGTACGACGTGGCGCACGGCGCGGGACTGGCCGTCGTGTTCCCGGCATGGATGCGCTATACCATGCACCATGACGTGATGCGCTTTGCTCGCTTCGCCGTGAACGTGTTCGGCTGCGAAATGAACTTTGAGCATCCCGAAATTACCGCGCTGAACGGCATCGAACGCTACGAAGCCTTCCTGCGCTCCATCGGCATGCCGATCACGTTCGCCGAGTTGGGCGCAAAGGCGGAGGATATTCCCTTCCTCGCCAAGAACGTCCGGCGCAATGCCGACGGTACGACCGGGCACTTTGTGAAGCTGGATACCGAGGCGATTGAAGAGCTGCTGCGCATCGCGGCGCGCTGACGCTATGCGGCGGGGAGCAAACTCCCCAGCCGCTGTCATCTCCTCGGAAAAGGATGGGCTGCGCGGTCGAATTTGAATAAGGAGAAGGCTTCATGAGTGATTTTGAAAGATTTAAGGAAGAGCTGCTGAAGGATCCTGAGCTTCGCGCCGAATACGAAGCGCTCCAGCCTGAGATGGAAGTGATTCGCGCGCTGATCGACGCTCGCATCAAGGAAAACCTTACGCAGAAGCAGCTTGCCGAGCGCTGCGGAGTTCGGCATTCCAACATCAGCCGCATCGAAAGCGGAACGTGCAGCCCCACCATTTCGACGCTCCAGCAGCTTGCAGCCGGTATGGGCAAGAAGCTGCGCATCGAATTTATCTGACGTTATCCCATCGACGGAAATCGGATA
>CAZMGO010000104.1:0-8705 GCA_964565845.1 uncultured Oscillospiraceae bacterium | reverse complement strand
CCGGCATCGCGCCGACAATCTCCATCCTGCTGATTATGAACTGCGGAAGCATTCTTTCCGTGGGCTACGAAAAGATTTATCTTCTGCAGAACAGCCTGAATCTGGAGGTAAGCGAGGTCATCTCCACCTACGTGTATAAGCAGGGCATCGCCTCCTCCACGCCGCAGTATTCCTATGCCACAGCCATCGGCCTGTTTGTATCACTGGTCAATGTTGTGATGCTGTTGATTGTAAACAAGATCTCCGACCGTCTGAGCGGAAGCTCTCTGTTCTGAGGAGGGGCGCATTATGAAAAAGCAAAAGGACAATCTCTTCGTGCGCGACACCGTAGGCGACAAAATCATCCTCACGATCAACTTCATTGTGCTGTGCCTGTTTCTGGTCATTATCGCCTATCCGCTGCTGTTCGTCATCTCCGCCTCGTTTTCTGCGGGCACGGCAACCATGTCCCTGTCCCTGATTCCCAAGCGCTTTTCGCTGGCTGGCTATGAGGCCGTGCTTCAGTACAAGGACATCTGGACGGGCTACAAAAACTCGCTGTTCTACATGCTGTGCGGCACGGCGCTGTGTCTGGTCATGACGGTGCTGATGGCCTATCCCCTGTCCCGCAGCGACTTTGCCGGCCGCAAGGTCATCGTGCTTCTCGCCATCATCACGATGTACTTCTCCGGCGGCCTGATGCCCACCTTCCTCGCCGTTCAGAAGCTGGGACTGCTCAACACCCGCTGGGCGCTTCTGCTGCCGGGCTGCCTGTCAGTCTATAACATGATCGTCATGCGTACCTACTTTAAAACCTCAATTCCCGGTGAGCTGCTGGAATCCGCGCAGCTGGACGGCTGCGGAAACATTCGCTACATGGTCAGTATCCTGCTGCCGCTTTCCGGCCCAATTCTGGCGGTCATCGGCCTGTTCTACGCCGTCGGCATCTGGAACGCCTACTTCGACGCAATGGTCTACGTGTCCACCAAGCGCAATTACTATCCGCTTTCCCTGTTCCTGCGCGAAATCCTGATTCTCAACACCACCGACATCGACCAAATGGACATCAGCACGCTGATGGCGCTGGAGGAGCGCCGCAACGTCATGAAGTACGCCGTGATCGTTGTTTCGTCCCTCCCGGTTATGATCATTTACCCGTTCGTTCAGCGCTTCTTTGTGAAGGGCGTCATGATCGGCGCGGTAAAGGGCTGAGCATCTTTGGCGCATCTGCGCTCAAGATAGAAAACAAGGAGGTATTTCCCATGAAGAAACTCGCCTTGCTCATGGCCATCCTGATGATGGTTTGCGCGTCCGCAAGCGCCGTCACGGCGTCCGACGAAAACGTGTATCCCATCGCAGACGAGGTCGTGACCCTCACGGTATGGACTGCCAATTCGGCCAACCGTGACTATCTCAACTGCGACATGACCAAGTACATCGAGGAAAAGCTCGGCGTCAAAATCGACTTCCAGTTCTATACCGACAGCGGCGACACCGCCTACAACCTGATGCTCGCCAGCAACGAGTGGCCGGACATCTTCCTCGGCCCCTCGTTCAGCACCGACAAGATTCTGATGGGCATAGAAGCCAACATGCTTCTCCCGCTCAATGACCTGATCGAGTCTCAGGGCTACAACTACAAGGCCGTGCTGGAGGAAAACCCCGGCTACGAGGCCATGCTCACCGCGCCCGACGGCAACATCTACACCTTCGTGTACACCGACAGCGGCGTGCATAAGGACAGCGAATACAAGATGTTCGTGAAGAAGTCGTGGCTCGAGAAGCTCGGCATGGACATGCCCACTACGCCCGAGGAATTCAAGGATCTGCTGATCGCCATCAAGGAAACCGACCTGAACGGCAACGGCGAAGCGGACGAAATCCCGCTGATGGGCTACTACAACGGCCGCAAGTCCGACCCCATCTGCTTCCTGATGAATCCCTTTGAGCTGTATACCGACAACTACTACACCATCACCGATGACGGCGAAATCGCCTTCCACGCCAATACCGACGGCTGGCGCGAGGGTCTCAAGTACATCGCCGACCTGTACGCCGAAGGCCTGATCGCCGAGGAAACCTACGTGCAGGACAAGACCCAGTTCCAGTCCATCCTCAACAAGTCCTCTGACGAAGCCGTGATCGGCGTTATGCCCATCTGGTATCAGGGCGACGTAATCGACGCCAACGTTCTCAACTGGGTGGACTACGAGCCCATCGCGCCCCTGAAGGGCGATGACGGCACCCAGCAGACCGCGGCTCGCTTTGGCGGCAACTTCAACATGGTCGGCGCCATCTCCACCAAGTGTGAGAACCCCGAAATCGCCTTCAAGTTCCTCGACTGGTTCATCGGCGAGGAAGGCACCTATGTCGGCCACTACGGCGTAGAGGGCAAGGACTGGGAGTGGGTTGATTCCCAGAGCTTCTATGGCGGCGACAAGTCCATCTCCCGTCTCGTGCCCGACATTGACGCGCTGTGGAACTCCGGCTCCTTCCCGCGTGCCGACAAGGCCGAAATCCGCTACGCCACCACGATGGATCCCGACAACATCTACACCGACAACACCTACGTTCTGGTGCATGCCGCGCAGGTTTACGAGCCCTACTACGTGGATCATCACATCCCGGATGTCGTATGGTGCACCGATGAGGACGTGAAGACCAAGGTCGCCAACCTCAGCACCACCATCAACGATTACGTGAAGGCCACCGACACCCAGTTCATCATGGGTCAGCTGGACATCAACGACGATGAAGCGTGGAACGCCTACCTGAAGGGTCTGGAGGATCGCGGTCTTGAGGAATACCTCGAGAACCTCGCCGTGTACTACGGCCTCGAATAAACCGTCCCTCAACCTCTGACGGCATAAAGTGCCCGCGGACGAAAGGCTTTGCCAATCGCCCGCGGGCCTTCTTTCTTTGTCAGCCGCCCATGTGCGGCGTTCTCCTTCTCAGAACATGCCACACATCTTTCCCGGTAAATCCACAGCTGCGATACAGCTTCTCCGGTTGATTGGGATTTCCGCACCGGCCGGAGACCGTAACAAACTGCGCATGCCCGCGCAGCCTCCACAGCAGCTCGGAAACAAGATACCGTCCGAGTCCCTGTCTGCGGCAGTCCTCGGACACCTGAATCCATTCCAGAATGCCCTCGCCAAGCTCCCTGTCCATCTCGGCAATGCCCGTCGCCGCCAGCCTCCCGGTTCGCTCGTCCCGCACCGCCAGCCACAGACGTTCGTCATATACCGGGCGCGCGGCATAGCCCCGAAGCGCCTCCTCGGAGACGCACACTCCTCCATAGCAGCGATTGATATGCTCCGCGAACTCGCGGGGCGCAGCCGTTCCGCACGAATATCCCCGCGGAAGCACAGGCGCGCATAACGCCTTCATCGAATGCAGCAGCCGAAAATACGGCTCGTCCGAATAGGCCTCATACCTCCGAGCATCATACGCTGCATCGTGCACAATCCGCATATTCTCCGGCACGCAAACCGTTTTTGCCTTCCAGTACGGAATTGAGGCGCAGCCGCAGGGATTCGCCAGATACTCCTCCTTTGAAACCCGTTCCATCCCATTCCACCTCAAAGGTATTTTTCAAGAAACGCTTCGAGCGGCGGCACGTCTTCCTTCCAATAGGCGCGGCAGTCCGTCGTGCGGTTCAGAAGACATTTGTTGAACAGCTCCCTGCGCAGCGTCGCAGGATCGTGAAACTCCGTCCAGTCATCCAGAATTTCATTCACCTCCGCCTCGGTATACTGCCTGCCCGCTTCGAATTTTCCGGACAGGTAATGCAGCGCTGCCAGCTTCTTCCGGCTTTTGGCCGGAATCGCCTTCAAACGCATGTCCGCATTCAGAAATGGCTGCAGCTCCCGATACGCGTCCATGCGCTATTCCTCCTCCCATTTCCGCGCGCGCTCAATCGCCCGCCGCCATTGCTGAAGCAGCCGTTCCCGGCCTTCGCCCGGCATGGCGGGACGGAATTCCTTCCTCTTCTGCCATACGTTTCTTAGCTGCCTGTCATCCCACAAGCCCACCGCGCGCCCGGCCAGCATGGCCGCGCCCAGCGCCGTGGTTTCCGTCACCTGCGGCGCGATGACCGGCACGCCCAGAATGTCGCTCTGGAACTGCATCAGGAACTCGTTCGCACTCGCGCCGCCGTCCACGCGCAGCGCGGCCATGCGCACGCCGCCGTCCTTTTCCATGGCTTCGAGCACATCCGCCGATTGATAGGCGATGGATTCCAACGCCGCGCGCACGATATGCGCCCGCCCCGCGCCTCGCGTAAGCCCGACGATCGTACCGCGCGCATACATATCCCAGTACGGCGCGCCCATGCCGGTAAACGCCGGAACCAGATAAACCCCTCCGTTGTCCGCAAGCGTACGCGCCAGCGCCTCCGATTCCGCCGCGGTCGAAATGAGCTTCATTTCGTCCCTCAGCCACTGAATCGCCGCGCCTGCCACGAACACGCTGCCCTCCAGCGCGTAGGTCGGCTTGCCGTCCACGCGCCACGCGACGGTGGACAGCAGCCCAAACTGACTGCGCACCGGCCTCGCGCCGGTGTTCATCAAAACGAAGCAGCCGGTACCATAGGTATTCTTGGCCTCGCCCGGGCCGAAGCATGCCTGCCCGTACAGCGCCGCATGCTGATCGCCCGCCATAGCCGCAACGGGAATTTCGCGTCCGAGAATCGACTTATCCAGCATGCCGATTATGCCCGACGAATCCACCACCGCCGGCAGGAGCGGCGCGGGAATATCCATGGCGCGCAGGAGCGTTTCGTCCCACGTCTGCTTGTGAATATTGAACAGCATCGTGCGCGATGCGTTCGTCGCATCGGTCACATGTACGCGCCCGCCCGTCAGACGGTACGCCAGAAAGCTGTCCACGGTGCCGAAGCACAGCTTTCCGTTCTGCGCCCGGTCGCGTGCGCCGTCGATGCTGTCCAGCAGCCATTCGAGCTTCGTTCCGGAAAAATACGCATCCGGAATCAGCCCCGTGCGGTCGCGAATGGTGTTGCCCAGCCCGTCCTCCTTCAGCCGCTCGACCAGCGGCGCGGTGCGGCGGCACTGCCACACAATCGCGTTGTGCAGCGGTCTGCCCGTCTCACGTTCCCACAAAAGCGTTGTCTCGCGCTGGTTGGCAATGCCTATGGCCAGAATGTCCGCCGCGTCGATTCCCGCCTTTTCAACCGCCGCGCGCAGCGCGTTCAGCTGGCTTGCATAAATATCCTCCGGATCGTGCTCAACCCAGCCGGGCTTTGGATAAATCTGTCTGAATTCGATGCCGTGCGATGCGATAAGCGCGCCGTTTTCGTCAAACACGACCGCGCGTGAGCTCGTCGTTCCCTGATCCAGTGCCACAATGTATTTCATGAAAACGCCCTCCGTCGGCGATATTTCGTTCCATTCGTACCCCGCTTCATACGGTTAAAACAGCCCCGTAATTCTCCCGTCCTCGTCCACGTCAATGCTTTCCGCCGCCGGAATTTTCGGAAGTCCCGGCATCGTCATGATGTCCCCGGTCAGCGCCACCACAAAGCCCGCGCCCGCAGACACGCGCAGCGCGCGCACGGTGATTTCAAAATCCGTCGGCGCGCCGAGCCGCGCGGGCTTATCCGAGAAGCTGTACTGCGTCTTAGCCACGCACACGGGCAGCCCGCCGAAGCCAAGCTCCGTAAGCCGCTTCGCCTGCTTTTTCGCCTCCGCCGTCAGCACCGCGCGGCGGCCGCCGTACACGCGCACCGTCAAATCGTTCAGCTTCTTCTGAATGCTGTCCGCCGCGTCGTATGCAAACGAAAACCGGCTTTCCTCCTCGCACAGCCGCACAACCTCGCGCGCCAACGCCAGCCCGCCTTCGCCGCCCCTTGCCCATACCTCGCTCGGAATCGTCTCCACGCCCTCCGCGTCCATGGCATGCGTAAGCGCCTCGATTTCCGCGTCGGTATCGTCCGGGAAGCGGTTGACCGCCACCACGCAGGGCAGCCCGAACACGTTTTTGATATTCCGCACATGCCGCCGCAGGTTTTCCGTGCCCGTGCGCAGCGCGTCCACGTTTTCCCGCGTCAGCGCGTCCTTCTTCACGCCGCCATGCATTTTCAGCGCGCGAACCGTAGCCACAATCACCACCGCGTCGGGTTGAATGCCCGCCATGCGGCACTTGATGTCCAAAAACTTTTCCGCGCCAAGATCGGCGCCGAAGCCCGCCTCCGTCACGGTATAGTCCGCCAGACGCATCGCCATGCGAGTGGCAAGCACGCTGTTGCAGCCGTGCGCGATGTTGGCAAACGGCCCGCCGTGCACCAACGCGGGCGTATGCTCCAGCGTCTGCACGAGATTGGGCTTGAGTGCGTCCTTCAGAAGCGCCGTCATTGCACCCGCAGCCTTCAGATCCCCAGCCGTAACCGGCTGGTCGTCATAGGTATAGCCGACGATGATGCGCCCGAGCCGCGCCTTTAAATCGGCAAGGCTTTGAGACAGGCACAGAATCGCCATAACCTCGCTGGCAACGGTAATGTCATAGCCATCCTCGCGCGGACAGCCATTTGTGTGACCGCCCAGTCCGTCCACGATGCTGCGAAGCTGGCGGTCGTTCATGTCCACGCATCTGCGCCATGCGACGCGGCGCGGGTCAATCTTCAGCGCGTTGCCCTGATAGATATGGTTGTCGATCATCGCCGCCAGAAGATTATTTGCCGCGCCAATCGCGTGGAAATCGCCGGTGAAATGCAGGTTGATTTCGTCCATCGGCGCCAGCTGCGCATAGCCGCCGCCCGCCGCGCCGCCCTTCAGGCCAAACACCGGCCCCAGCGACGGCTCGCGCAGCGCCGCCATCGTGCGCTTGCCCAGCCGGCTCAGCGCGTCGGCAAGGCCGATGCTGGTGGTGGTCTTGCCTTCGCCTGCGGGCGTGGGCGTAATCGCCGTCACAAGCACAAGCTTTCCGTTTCTTCTGCCGGGCTCGTCCAGCAGCCCAAGCGACACCTTGGCCTTATTCCGGCCATAGCATTCCAAATATTCCTTCCCAATACCCGCACGCGCGGCAATCGCCTCAATGTCCATAAGCGGGGTATTCTGGGCAATCTCAAGATCGGTGTACATGAAAAAACACCTCCTGCTCCCATCATACCCGAATCCGCCGCCCGCGTCAACCCCTTCTTTCTTCTTTCGTGCCCTTGTGCAGCGTCACAAGGATTTCCACGCTTTCATTCGTCTCCTCCACGCGCAGCGCCGCGTTTACGCCCGCCTTGCGCAGCTTCTCCACCGTTCCGGAAATCGCGTTCACGAACATGCGCGCGTCCCGCACCACGCCCTTGACCCTGCGGCTCGCTGCTCGCCGCGCGCGCAGAAGGCTCTCGACCAGCGCGTCCGTCTGGCGCACGTTCAGCTGTCCCCTCGTAATACGGCGAACCGCATCCAGCTGCGCCTTTTCGTCGCCGTCCAGCTTCAGAAGCGCACGCGCATGCCGTTCGGTCAGCTTTTCCTCGCCCACTGCCTGCCGCACGGCCTCCGGCAGCCTGAGAAGCCGCAGAAGGTTTGCCACCGACGACGGACTACGCCCCAGCCGACGCGCCAGCGCATCCTGCGTAATGCCCGTCTCGCGCAAAAGCTCACGCATCGCCTGCGCTTCCTCCAGAAACGTCAGCTGCTCTCGCTGGATATTCTCAATCAGCGACAGTGCACGCATGTCGGCCTCGTCCGCCTCCATAACAATGGCGTCCGCCCAGCCTCGCCCAAGCACGCGAAGCGCGCGCAGCCGCCGCTCTCCCGCAATCAGCGTATACCCGCCGCCCGCGCTTCTGCGCAGAAGCAGCGGCGACAAAAGCCCGTTTTCCTCAATCGACCGTGCCAGCGCACGGATGCTCTCCTCATCAAAAAGCGCGCGCGGTTGATACGGGTTGGCGCGAATCTCCGCCACGCGCACGCGCGAAAGCACCTTAGCCGAGGGCTTCGACCTTCGTTCCATCATAAAACCATCCCCTCCGTTTATATATACGGAAGGGATGGCTGCTTTCAAAACCAGTCGACGAAGATATCGCGCCGCCGTCATCGTGTGCGCGTCAGTGACAGTAAACAGCCGCGCGCGGTCTCGGCGAATCGCGCGCGTCATTTCAGCGGTCGCTTTTCGGCAATTCCCGCCCGGCGCGGGAACCGCTCCGGCGTAGCGTCCGTTTTCAAAATTTCAATCACGCGGTGATCCCAGTCCCGACCGGGCACGGACACCGGGCACACGCGCGACAAACGCCCGTTCAGCTGCGAAAGCGCCGCCTCCGCGCGCTCGGCCTCCTCGGCGGCCATCGGTCCCTTCAGTGCCAGCATCCGCCCGCCGGGCTTCACAAACGGCAGCAGCCATTCGCTCAGCACGTTCGTTTCCGCCACCGCGCGCGCGCAGGCCGCATCATACGAATCCCGGTATTCCGGCCTTCTCGCCGCATCCTCGCAGCGGGCGTGCACGCAGTCGGCGTTCAAGCCGAGCGCCTCCACAATCTCCTTCAAAAACGCCACGCGCTTTCCCAGCGCATCCATCAGCGTAACATGGATGTCCGGGCGCATGATGGCAATGGGAATGCCGGGAAAGCCCGCGCCGCTGCCCACGTCAATCAGCGTGGACACACCGTCCAGAAACGGAAGAATGGTCAGGCTGTCCAGATAGTTTCGGTCGGCGGCCTCCCGGATGTCCTCCCCGACGCGCGTCAGATTCATTTCCCGATTCGCCGCCGTCAGCCGATC
>CAZMGO010000103.1:0-8713 GCA_964565845.1 uncultured Oscillospiraceae bacterium | reverse complement strand
GCGTAGGGCATGGTTTTATAGAAGACCATGGACGGCAGACGGCGGTTTACCGCGTCCAGCAGGAACTGACCGGCGTGAGACACGCCGCCGCCGAGTACGATGACCTCGGGGTCGAGGGCGTTGATGATGTTTACCAGACCCGCGCACAGGTAGTAGACGTAGCGCTCAAACACCTCGTTTGCGATCTCGTCGCCCGCCTTGGCGGCGTCGATGACGGTCTTGGCGGTAATCTCGTCCAGCTTGCCGTTCACGTCGAGGGCGATTTTGCATTCGGGGTGCTTTTCGGCGGCCTCGCGTCCCATACGAATCAGCGCGGTGGCACTGGCGTAGCGCTCCCAGCAGCCGCGGTTGCCGCAGGTGCAGGGCTCGCCGTCGATTACGGTAATCATGTGACCCAGCTCGCTGCCCACGCCGTTCGAGCCGGAGTACACCTTGCCGCCCAGCACGATGCCGCCGCCCACGCCGGTGCCCAGCGTGAGGAACACGCTGTTTTCAATGCCCGCGCTCACGCCCGCCACGGATTCCGCAAGACCCGCCACGGTTGCGTCGTTTCCGATGAAGATGGGCTTATTGATGGTTTCCTGCATCCACTCGATCACGGGCACCTCGTGCCAATACAGGTTCGTGCAGAACGGCACGATGCCGGTGCGGGGATCCTGAATGCCGGGCAGACCGACGCCGATGGCCTTCACGTCGTCCAGCGTGTAGCCGCCCTTTTCAATCACCTCAAGGGACAGCTTCGCCATGTCGTCCACAACGGGACGCGCGCCGCGCTCCACAAGCGTGGGGCAGGTTGCCTTGCACAGAATTTTGCCCTGCTCGTCCACCAGACCCGCCTTGATGCTGGTTCCGCCCAGATCGATGCCTACGTATACCATGTTGTTTTCCTCCCGTTAATCCTCTTCAAGCTTGGAATAATCCGCATTTTCGTTAAAACCGTACGGGCGCGTCTGCATGCCCGTCTGCCGCCGCAAAAGCTCGTCCGCCGCGCTGTAGCCCATCTGCTTCAGGCGCAGGTTGCGCGCCGCCACCTCCAGCACGATGGCAATGTTGCGCCCGGGATGAATGGGCAGAAGCAGCGACGGAACGCTTACGCCCAGAATGGTGGTGGTGCGGCTGTTCAGCCCCAGCCGTTCGTAGGCGTGGCCGTCCTGCCAAAGCTCCATGTGCACCTCCATGTCGATGGACTTTTCGCGGATGACGGACGAGACGCCGTACATCGTGTACACGTCGATAATGCCCACACCGCGAATTTCCATGAAGTGGCGCGTGCGGTCGGGCGCGGTGCCCGTGAGCCGGTGGTCGTTTACGCGGCAGATTTCCACCACGTCATCCGCCACCAGCCGGTGTCCGCGCTTCACCAGCTCCAGCGCGGCCTCGCTCTTGCCCACGCCGCTGTTGCCGGTAATCAGCATGCCCACGCCGTACACGTCCACCAGCACGCCGTGCATCGTGCGGCGCGGCGCCAGCTGCGTGTTCAGGTAATTGATGATGGCCATCTCCAGCCGCACGGTGTTTTCCTGCGTGCGGTAGATGGGAATGTGCCTTTCCCGCGCGCAGGCGAGCATGACCTTCGGAACGGACAGCCCGCGGCACACGATGACGCACGGCAGCGCGAAGCTGAAAAACGTCTTCAGCCGAGCCGCCAGCGTGTCCGCGTCCAGCGTGCTCAGGTAGGCCATTTCCACCTTTCCGAACAGCTGCGGCCGCTCGTAGGCGAAATAATCCCAGAAGCCGGTCAGCTGAAGACCCGGGCGGCAAATGTCCGATTCCTCAATGGGCAGCGTGCCGTCCTTCGACGGAATCACGATCTCCAGCCCCAGCGCGGTCACCAGCTTTTTTTCGGAAATCAAGCGTACACCCCGATTCTGTCCTCTTTAATCAGCCGCTCGATCACCTGCGCTACGCCCTGCTCGGCGTTGGACGGCGCAATCCTGAAGCGCGGCGAGGCCTTTTTGAGCGCCTCCTGCGCATTGTCCATCACATAGCTTTCGCCTGACCACAAAAGCATGTCCAAATCGTTCTGCCCGTCGCCGAAGGAAACGGCCTCCTCCGCGGTCAGCCCCAGATGCTTTGCGAGGAACGAAAGCGCTCCGGCCTTGCCGGTGCTCACGTCCACGCACTCGATCAGGTGCTTCTGCGAGCGCATGATCGTGGCTCTGCCCGCAAACTGCGCCTGCAGCCCGGGCAGCGCGGCCTCCGCGCCCTCGGGCGTGTCGATGATGAGCAGCTTCATCGGCGCCTCGTCCATCGCCTCGGAGACCGGGCGGTTCACCACCGTGGCCTTCACGCCGGACAGGCGCTCATATGCCGCCGTTTTGTCGTTGTATTCCGGCGCGATGTAGCCGCCGTGAACGAAGGCATGCAGATACATGCCGCGTTCCTCCGCCGCGCGGGCAATGTCCCGCGCCAAATCCATGGGAACCGGCGTTTGATACAGTGTTTCGCCGGTTTGAAGGTTCACGACCGCGCCGCCGTTAAAGCAGACCGCGGGCGCGTTTACGCCGATTTCGTTTCCGATGTGCGAAAGCGCCGCCGGCATGCGCCCCGACGACAGCACGATTTTTGCGCCGCGCGCCATGGCGGCTCTTGCCGCGCGAACCGTGCGCGCGTTCAGCGTGCCGTTCGGGTCGAGCAGCGTGCCGTCCAAATCGACGGCGATCATACGGTATTTCATATCCCTATCACCCAGCTTGTATCTTACAACAAAACCCGAAAAAATGCAACGAAAAAACGCGCTCCGGCGCAGATTTTCGGCCTTGCCCGGCGGCTGCGTTTGACGCGGACGGATTTCATGTGCTATAATTGCCGCCAACAGGGTGCAATTTGCGAAAGGGGGTTTACGCGCATGCTTGAGCGGCTGAAACGGTTTTTTACGGGAGGAGCCTTGGGCAAGGAGAAGAAGCCGCTGGAAGCAAGGCCGATGGGCGAGCTTCGGCGCTGCCTGCTTCGCCGCGTGCGAAGGGGGCGGCTGGTGATTCCGGACGGAATTTCGAAGCTTCCGAACGGCGTATTTGACGGCCGCTATAAGACGGAGGGCGACAGCCGCTGCCTCGTTTCGGTTGTCGTGCCCGGAAGCGTGAAGTCCATCGGCAGCCGGGCATTTGCCAAATGCGAAAATCTGGAAAGGATTACGCTTAAGGAGGGCGTGGAGGCGATAGGCTCCAACGCGTTTACCGGCTGTGAAAGGCTCAAAAGCCTTTGGCTGCCCGCAAGCGTCCGGCAGATTGACGGGTGGGCCTTTTATGGAAGCGGCCTGACCGAGCCCGTGTTCAGCGCGGACGGAAAAACGCTCGTGTATTACCCGCAGAAACGGGAGGAAAGCGAATATCGCGTGCCGGAAGGCGTGGAGGAGATCGGCAAAATTGCCTTCATGAATGTTGCGCCGCTTACGCGTGTGATTCTTCCGCAGAGCCTGAAGAAAATTGCCTCCCGGGCGTTTATCGATTGCGGCTTTACCGAAATCACCCTTCCGGAGGACGCGGTCGTCGAATATGGAGCGTTTATTTCTCATAAGCACGGAATTCGAATCCATCGCGAGAAGCCGCAAAACGCGCTGAAGGAACGGCTGGAGGCCTGCAGTGCGGTCGGCAGCTCGTTTTTGTATTCCCAGAGGATGAAGCTGCCGCAGGAGCCGTACTGGAGGGAGGACGCGTTTCGGGCGCTCGCGGAGCAATGCGCCGCAGGCCGTGTGGAGGCCATGGAAAAAATGGCGGACGAATTTTTCAAAAGAGCCGAGGAAGAGAGTGCGTATCCCTTCTGCCGATGCGCGGCGCAGTTCTGGCAGGTGAGAGCCTACCTTTATGGCAGCGAGCGGGCAAGACGTGAGCTGCTTGCATGGTGCGAGGCCAATCCGAACGCGCGCATGACCTCTCCCGGGCTTGACGAGCGGCTGAGCGGCACGGCGTATGGCGAGACGCTCAATGCGCTGGGCTTTGCCTTCTTTGAGCCGGACAGAGAGTACAGCCTGTCCGGCGTGGACGCGCAGGGCGTTGTGGAGGTCAGCTCGTGGGAAAGCGACGACGGGCCGGACGAGGACGGCTTCGGCAGGGAGGAATACTACGACTGGTGGTATCTGACCGAGTATCTGACCCTGCCGGCAGGCGTCGGCTCTATTCACAGCTATTCCCGCCGCGAAAGGGGAAGCCGCGAGGAAAAATTTCAGGCGCTGCACGATCAGGCAGCCGCGGCGCACGCCTCTGCGCGTATTTTTGGATAAGAAGCGCCGGGCGGGATTGCAAAGAAAAACGCGGAGGAGTATACTGTACCCGGCTCATGCCGTGCGGAGCGATGTGCGCTGCCGGCGGAGAATTACGGATAAGGAGCAAACCAATATGAGGAAATGGAACGGATGGCTGCTTTGCGCGGCGGTGCTCATTCTGGCGCTTTTGCCTGCCTGTGCCGGTGCGGAAGCGGCGGAAAACGACGGGCTTTTCAGCGACATCATCGCCGGCATCGATTGGGAGAGCATTGCCATCGAGGGTGACGCAAGCTTTTTCAACTCCGTCATGAGCGACGGAACGGTTGTGCGCTTTGAGGGACGCGGCATCGTCATCGGCGAGGAGGGCATTACCATGGCGCCCGATGGCTCGCTGACCTCGCTGGACGCCATCGGAAGGATTTATACGTATCAGGCCTTCATAAAGGACGGCGAGAGCGAGCCCGTCAGTGAGCAATGGCTGGACGTCGGCTTCGGCTATACCAATTCTCCCGACCGGCTCAGCATGGAGCGCGCGGAGGACATCTTTTCAAGCGTGCTGACGGGGTATCCCGCCTTTCTATTGAACGACGGCGCAAGCCTGTCCGTCGCCGAGATCAAGCCCAATTTCGTGTTCGTCAAGGGCGCAAGCGGAAACACCGCGGATATCACGCTGACGAGCCTGACCGTCGGGTATGATCCCTCCGAGAAATACACGGACATCGCGGAGGCAAGAGAGGCGCTGCCGGATCACTTCAACGATTTTGAACGCTTCTTTGGGGACTTAGCCGCATCCTCCGGGGTGCCGCAGGCCGAAGCCGTTCCGGAAGAGACGGTCTTCGGCGAAGCGGCTTCCGGGCAGATGGTCAGCGAGGACGAGTTTGCGCAGGCGGAAGCCGTTCCGGCAGAAACGGTCTTCGGCGAGGATGCTTCCGGGCGGCCGCTCAGCGAGGATGAGTATGCGCAGAAAAAGCTGTCGGAGGACGGCGCGCTTTTCAGCGACATCGTCGCCGGCATCGACCTCGGCAGCGTTGCGGCGGACGGCGACGTTATATTTTTCTGCTCTGTCATGAGCGACGGCACGGCGGTTCGGTTTGAGGGAACGGGCATTTCCGTGAGCGCGGAGGGCATCGTCATGAACCCCGGCGCCAGCCTTACCTCTCTGGACGCCGTGGGCAAGATTTACCAATACGGCGCGTCCGTCGGGGAGGGAAGCGACGGAAATTCGTATCTCGGCATCGGCTACGGCTATACCTTCTCCGCCGACAGGGTCAGCGTGGAGCGCGCAAGCGACGTGCATACCCATTCGCTCAGCGGATTCCCGGCCTTCGTCTGGAACGAGGGCTCCGTGATTACGACCGCCTTCCATGCGCCCAACTTTGTGTCCGTCAGCGCGGCGGATTACAATTCGGAGGCGTTTACGCTGACCAGCCTGACCATCGGCTATAATCCCGCAGAGCGGGTAACGGCGATTACGGCTGCGGAGCTGTATCCGGCCGACTACGGCTATTATATGGAGGGCGAGCCCTACAACGCCGCAAAGGAAACCAAGGCGAACGCGGCGAAGCGGGAGTATGACTTCTATCTCGTGCTCCGGCAGGAGCCTCTGGACGAGGCGGGCGTGGAGGAGGATGATCAGCGGCTGTATTTCCTGCCCGTCGAGTTCTACGAGGTCGGCGACCTGAAGGATGCCGATGGCAATGTGCTGGACAAGCAAACGGCGCGCGTGCACGCGGGCTGCACGCTGGACGTCACCATCGGCGATTACACCTTCGCGGTGGAGCTGCCCATGGCGGAGCTGTACAAGGGCGCGCAGACGCTCAGAGAGGCGCGTCCCTACAGTACGCTGAGCGCGGTGGGAAGCCAGCATACGCTGGTGGTTCCGGTGGTTTGGGCCGATCAGACCGGGCTGGTCTCCGACGAGCTGTATGCGCTTTATCAAAAAGCGCTGGGCAGGCTCATCGATGAACGGGGCGTTTCGCTCGGCGATTTCTCCGACGCGGAGGACGAGGTCTTCTCCCTGACGGAATACTTCGACATCGCATCCTATGGCCAGCTGGAGATTTCCTCCTTCATGACCGACTGGTATTACACGGACAAGACCTTCGCCGGGGATTACGAATATATCTTCCCGGAGGTCGAGTATGCGGACGAGGTGCTCGCGTGGGTCAAGGCGACGTATCCGAATATGGACTGGACGCAGTTCGATCAGGACGGGGATGGCTGCGTCGATTCCATCGTGCTGATCAGCGTGGGTCTTACGCAGAATGAAGGCTACATGCCGGCAAGCTTCGGCGGCGCGGTGCATTCCACCGGCAATTTCTTCGGCGCGCTGGCGGGTACGCAGGCGGATCCGCAGGCGAACTGCTTCCTGACGGTCAATCATTATTTCCTGAAGGACGGCGAAACCAATACCCTGATTCACGAATTTTCCCATAACTTTGGACTGAACGATTACTACGACGGCAGCGGCGTCGGCATCAATGCGGTCGGCGGCTACGACATGCAGGGAAACAGCGTCGGCGACTGGAACGCCTATTCCAAGCTCGCCGTGGGCTGGATTGAGCCGCAGGTCGTTTCCGGCCTTGCGAGCGGAGAAAGCGTGGAGCTGACGCTCGGCTCCCTTGCGCGGACGGGCGACGTCATTCTGCTGCCCGCCGCGGGCACGGAGTACAACGGCCCCTTCGGGGAATACGTCATGCTCGACCTGCTCACCTCGGACGGCGTGAACGCATACGACGCAGCCGAATATCAGCTGGAGGGCACCGTCGGCGTGCGCATCAGCCATGTCAACGCAAGCCTGAGGTGCACTACCGCAAGCGACGGCGTAATCGGCTACGTACAGGATACCGGCGCAGTCATCGGCATGGAGCTGTATGACAACAATTACACGAAGGACGGCTTCGGCTTCTACAACCTTGAGGTGATTCAGTCCGGAGGGAAAAACACCTTCACGAATCCGGAAAGGCCGTATCCCTACCTGCGCGCGAAGGATCTCTTCTGCGCGGGCGATTCGTTCGCCGCGGAGGATTACGACCAGTTCTTCTATCAGGGACAGATGGACAACGGATTGCCGCTGGGCTATACCGTGACCATCCTCAGCATTGACGAGAACGCGGAGGAGGGGCCGACCGCAAGGGTTCGCATCACGGCGAACTGACGACGGCCTAAGGAAAAAGGCGGGGCTGCCGTACACCCAACGAAGACGCGTGCGGAATCCTTGGGTGTGCGGCAGTCTCTGTCATTCGCCGAGCAAGCAAAACCCCCGGAACGCCGTGCGCTCCAGGGGTGAAGGTTATTCTGCATCCTCTGTCGGCAGCAGGCCGGCAAGCTCGGGGTAGCTTCCGGGCATCCAGTTGAGGTCGGTGACCTCCAATTTGGAGAGCTTCATGAATTTGTTGAACAGCGTTTCCGCCTCCTTGCCCTCCAGCGGCGTGGGCTGGAAGTTGTTGTGCGCGGTTTCGGAGGATACCGAGCAGGGAATCAGGTTGATGCCGCCGTCCTCAATGGTTCCGTCCGGATAGATGAGGAACGTCTGCTGGAAAATCTGCGTGTCCTTGTCCTTGGGAATATAGTTGCCGCCGAAGCAGAAGTTGCCGAGGCTGCCGACGATGTATTTGCCGTTATAGGTCAGGATGGGGCCGTACACGTGGGGATGATGGCACAGCACGAGGTCTGCGCCGACGTCCACGAGCTTTTTCGTGGTCGTGCGCATAAAGGTGGTCATTTTGTAGTTGTTTTCCTCGCCGCCGTGCACGCTGACAATCAGCAGGTCGCATTTTTCGCGGGCGGCCTTTGCGCCGGCGATCATCTGGTCGGCATTGTGCTCGCGGTAGGAATAGCCCACAAAGCCCACGGTAATGCCCTTGATGTCCATGTAGTATTCCTCGTCGTAGCCCGCGGCGCCGATGCCCGCCTCCTCGAGGGTCTTCAGCGTCTCCTGATAGCCTGCGTCAAGAAAGTCCAGCGCGTGGTTGTTCGCCACGTTGCACACCTCGACGCTGGCGCAGGTGAGAATGTTCACGTGATCCGGCGCGCCGCGGAAGATGAACTTGCCGGTTCGGTGCTTTTTCTCTGAGGTGAGCGGCCCCTCCAGATTGACAATCGTAATGTCGTCGTTTTCAAAGATGGACTTCACGTTTTGGAGAAAATACTCGTAGCCGTAGTTGTCCACATACTTTTGAAAGAATTTTTCGTTCGAGCCGCCGTTCTGCGCGTCGCCGCCGAGCGTGCAGTCGCCCACGGCGGTAATCACCAGCCGCTCCGGCTCGCCCTTATCGCTCTCCTCCGCCATGCCGCATGCCAAAAAGCTCCAAAGCGCCAAAAGAAAAAGCGCCGCCAATCGTTTCATTATGGTATACCCGTCCTTTCATAGATTCGGTTTCAGTATACCACACGCGCCCGAAGCCGTCAACGGATGCTTTCCACAAGAACTTAATTTGACACCCGCGCGGAATCGCTCTATAATGAACGGCATGAAAGCCATGCGCGCGGAATCGCGCGCGGAGTACGGGC
>CAZMGO010000102.1:0-8804 GCA_964565845.1 uncultured Oscillospiraceae bacterium | reverse complement strand
CAACATCGATTCCCGATAGATAATTCCATTTCGTGTTATCCAGCTTTAAACAAATGTATTTTCCGCTTTCATATCTATAATAGGGACATCTGAATGAACTCATTACAGCTTCCTCCTCATCGTTTATGCCGTCCACTCGCCTTTTAAGTTTATAAAATTGGCTTCATTTTGTCAAATAGAGATTTGTGGATATTTGCCAGTTTATTTAATGGATTTGCGAATTTTTCGGAACCTCTCGCCAAATGTCTATGGACAGAAGGAGGAATTCTTCCTGCTGCTATATATTTGCCTCATGTTCGCGGCGGCCAGCCGCGGGCGAGGGACATCTCACGGCCTAAGCTGTTCAATGGAAGGACAATGATCTTTTTTCTATTGTCCGTTGGTTAGGAAGCTGTCCAAGACGTACAGCACCCTATCTGTCAGACGCTTTATCAGACTGTCCAACAAATAGGGTGCGGGCGTTATTCGATGGGATTCCTTTGGAAAGGGAGTGATCAGTCCTCGATGGCGGCCTTCCGGCAGTTGACGGCGGCAATGCTTTCCGGCGGGAACTTCGGCTGGCGGTCATAGGTATACAGGCCGTTCTGCTCCTGCTCGACGTCGGTCAGCTGCGTGTAGCAGAAGCCCATGATGTCGGGGTTGTCCAGAAGCGCGGTCGTCAGCCCCTCGTAGCGGGCAAGGAACTCCTCGCGGGATTTGGGCGCGATGCCATAGCCCCAGCCCTTTTTGTCGGTTGACCAGAAGATTCCGCCGTATTCGCTGACGAAGCGGGGGCTGCCGGTGTAATGCTCTCTGCCCTCAAACTGGTCGTACAGCGGAGCGCCGGGCTTGTAGCGTTCCTTATAAATGTCCACGCTCTGCTCGTAGTCGTGCGTGTCGAAGATGTCGGTTTCGCCGCAATGCAGTCCGCCGGAGCTGTCGATGACCAGACGGGAGGGATCGGCGGCCTTGGTTACGCGGTAGGCCATTTGCAGCGTCAGGCTGCGCAGACCGTTCAGCGATTCGCACCAGACCTCGTTGTACGGGCACCAGCCAATGATGCTCGGCGCGCAGAAGTCGCGCTCGACGGCCTCCAGCCACTCGCGCAGCAGGACGCCCGACGGCTTCAGCAGCGTTGTATCGATGCCCCAGCTGGGCATTTCGCCCCAGCACAGGTAGCCAAGACGATCGGCCCAGTAGTGGAAACGGGGCTCGAATACCTTCTGATGCAGGCGTGCGCCGTTGAAGCCCATCGCCATGCTCATTTCGATGTCGTGCTTCAGCGCCTCGTCGGTGGGCGCGGTGTAAATGCCGTCCGGGTAGAAGCCCTGATCCAGAATAAGACGCTGGAAGACGGGCTTTCCGTTGACGAGGCATTTCATGCCGTCCAGGGAGACGGTGCGCAGCGCAAAATAGCTGTCCAGCACGTCACCGGGCTTGCCGTCCTTGGCGAGCGTCAGTCGGAGGTCATACAGATTGCCCTCGCCCGGCCCCCACAGGTGCTTGTTCTTCACGGTGAGGGCAAGTCTGGCGTGCCCGCCGTCGACGAGTACGGTGCTTTTTGCTTCAGGTTCGCCGCCGAAGGAGGCTTCCGCCGTCAGTGTCATGCCATGATTGCAGCCGTCGATCGTCGCGTCTAGATACAGGGAGCCGTTGGCGGCATCGGGAATCATGCGAACCTTTCGAATGTATGCAGGCTCGACCCACTCCAGCCACACTGTCTGCCAAATGCCGGTCGTGCGGGAGTAGCTGCAATCGTGGGATTCATAGCGCTCGGACTGCTTGCCGTAGGGCTGGCAGCCGCTGCGCTGGTCATCGTCTGCGCAGACGATGAGCGTGTTTTCGCCGGACACGAGCGCATCCGTGATTTCAAAGGTGAAGGATACGTAGCCGCCCTCGTGCACGCCGACGGATTTGCCGTTTACCCACGCCTCACAGCGGAAATCTACCGCGCCGAAATGCAGAAGCACGCGCTTGCCAAGGGCGGCTTCGGGAAGCGTGAATGTGCGGCGATACCATACCGCAGCCATAAAATCCTTGTATTCAATGCCGGACAGCTTGCTTTCCGGGCAAAAGGGGACGGTAATTTCGCGGGTGTAGGGTGCGTTGATCAGGCCGCGGGCGCGTCCGGTTGCGCCGTGATCGATTTCAAACTGCCATGTACCGTTCAGGTTCATCCAGCCGGGACGGACAAACTGCGGGCGGGGATGCTCCGGGCGGGGAAGCTGATTCATGTGATTCACTCCTTTTACGTAATCAGATGATTTGAAGTGTGATTTTACAGGGAAGGCTTCTCAAGCGGAACACAGGCCGCATCCGCAAGAGAACCGTCGCCATTTACGAAGGATACCTGCGCCGATTCGCAGTCGTCCACGCGAACGCCGCAGAAGGTGAACTGACCGTCCTTTACCTCGGAGCATACGACCATCGGGCAGGGCTGACCGAGCTGGTCATACTGCGAGCCGGGCAGGCTGATGTAGCGCCGGTGAATGTGGCCGCAGAGCATCAGCTGCGGATGAATGCTTTCTTTTATAAGACGGCACCATTCGCGGTACAGCTCCTGCTCGATGTCAAAGGGCGGTTCAAGCGTCTGTGAAAAGGGATTGTGCGCGACGACGAGACGCAGACGCACGCCGGGCGCCTCGTATTCGTTCTTTGCGTTTGCAATTACGCGCCGGAGGAATGCGGTTTCACGCAGACGGAAGGCGTGACAGCATATGGTGCCGCCGTACTCCTCCTGCGAATCGAGCTTATCCTCGCCGCAGTCCAGCGCAATTCCCCACACGCTGCCGAGACGGAAGGTGAAATAGGTGCGTCCCTCGTCCGACGGCGTATAGTCGGCCAGCTCCTCGGCGTGAACGCCGCGAAGATCATGATTTCCGCGGGCGAAGATTACGGGAATTCGTCCCTGCGTAATTTCGCCGGCAATCCGATAAATCACGTCGAAATTCGCGATGTCGCCGCAGTGGTTGGGAATATCGCCGGCCAGAATCAGAAAGTCGATCTCGCCGTAGGCGCGCGCGGCCGCGATGGCAGGCTCGGCGTGATTGTGCGTATCGGCAATCACGAAAAAACGCGGGGGACGGGTTTCGGGAACGGGAATGAAATCGAAGGACGTGTGCACTTCGTCCTCCAAGATGGGATAATAGGGCTTTCTTTCGACGATTTCGCGCATGCAGACGGTGTAGTGTCCCGCACGGTTGAGCGCTTCGCAGGGTACGCATACGCGGTGAATGGGGCGGGAGGAACGCAGAATGCCGTTGGAATCGTCATAGTACGTTTCGTCTCCGACCTGTACCCACATAATGCACTCGGCTTCCACGGGAACCATGATCTGGTATTCTCTGGCAACCGCAAACACGACGGGCGGGGTTTTCAGCATAACGCTCACGCTCCCTTTCATGACGCATATAAGTATACCGAATGCGGGAATGAAAGTCAATCGGCGGAGCGTGTTTTTGTTGCGCATGACGGCAAGATGTGTTATAATTCTGCCAGATTCTTAAGGAGGCATCAGGGCCAGCACAACAGCAGTCGGGGGGATACGATATGAACCTAATCGAGCGACTTGAGGGAAACCTGACGGAATACCAGTCCATACCTTTCTGGAGCTGGAACGATCGGCTGGAGCCGGAGGAGCTGCGCCGACAGATTCGCGAAATGAAGAAGGCGGGCATCGGCGGATTTTTCATGCACGCGCGCGGCGGTCTTCTGACCGAATATATGGGCGAGGACTGGTTCAAGGCCGTGGATACCTGCATCGACGAGGCTAAAAAGCAGGGCATGGACGCGTGGGCATATGACGAAAACGGCTGGCCGAGCGGCTTTGCCGGCATGAAGCTTTTGGAGGACAGCGCCAATTTTGCGCATTATCTTACCTGCGAGGCCAAGGTGACGTTTGATCCGATGGCGCTGGCGTGCTATCGTCTGGAGGATGGACACCTCATTCGCGTGTGGCGCGACGAGGGCGAAAGCTGCGTCTGTCTGTATGACCGGACAAACAGCTCCGTTGTGGACATTTTGAACCCGGCAATCGTGCAGAAATTCATCGAGGAAACGCACGAGAAGTATTACGAGCGCTTCAAGGATCAGTTCGGCCGCGTTCTGATGGGCTTTTTTACCGATGAGCCGCAGTATTTCCGCTATCAGACGGCGTATTCGCCGGTGATGCTGAAGGTGTATAAGGAGCGCTACGGCGAGGATCTTCTGAACGAGCTGGGCGCGCTGTTTATGGACTGCGACGAGAGCGACCGTCTGCGCTATCGTTATTGGAAGCTGATGAACGAGCTGTATACCGAGTCGTTCGCCGGGCAGATTTTCCGCTGGTGCGAGAAGCACGGCTGCATGATGACCGGCCATTCGATTGAGGAAAGCAGTCTGTTCGGTCAGATGATGTGCTGCGCGGGCATCATGCCGTTCTATCAGTATGAGCATATTCCGGGCATGGACTGGCTGGGCCGCCGCGTGGGCAGTGAGGTTGCGCCCCGTCAGGTATCCTCGGTCGCGCAGCAGCTGGGAAGAAAGCATACGCTCACCGAAACCTTCGCCTGCTGCGGCTGGGATGTAACGCCGAAGGAGCTGAAGCGCATCGCCGAGTGGCAGTATGTAAACGGCATCAACCTGATGTGCCAGCATCTGTATCCGTATTCGATTCGCGGCCAGCGAAAGCGCGACTATCCCGCGTTTTATTCCAACCACAATCCGTGGACGAAGGATTTCCGCTTCTTCAACGACTACTTCACGACTTTGGGCTATATGCTGGCTGAGAGCCGGGAGGTGGCCGACACGGTGGTCATCCATCCGATTCACAGCGCCTACTTCACCTTCAAACGCGACGACGGCAAGAGCGTGAGCGAGCTGAACGCCCGCTTCGAAAATCTGGCCGAACGGCTGGGCGCGCGCGGCATCGGGCATCATTATGCCGACGAAACGCTGCTTGCGAAATACGGCTCGGTGAAGGGCAGACGCCTTGTGATTGGAAAGTGCTCGTATTCCACCGTCGTCGTGCCCGACATGAAGGGACTTGACCACGAGACGGTCGAGCTGCTGAAGAAGTTTGTGGATGAGGGCGGTCGGCTGTATTTTGACGGCGAGCAGGTTCCGTCGCTGGTGGACGGCGTGCCCGCAAGGATTGGCCTTGTGAGCAATATCACCTTCGACGACCTGAAGAACCCCGGCGTGTCCATCGACCGGTATGATACCGCCGTGCGCATGACGATTCGCCGCAGTGACTTCGGCGATTTCATCTACGCCGTCAACCTGTCGGAATCCGAGGCTTATTCGCTGAGCCTGCACGTAAACGCGCGCGGCGCCAAGCGCTTCCGCGCCGAAAGCCGCACCTACGAGCCCGTATACTTTGAAAATGCGGAGGCGGGCGGCATCGATATTCCGCTTTCGTTCCGTCCCGGCGAGAGCACGATTCTGTTTCTCTCCTCCACGGCGCAGGCGGGTGAAGGGGAGAACGAGACGTGTCTGCGGACGCTGACTGCGCCGTCGGCGTTCATCGAACGCATGGACGAAAACGCGCTGACGGTGGACCATTGCAGCCTGTCGTATGACAACGTGACCTTCACCGAGCCAATGCCCGTGATGGCCGTGTCCGATCGTCTGCTGCGCGAAAGGCGCAACGGCACCGTGTATGTGCGCTACGAGTTTGAAATCAAGGCCAAGCCCGAGCGTCTGCGCGTGGAGGCGGAGAAAATGCGCGCCGCCGGCGCATGGCTGAACGGCGAGCCGCTTGCATTCGATGAGCCCGGCGCGCAGGAGCCGGCGTTCGTATCCGCCGACATTGCCGGACGGGTCAAATTCGGTCGAAATCAGATTGTATTCATGATCGACTATTATCAGCCCGAGCATGTATACAAGGTATATAACGGCGTGTACTATGACCATGATGATACGACGGAGAGTCTGGTAAACTGCCTGAGCTTCGAAACGGACATTGAGGACATCTATCTGCGCGGAGACTTCTGTGTGGAAGCGCCCGAAATGGAGCCGGGCGAAAAGAATACGCTGCTTACGAACGGCCCGTTCCACATCACGCTGCCGCGCAAGTATGTGAACCTGAACTCGCTGGCGACGGACGGCTTCCCGTTCTTCGCGGGCACAATCCGCGTGCGCGTGCCGTTTACCGCCGAGGGAAACGAAACCAAGCTGCGCCTGAAGGGGCGCTTTGCCGTGGCAAAGATTTCCGTGAACGGAGGCAGGGAGCATATGCTGATGTTCACCGACGAGGCGGACATCTCCGGCGACGTGCATCCCGGCGAAAACATGATGACCATCGAGCTGACCAACAGCTGTCGGAACCTCTATGGCCCGTTCCATAATCCCGACGATCCGGAGTCGTTCTCCGTTTCTCCCATGTCCTTCACGCTCTCGGGCACATGGAAGGACGGAAGGAGCCCCCAATATACGGAACGCTACGCGTTCACGCGCTTTGGAATCGACGCCATTGAGCTCGGCTGAATAGACGAAAACCACACTTAGCGAATACGCGCGCGGCCAGATGCCGCGCGCGTATTCGGTTAGACATGGGATAGAAACGCTAAATTGCACTATCAAACAGGACAGTTTGAAAGATTTCATAAGGCGAGGCAAATCCGAAGGCTTACGTGGGAAAAGCCTGAATACGGATGCGCGTAGTAGATTGGTGAACACTGAGCTGAAGCGCACGCCATAGATTTCCCGAAGCTGCGGCTGTATTCAAGATTTTTTTTACACGTCGCAGTTCCCGCGTTTACAGAAAATCTTGAATACGGCCAAGGGAGCCTCACCGTATATGCTGCTGAGTTTGATTGGAGCTTTCCTATTAGTTTTTCATTTTCTCTTTTTCCCTTGCCCGCACCTGCTCCGGATCGTTCATCACTGGAAGCTCGGCTGCCATCAGTGCGTATTTCCAGATGCGAAACCGCGCCTTAATGCGTGCTGCCTCCGAAACCTCTCCCACCTTCGGCGAACGTCCAAGCTCCTGCGCCTTCGCAATCAGCGGCGCAAGAATCGCTTGATCCTCCTTGGTCAGCGGCTGCCCGGGTCTCCATTGTCCGTTCATATACCTTTTCCCTTTCGCGTGTATGCCTGCGCCATTTTCCACCATTATAGCAGATGCTTTGTTGCTGTCAAGCCTTCAAGCTCCGCCATAGGAAAGACGATTTATTTTAGATTCTGTTATTTCTGATTCGCTTCTATTGACAGGCGCGGCGTTGTCCATATAATGAAGCTAACTTCTATAAGAATAGAAAGGAGGCGGCTGGCATGCGCAAGGGTGTTCGAATTCGTATCGGGCTTTTCTGTCTTCTGTTTGCCGCCGTCCTTCTGCTCTCCGGCGCGCTCTCCGCCGCTCATTCTCAGCATGAATGTACGGTTGAAGACTGCTTGGTCTGTGCGCTCCTCTCCGGCTGGACGCGTCTTCTGCGCTGCATGACAGCCGCGGCGCTGCTTTCGTTTGCCGCACGCTTCCCGCAGCTCACCGCCATCATGGCAGCATCCGCGCGGATAAAGTCTTCGTTTGCTGCCACACTTGTTTCGCTGAAGGTAAAGCTTTCAGATTAACTGAATATTCGCCAAAGGCAGATTTTTCTGCCCGCAATGGGACGGGCCTGTTTTCGCATACGCGAAAGCCTTGTTTTGCTATACCCAAAACAACCCAATGAGGTGAATGTTTATGAAAAAGCTTTTATCCCTTCTTATGCTTCTTGCGCTCCTTCCTCCGGCGATCGTCTGCGAAGCCGAGGAGCCTCTGCGCATCGTCTGCACCACCTTTCCTCAATACGATTGGACGCGCTGCGTTCTCGGCGAACGTGCGGATGACGCCGAGCTTACTCTGCTGCTTGACAACGGCATTGACCTGCATAACTATCAGCCCACAGCGAACGACATCCTCAAAATCGCGCGCTGCGACCTGTTCATCTATGTGGGCGGTGAATCCGATAAATGGGTAAACGACGTACTTGAAGCGGTGCAAGGCTCGAATCTCACGGTTATTTCTATGCTGGAGGCCGTGGACGCGAAGCAGGAGGAAACCGTCGAGGGCATGCAGGAGGAAGCACACGGCCCCGACGAAGCGGAGGCGCACGCGCACGAAGCCGAATATGATGAGCACGTCTGGCTCTCCCTGCGCAATGCCGAAACGATCACCCGCACCATCGCAAACGCACTGTGCGAGGCGGATCCCGAGCATGCGGAGAGCTATCGTGCCAACGCGAACGCATACATTGCCCAGCTTGCCGAGCTGGACGCGCAGTATTCCGATATGGTGCATGCCGCCAGCCGAACCACGATTCTGTTTGCCGACCGCTTTCCGTTCCGTTATCTGGCCGATGACTATGGTCTGACCTACTACGCCGCGTTTGAGGGCTGCTCGGCGGAAACCGAAGCCAGCTTTCAAACCATCGCCTTCCTTGCAAGGAAGGTCGATGAGCTGCAGCTGCCCGTCGTATTGACCCTTGAGGGCAGCAATCATGCAATCGCCGAAACCGTCGTAGCCAGCACGCAGACGCAGAATTCGTCAATTCTGACCATGAACTCCCTTCAGTCCATCACCGAAGCCGACGTTCAGCGCGGCGAAAGCTACCTTGGCATTATGGCTCGAAACCTTGAAGTGCTCTCGCAGGCGCTCAACTGATTCGAGCCGCCGTTCTCTCCTCTTACGCATACAGCAAGGAAGTGATCATTTATGCAAATCATCTGTGAGAACGTTGCCCTCGGATATGAAAATCACATCATTTCACAGAACATCTCGTTTTCTGTGGCGCAGGGCGATTATCTATGCATCGTCGGTGAAAACGGCGCCGGGAAAAGCACGCTGATGAAGGCGATTTTGGGTCTGC
>CAZMGO010000101.1:0-8816 GCA_964565845.1 uncultured Oscillospiraceae bacterium | reverse complement strand
CCGCCGGAAAAATCCGAAAGGAACGCATCGCGGGCGAAGAAGAGTTCAAGGCGGGCGGTGCGGACGGCGGAGGCAAGGTAGCGCGCGTCGTTTGAGCCGTTCGTCAGGGCGGACACGGTTTTGCGCGCCTCCGTCAGCCGGTCGCTCAGGGCGTTTGTCAGCCGTTCGCCGTGGTCGCCGACGGCGCTCGTCAGGTCGTCGCGCGCCGTTTTCAGCTCGTAGGCCGCCAGCGCGCATTCGTTTTTCGCGTTCGCGGGCGTGATTTCGTCCGCGTCCAGCCGTTCGGCGACGTCAGCCAGCGCCGTCTCGCAGGCAAGCAGCGCCTGATAGCCGCGCTCGAAGGCGTCCAGCTGCTCATCCGTGGCCGTCATGGTCACCGAAAGGCCGGAAAAGCGCACGTTCGCGACGCCCGCGTCGATGCCCTGCTCCCGAAGCCGCGCCGCCGCCGCGCGCGCGTCGGATGCATCGGCATACGCGCTGCCCACGGTCAGAATTGCGCCGTCGGATTCATACAGATACCCCGCCGCGCCGCGGTTTGCTAAGCGGGACGCGCCCAGCCGCGCGTCAGCCGCGGATGCGTAGGCGCCGGTGTAGACCAGATGGCTGTCGCCGCCCGAAAGCGTCAGGCTTCTGGTAAGCCGAACGCTCACGCGCGCCGCCTCCTGCAGCTCGGCCTCGCGCGCCTTGGCGCGGTACACCGAAACCAGCATGCCGAGCATCACGAAAAATGTAATCAGAAACGCGGCGAGCGCCATGCGCCTGCGCGCGCGTTCGCGGGGAACCTCGCATCGAAGCATTTGTTTTCGCCTCCCGTTCAACAAGCTTTAAAATCGCCTCCGGCGCGCATTCCCGCGCGCCATGCCGGGCATCACAAAAAGGACACGCGTTCGCGGGGAACCTCGCATCGAAGCCGTTGCTTTTTCGCCTCCCGCCCAACAAAATTCAAAATCGTCTTCATCGCCCGGTTGCGCTGGGGCGCGGTTTGCGGTATAATGGATGCATCCAGAATATACGTGGGAGGTCTTGCAAAGATGAAAAGCTTTACCGTCGGCGCACAGCTCTATTCCGTGCGCAGCCTCGCGCAGAACGCTGAGGATCTGAGGAAAACCCTCACCAGCCTGAAGGAAATGGGCTACAACACCTGCCAGCTGTCCGGCCAGAGCCGCGACATTCCGGACGAGGTCGTGGCGGACATTCTCGCGGAAACCGGCATGAAGGCCGTCGTTACCCACAACTCCATGAAGGATTTCGACGAGGACTTCGACGCGCTGGTCGCCCGTCACCACAAGTGGAACTGCAAATACGCGGGTCTGGGCGCGATGCCGGGCGAATACCACGAGAACGCCGAGGGCTTTGTGCGCTTCGCGAAGCACGCCAACGAGATTGCCGAGAAGCTGCACGACAACGGCCTGACGTTTGTGTATCACAATCATGCCTTCGAGTTCTGCCGCTATGACGGCGTGCGCGGCATGGATATCCTGTTTGACAACTTCGGCCCCCACACCCAGTTCGAGCTGGATTCCTTCTGGGTACAGGCCGGCGGCTGCAACCCGGTGGAATGGTTCTACAAGGTGAACGGACGCATGGACGTTGCCCACTTCAAGGACATGATGGGCACCAACGGCTTCAATCCCTTCCAGACCATGGTTCCCGTGGGCAGCGGCAACCTCGATTGGGCCGCGCTGAAGAAGGCCTGCGAGGAGACCGGCGTCATCTATGCCGAGGTCGAGCAGGACAACGCCGCCATGATGGACGATCCGCTGGGACAGATGAAGTGCTCCTGCGAGTTCCTGAAGAAGAACGGCTTCAACCTGTAATGTTTTCCGAAACGGATATTCAGATGATGCGATTCGCGCTTGAGGAGGCGCGAATCGCATTTGCGGAAGGAGAAATTCCGGTGGGCGCGGTCGTTGCGGACGGCGCGCGCGTGCTTGCCCGCGCGCACAACCGCCGCGAGACGGATACGGATCCCTGCGCCCACGCGGAAATTCTCGCCCTGCGCGAGGCCGCCGCCCATTTGGGACGCTGGCGGCTTCGGGGACTTACGCTTTATGTGACGCTGGAGCCGTGCCCAATGTGCGCGGGCGCGGCGGCCATGAGCGGGCTTGGGCGCGTGGTGTACGGCGCGAAGGACGCGCAGTACGGTTGCTGCGGCAGCGTGTATCGGCTGACCGAGGACCCTGCCCTTCCCACCTACTGCCCCGCCGACGGAGGGCTTCTGGCGGACGAATGCGCCGCGCTGGTTACGCGTTTTTTCCGAAACAGACGCATTTCCCATGAAAAATAACCATTTCATTGCGCGCCGCGGTGGTTGACGGGGCGCGCAGCATGATATACTGAAGACAGAGCCTCGGAAGCCGGACGGCCTTTGACTTCCGAGAAACGCAGATTTTCCCGGGCTCCTTGGCCGGCCTTTTTCCGGCGAGGGCTTTCCGGGCTATTCCGGATACCCCGATATGCCGGGCGTGCGAAAAAATCCAGCGGGAAGAGCGGGCTTCCCGCGCCCTTCGATGCCCGAAGGGAAAGCCTGCAAATCGAACGCGCGGGCGCAGCCACAGCGCGTTGAACGCATAAAAAAAGAAAAACCCTATTTGAAAAGGAGGGCTCCATGGCCAGAAAAACGGACTCCGCGGCATCACGCCGCTCACAGAAGGAACGCGGAAAAAATCGCCTTCGCATCATCCCGCTGGGCGGGCTGGGCGAAATCGGCAAGAACATGACCGCCTTTGAATACGGAAACGACATCATCGTCGTGGACGTTGGCTCCATCTTCCCGCGCGAGGACATGCCGGGCGTAGACCTTGTGATTCCCGACATTTCCTATCTCACGATGAACCGCGACCGCGTGCGCGGCTATCTGATTACGCACGGGCACGAGGATCACATCGGCGCCGCGCCCTACGTGCTGCGCGAGGTGCCCGCCCCGGTCTACGCCACGCGGCTGACAGCGGCGCTGATTGAGGGCAAGCTCAAGGAGCACAAGCTGCTGGGCAGCGTGGACATGAACGTAATCGCGCCGCACGACACCGTGACGCTGGGCGCGTTCCGCGTGGAATTTCTCAAGGTGAGCCATTCCATCGCGGGCGCGTGCGCGCTGGCGATTCACACGCCGGTGGGCGTGGTCGTGCACACGGGCGACTTCAAGGTGGACTTTACGCCCATCGACGGGCAGCTGATGGATCTCGGCCGCTTCGCCGCGCTGGGCAACGAGGGCGTGCTGGCGCTGATGGCGGACTCCACCAACGTGGAGCGCCCCGGCTACACGATGAGCGAGCGCAAGGTGGGTGAGACGTTCAACAACCTTTTCGACCACGCGCGCGGGCGCATCATCATTGCCATGTTCGCCTCGAACGTGCACCGCATTCAGATGGTCGCGGACGCGGCGTACCGGCGCGGGCGCAGGCTGTGCCTGATCGGGCGCAGCATGGTAAACGTGGCGCGCATCAGCATGCAGCTGGGCGAGCTGCGCGTGCCCGACGGCTGGCTGGTGAGCGCGGACGATCTCGACCGCTACTCCGACGAGCAGCTGGTGGTGCTGACCACCGGCAGTCAGGGCGAGCCGATGAGCGGATTGAGCCGCATGGCGTTTTCCGAGCACAAAAAGCTGGAAATTCGCCCGACCGACATGGTCATCGTCTCCGCCACGCCCATTCCCGGCAACGAGAAAAGCGTGTCGCGCGTCATCAATCAGCTCGTGCGCACCGGCGCGGACGTCATATACGAGGCGCTGGCGGAGGTGCACGTGTCCGGTCACGCGCGGCAGGAGGAGCTCAAGCTCATCCACGCGCTCACCAAGCCGAAGTTCTTCATTCCCGTGCACGGAGAATACCGGCACCTGTATCACCACGCGAACCTCGCCATTTCCATGGGCATGCCGCCGGAAAACGTGATGATTCCGGACACCGGCACGGTGATCGAGCTTACGTCCGACGAAATGCGCGCCGCCGAAACCGTGCCCAACGGCGCGGTGCTGATCGACGGACTGGGCATCGGCGACGTGGGCGAGGCCGTGCTGCGCGACCGCAAGCATCTGGCCGAGGACGGCCTGATCATCGTCGTGATCGGCCTTGACCACGAGAACGGCTCGCTCGTCAGCGGCCCGGACATCGTGAGCCGCGGCTTCGTATACGTGAAGGAAAACGAGGACATCATGGACGGCGCGCGCGCCACGGTGCAGCGCGTGCTGGAAACGCGGCTGGATCAGGTGAATTCCACCGGCGCGCTGAAGGACGCGATTCGCGAGGCGCTGTCCCGGTACATCTACGACACCATCCGCCGCAACCCTATGATTCTCACCATCATCGTGTAGCGGCGCAGACCCTTTTGCCGGAATTTTGAACCAACCGACCGTCTCATGCGTCTACAGGGAGGTATATATGAACATTTGCGATGAAGCGCGCACGCTGGCGCGCCATTTGCAGGAAACCGAGGAGTATCGCGAGTATACGCGGCTGAAGGCCGTTGCGTATGAGGACGCGACGAACAAAGCGCTTCTGGACGAATACAAGCGTCTGCAGTTCCACCTGCAGTTCACGGCCGTGGGCGGCGGGCAGCCGTCGGACGAGGACGTGCAGCGATTTACGAGCATCGCGTCGCTGCTTCAGCTGAACGAGGACGTGCGCAATTATATGCTCGCGGAAATCCGCTTCCAGAAGATCGTGGCGGACGTCTATAAGATTCTGGGCGAGGCCTGCGGCATCGACGTGGATGCGCTCTCCCAGTCCTGACGGAGGAAGTACATGGCAGCACGTTCCCGACGCGGCGGCAAAAAAAGGGCACGCCGTCTATTTGAACCGAAGCGCTATACCCGCGAAACGGTTTACCGCGACCGCGAGTACGGCATGTTCTGGTATGCTTGGCTCTGGCAGCTTCTGCGGCCGGTGCTGATTTTCGCCTGCTCCCTGCTGATCGTGGTGGGCCTTGCCTCCACGGCGTGGAGCAAGCTCTATAACGGCTATATCGCCGCCACGGAGCCGGGCAACCGGGAAACGGTCGACTTTACGATTTCGTCCGGCGAATCCGTTTCCCGCATCGGGGCGAATTTGGAGGAGCAGAACTACATCCGTTCGGCGCAGCTGTTCAAATACTACATTCAGTTCTATGGGCTGACGAACGAGCTGCAGTCCGGCGTGTATTCCCTTTCGCGCGACATGAACCTGTTCGACGTGGTAGACCAGCTCTCGTCCGGAAAGGGCGTGAGTGAGCGCACCATCCGCATCATCCCCGGCTGGACGTGCGAGGACATTGCCGACTATCTGGTAACCGTGGGCGCGATTGACGACCGCGACGATTTCCTGACCGCCTGCAAAAACTACCAGACCTATCAGGCCTACTCCATCGCGCTGCTCAACGCGGGCGAAACCGCCGACCTGACGCAGCGCACCTATCCGCTGGAGGGCTACCTCGCGCCGGATACCTATCGCGTATACCTGTCCGCCGACGCGGATTCCATCATCCGCACGCTGCTTTCGCAGACCGACAGCGTATACCAGACCCTCTTCGACAACGACGCCACCTACGACGAAAACGGCAACATGCTCACCGAGGCCGGGAAAAACGGCACCGAAAGCGTGACCCTGACCGACGACGAGATTTTCATTCTCGCCTCCATCATCGAAAAGGAAGCGTCCACCCTCGACGACATGAAGAAGGTAAGCGCCGTCTTCTATAACCGCCTTGCCGCCGGCATCAAGCTGGAAAGCGACCCGACCGCCACCTACCTGACCGACGTCAAGCGGCTGGCGCTCACGGAAACGGACATCTCCGCCGATACCGCCTACAATACCTACCGCATCTCCGGTCTTCCGGCGGGACCGATCTGCAATCCCTCGAAGAACGCGCTGACCGCCGCGCTCCATCCGGACGAGACGTTCCTTGCGCAGAACTACCTGTTCTTCTGCGCCGCGGAACCCGGCAGCGGCACGCTCGTCTTTGCCCAGACCTACGAGGAGCATTCGCAGAACGTGGAGACCTACCGCCCGCTGTGGGAGGCCTACGACCGCGAGCAGGGCAACTGACCCATTCGCAATACAAGCTGAACAGGCTGTGATTCCGCCGGAATCGATCAGCCGGGTTACCTCGCGTAACAGCAGGACGAATTTCGCGTCTCTGCGGGACAGATTTTCTGATTCCGCACGGACGCGTTTTTTTATTCACACGCAGCCGCCAAAGAGGAAATTTCGAATCGTCTGCTTTAAGGAGGATTCTTTATGGTCGAAAGGAAAATCATTCGTCAAGTATCTGCCGTGGGCATTGCGGGAAACGCGGCGCTGGTAGCGTTCAAGCTGTATGCCGGCCTTGCGGGGCATTCGCCAGCCATGGTATCCGACGCGGTGCACTCCCTGTCGGACGTGTTCGCCACGCTCATCGCGTTCATCGGCGTGCACCTTTCCATGAAGGCGGCGGATGAGCAGCATCCCTACGGGCACGACCGCATGGAATGCGTGGCCTCGCTGCTTCTCGGTCTGATTCTGCTGGCTACGGGCGTGGGCATCGGCGTAAACGGCGTGCGGACGCTTTTCGCCGGGCACTATGACCAGCTGACCGTGCCGTCGCGCATCGCGCTGGTCGCCGCCATCGTATCCATTGCGGTGAAGGAGGCCATGTTTTGGTACACGCGCTTCTTTGCAAGGAAGCTCAATTCCTCCGCCTTTATGGCCGACGCATGGCACCACCGCTCCGACGCGTTTTCGTCGGTCGGCTCGCTGATCGGCATCGGCGGCGCAAGGCTGGGCGTGCCGGTTCTGGAGCCCATCGCCTGCGTGCTCATCTGCCTGTGCATTCTGAAGGTCGCCTATGACATTCTGAAGGACGCCGTCGAGAAAATGCTGGACACCGCCTGTGACGCGCACTATGAGGAAGCGCTGGGCGCCTTCATAAAATCGCAGGCGGGCGTGAGGTCGCTCGACCGGCTGCGCACGCGCAAGTTCGGCAGCCGGATTTACATCGACGCCGAAATCGGCGTGGACGGAGAGCTGTGCCTGCGCGACGCGCACGCCATCGCCGAGCGCGTGCATAACGCCGTGGAATCGCAGTATCCGAGCATTAAGCACATCATGATTCACGAAAACCCGACCTGACGGGGCGCGTCGCTCCCCCTGCCCCCCTCAAGCCGCCTATGGCTTCCCCTCGAAACGAGAACCCTATGCAAAGCCGCCGCGCCCGGTGCTTTCCTCCGGGCGCGGCGGCGCATTTTTTACGATGGAAGAGGGTTATTTCACGGCGTTGACCAGCTCCACACAGGCGGTGTGCACCTTGGCGGCCAGCTCGGCGCTGGCGGCGGTGGCGGTCTCGGGCGTGAGCGTTTCGGCGTTCAGCTGCGCGAAGGTGTCGATGCATTCCGTCTGAAGCGCCTCAAGCTTGTCGGTGATGGCGGCCTTCTGCTCGTCGGTCAGGCTTCCGGCCTCATAGAGGTTGGACAGCGCGTCCATCGTCCAGTACATGGAGCTTGCCCAGTCCGCAGGCAGCGTGCAATAGCCTTCGACCGGCACGCGCTCGTGGTTTTCGTTCCACTGATACTTGGTGGTGGGGTAGGCCACGTCGGCGTCCTCGGGCTTCTCGGCGGCGAATTCGGCCGGGAGCGTGCTCAGCTGATAGCCCTCATAGGTATCCGTGGTCAGCATGGGGTAGTAGGGTACGAACACGCTCAGCGCCGCGTCGTCCATGGCGACCCATTCCACGGTATCGGTGAGACCGTCCTGCGCGGAAATCGCGAAGATGTGGGTTTCAAGGTTGCGGTTGGAGCCGATTCCGGCGATGTGGTAGTAGTTCACGAAATCGTCCACCGTGTAGGCATGGTCGAGCGTGATGGAGGTGTACATCGGCACGATTTCGCCCTCGGCGTTTACGTTAGAAATCGTATAGTCGGCAGCGGTCGGCTCGTCCTTAGCCGTTTCGGCGTTAAAGAACTTGAGCGCGCTCACCATGCGGCTTCCGGCGCTCTGGTCAGCGTTGTAGGAGGCCACATAGTCGATGGTATTGGCTTCCTTGTCGCCCACGTAGCTGCCGGCCTTCTCGGCCACGGCGATCAGATTTTCGGAGGCAATGACGTTCTCGGTATCGTCCAAATCAATCAGGCCAATGATGGACATGTTCGGCTGGGCGAAGGCCATGGAGGACGAAAGCTTCAGCGCCACATACTGGGTGCCGGAGGCGTTTTCGACGTACCAGACCTCCTTGTCGTCGGCAATGAAGAGACCTGCGCCACCCGCGCAGCCCGCCGTGTCATAGATGCTCAGAAGCAGCTCGACCGCTTCCTTCGCCGTGGCCGCCTCGCTGAGCAGCACGGTGGGGATTTCGGCCTCCTCGATGCCGGTGTCCACATAGGGATCGGCCTCGTAAATCGCATCGGAGCAGCCAATGGTCTCGGTGGCGCTTACGGTCACGCCCATTTCGTTGGTTCCGCCCGCCTCATAGGGCGTGTGGGCGTGGGTTCCGCCGCAGTCCGGGCACTCGCTCGCCGCCGCGCCGTAGTCGTCACTGAAGGCGGTGTAGCTGTAGCTGGACTTGGTGAAGGTGTAGGTGAAGCCGTAGCAGCCGGCATATTCCTCTCCGGCGGTATGCTTTCCGGCGGGACTTACGTAAAAGAGCTTGTTGTAGCTGTTGGAAATATCCTCCGAACGGGCGAACATCGTTGTTCCGTCCGCAGTCAGGTCGGAGCCGACGTATATCGCCGTGCACGCCATGGCGCTGACGGAGGACAGGCACAGAATCAGAGCGATCATAGAGGTTACCAGCTTTTTCATTTTCGAGTTCAACATGTTTGCGTCCTCCCTTTGGTTGATGGACGCATTATAATGCAATTTTATGCGCTTGTC
>CAZMGO010000100.1:3042-8902 GCA_964565845.1 uncultured Oscillospiraceae bacterium | reverse complement strand
GAAGAGACGCGTACGCCCTCAAGCACGTTTGTTCCGCAGACGGACGGCAGACCCCGTTTTCAGCCGCGCTATGCGAATTATCAGAACGGTCAGTATCAGGGCAGCTCGTACCAGAATGGCTCCTATCCGCAGCGAACGTATGCGCGGCCGGTCGGCGGCGCGGACGGTCAGACGGCTGTGCGAAATGGATATCAGCGTCCGCAGGGAGATATGCAGCGCCCGCCGTATTCGCGGACACCGCAGGATGGACAGGCGCAGCTTGGAAGACCGATTGTCACGCGCAGCGAAAACGCACAGACGATTGCCACAAGAGGCGTATATGCCCGCACGGGCATGGCACCGGGGCGGCCATTTGTAAACCGCGGCACGGAGGCGGTGCCGCCTGAGCGTCGGTCGATTGTGGGAACGGATGCGGCGAATACGGAGGGAACGACGCCGCATGCGGAGACGGCTGCACCCAGAGAGGCGGCGGAAGGCACGCCGACGTTCCGCCCGGCGACGAGTGAAAATACGGGCGTGAATTACGCGCAGAGCATGGAGTACGGCGACGGTGCGGGCGTTTTGGAGATGCATCCGGAGGGCTATGGCTTCCTGCGCGCCGAAAACTACCTGCCGGGCACGAATGACGTGTATGTGTCCATCACGCAGATTCGTCGTTTCGGTCTGCGCGCGGGCGATTACGTGGAGGGCAAGACGCGCCCGCAGCGTGAGGGTGACCGCTATGTGGCGATGATTTACATCAGCGCCATCAATGGACGTCCGCCGGAGGAATCCTATCGCCGTCCGCGGTTTGAGGATCTTACGCCCATTTATCCGGACACGCGCATTCGCCTGGAGCAGACAACGGGAAGCAACGATCTTGCGCTGCGCGCCATCGATTTGATTGCGCCCATCGGAAAGGGACAGCGCGGATTGATTGTGTCTCCGCCGAAGGCGGGCAAGACGGTTCTTCTGAAGAAGATTGCCAACGCAATCACGGAGAATAACCCCGAAGTCCACCTGATCGTACTTTTGATTGACGAGCGACCGGAGGAGGTAACCGACCTTAAGCGCTCCATCAAGGGCGAGGTTGTGTATTCGACCTTTGACGAAATGCCGGAAAATCACACGCGGCTGAGCGAAATGACACTGGATCATGCGCAGAGACTGGTGGAAATCGGCAGGGACGTGGTAATCCTGCTGGATTCGATTACAAGGCTCGCGCGCGCATACAACCTTGTGATTCCGCCGACCGGACGGTCGCTGTCCGGCGGTTTGGATCCGGGCGCGCTGTATAAGCCCAAGCGTTTCTTTGGCGCGGCGCGCAACGTTGAAAACGGCGGCAGCCTGACAATCGTCGCCACGGCGTTGGTGGAAACGGGCAGCCGTATGGATGACATCATCTACGAGGAGTTTAAGGGAACCGGCAATATGGAGCTGCATCTGGACAGGAAGCTGTCCGAGAAGCGCATCTTCCCGGCGATCGACTTGAACAAGTCCGGCACGCGCCGCGACGAGCTGCTGTACACGCCAGCGGAAGCGGAGGGCGCGCTGCAGATGCGCCGCATGCTGTCCTCCGGAGGAAATCAGGATGCGACCGAGCAGATGATTGAACTGATGGAAAAGACGCGCACGAACGCCGATTTCATTGCGCGCATAAAGGGCTGGGCAGCCATCTGGGAGAAGGAGGGCTACACGCTCGGCGGCCGTTAAGGTTGCATCCGTGTAAAATCAAAAAAAGGCATTGCGGAAACGGGAGCAATGTGGTATACTATCAGATGCATGACGACACTGGATGCCGTGCGCGCCGAGTGCATGACAATCCGGTTTGTACGGACTGCGAGTCTGTGCAAGAGAGGTGAAAACGAATGAAAGAGAAGATCCATCCCAACTACGGCAAGGCGATCGTCCGCTGCGTTTGTGGCGAGACCTTCGAGACCGGTTCCACCAAGAAGGAGCTGCGCGTGGATATTTGCTCCAAGTGCCATCCCTTCTATACCGGAAAGCAGAAGCTGGTTGACAGCGGCGGACGCGTCGATCGTTTCAAGAAGCGCTACGGCATGTAATTGCGGAATCTGCAATGCTGAGCTTTGGCGTGCTCACAGGCTTTCACAGATCGGGCACACGTCCGGTCTGTTTTCTTTTATTGCATCTGTGAAAGGAGAATACATGAGTACTTTTAAGGAAAGATTTCACTGGTGGTGGACGGGCGAATATCCGAACAGGCGTCCCTCGGTGGGCGGACAGGCAGTCATGGAGGGCGTGATG
Source organism: uncultured Oscillospiraceae bacterium (assembly GCA_964565845.1). Lineage (GTDB taxonomy): Bacteria > Bacillota > Clostridia > Christensenellales > Aristaeellaceae > SFHK01. Next base: position 6,655 of record CAZMGO010000100.1, on the reverse strand, counting down.
ATGCGGGGCACCGAGTGCTCGGCCATCGCCGTTCGCAAAGCGGACGGTACCATTACCTATGTGACCAAGCCGATTAAAAAACCGCAGGACAAGCACAGGTGGATGGGCTGGCCGCTGATTCGCGGCGTGGTCAATTTTGTGATCATGCTTGTGGACGGCATGAGGACGCTCACCGAATCGGCGGATATGGCCGGAATGGAAGCGGAGGAGCCGACGAAGTTCGAAAAAAAGGTTTCCGAAATTCTGCATGTGAAGCCGGATGACGTGATGATGGCGTGTGCGGTTGTGCTGGCGATTGTGCTGGCAATCGGCCTTTTCTTTGTGCTGCCCATTTCGCTGGAATGGCTGGTGCGCAAAGTGATTCATTCCGAGCTGGTCGTGAACCTGATTGGCGGCGTGATTCGCATCTGCGTGTTTTTGCTGTATGTGTATTTCTGCTCACGGATGAAGGAGATTCATCGCGTGTTCATGTATCACGGTGCGGAGCACAAGTCGATTTTCTGCTTTGAGCATGGCGAGGAGCTGACGGTCGAAAACGCCCGCAAGTATACAACGCTGCATCCGCGCTGCGGTACCAGCTTCCTGATGATCGTGATGGTCATCTCCATTCTGCTGTTCACGTTGTTCAGCGAAATCGCGGGCAGCAGCGTGATCAACGCCAACATCTTTCTTCGCATCCTGTGCAAGCTGGCGCTTCTGCCGCTGGTGGCGGGTATTTCCTATGAGGTGCTGAAATGGCTGGGCCGCGCGGAGGATACGCCGGTAATCAAGGCACTGAAGTGGCCGGGGCTGATGACGCAGAAGCTGACCACCGCAGAGCCGGATGACGAAATGCTCGAGGTGGCGCTGGTAGCCCTGAAGGCGTCGCTGGGCTGGGAAAAGCCGCTGCCCGAGAGCTATTATGAAAATAAGGAAGAAACCGAGGCGGCAGAGACCGAATGACCTTCGGTGAATGGATGATGCGGGCGCGCGCCGAGCTTGAACGGGCGGAGAATCCCGATGCGCAGGTCGACGCGCGCCTGTTGGTATGCGGTCTGCTTGCGCTTGAACCCGGAGAGCTGGCGGAAATCCGTGGGAGGGAAATGCCCATGGAGCAGCAGGCAGAGCTGGACAGGCGTCTTGGCCGTCGGCTGAGCGGCGAGCCGCTTCAGTATATCGAGGGTGCGGCGTATTTCATGGGGCTGAAATTCGCGGTGGATCCGCGCGTGCTGATTCCAAGGCAGGACACGGAAACGCTTTGTGAGCATGCACTTAGGCTGCTGCGCGGGCAGACCGGCGCGGAGGTGCTTGATCTGTGCACCGGAAGCGGTGCGATTGCCGTTTCGGTCGCGCGGCTGCAGCCGGGCTTGCGCGTAACGGCAACGGATATTTGCGCGGATGCGCTGGACGCTGCGCGCGAGAACGCGCGCCTGAACGGCGTGAGCATCCGCTTTTTGCAGGGGGATTTGCTTGCGCCGGTCGCGGAAGAGCGATTTGATGCGATTCTGTGCAACCCGCCTTACCTGACGGCGGACGATATGGAGCATTTGCAGACCGAGGTTGCGCGCGAGCCGCGAATGGCGCTTTTTGGCGGCGAGGATGGGCTGGCGTTTTATCGCCGTCTGTCCGGCGAGGTTTACGGGCATCTGAAGCCCGGTGGATACGCGCTGTTTGAGGTGGGCGACGGGCAGGCGGCAGAGGTACTGCGTCTGATGAGTGAAAACGCCATGTGCGCCGCGAGCGGGACGGTGAAGGATCTTCCCGGCGTGGAGCGCGTGGTATGGATAAGGGGCCGATAGGAGCACATGGAAAACGCGGCATATAGTGAAAAGGATCGAATTGCCCGCCAGATGGAGGCAATCGAGGGACGATACGAGGAGCTTTCGATTCGAATTACGCTGCCTGAGGTGATTGCCGACACGGCGCTGTTTCAGAAGCTGATGCGCGAGCACAGTGACATGGAGGAGCTGGCAACGGCGGCAAAGGCCTACGGCAGGCTGCGCAGACAGATTGAGGAGGCGCAGGAGATGGCGGACGGCGAGGATCCGGATATGGCGGAAATGGCGCGCGAGGAGCTTGCGGAGCTGAATGCCGAGCTGGACAGGGCGACGGCGGAGGCACGGCTGCTTCTGCTTCCCAAGGATCCCGATGACCGCCGCAACGCCATTATCGAGGTGCGCGCGGGCGCGGGCGGAGACGAGGCAGGGCTGTTCGGCGCCGAGCTTGTGCGCATGTATGCGCATTATGCAGCGGCGCGCGGCTGGAAGACCGAGATGATCGAGGGCGGCGAAACGGAGCTGGGCGGCATCAAGGAGGCAATCATGTCCGTGAAGGGCAAGAACGTGTTTGAACGGCTGAAGTTTGAAAGCGGCGTGCACCGTGTGCAGCGCGTGCCGGTCACGGAATCCAACGGCAAGCTGCAAACGTCCACGGCAACGGTAGCCGTTCTGCCGGAAGCAGAGGACGTGGAGGTCAGCATTGCGCCGGGTGATCTGCGCATCGACACCTATCGTGCATCCGGTGCGGGTGGTCAGCACGTAAACCGTACCGATTCTGCCGTGCGCATTACGCATATTCCCACCGGCCTCGTGGTTACCTCACAGGATCAGCGCTCACAGATTCAGAACCGCGAGCGCGCCATGCAGGTGCTGCGCAGCCGTCTGTATGAGATGCAGCGCGAGCAGGCGGACAGCGAATATGCCGATCGTCGGCGCCTGCAGGTGGGCTCCGGTGACCGTTCGGAGCGCATCCGCACGTATAATTTCCCGCAGGGACGGGTGACCGATCATCGAATCGGTCTTACGCTTTACAAGATTACCGACATTATGAACGGCGATTTGGACGAGCTGATTGACAAGCTCATCCTTGCCGAGCAGACGAAGTTGATGGAGAACACATGAACACAAGAGTGGTAAAGCCGGACACGCAGGCACTGCGGGAGGCGGCCGCGCTGATTCGAGCCGGTCAGGTGGTTGGATTTCCGACGGAGACGGTATACGGTCTGGGCGGCAATGCACTGGACGGCGAGGCAATCAAGCGCATCTTTTGGGCGAAGGGGCGTCCGGGCGACAATCCGCTGATTGTGCATATTTCGGCGCTCGATCAGCTTTCAAGGGTGATTTCCGGCGATATGCCGGAAAACGCGCGCAGGCTGGCAGAGGCCTACTGGCCGGGGCCGCTGACGATGATTATGGACAAGGCAGACGGCATCTCGATGGAGGCCACGGCGGGACTGGACAGCGTTGGCGTGCGGTTTCCGTCGCATCCTGTGGCACAGGCGTTTATTACCGCCTGCGGCGTGCCGGTTGCCGCGCCCAGCGCGAATCTTTCCGGCAAGCCCAGCCCCACGACGGCAGCGCATGTGCTCGCCGACATGGATGGGCGCGTGCCGATGATTCTTGACGGCGGCGCATGCGACGTGGGGCTTGAATCAACGGTTGTGGATGTGCGCAGTACGCCGGTGCGCGTGCTTCGTCCCGGCGGCGTTACGCCGAAAATGATTGCCGACGTGCTGGGCGAGGTGGAGGTGGACGGCAGCGTGCTGCGTCCGCTGAAGCAGGGCGAAATCGTGCGCTCGCCGGGAATGAAGTACAGGCATTACGCGCCGGACGGCTCGCTTGTGATTGTGAAGGGC
>CAZMGO010000100.1:0-2942 GCA_964565845.1 uncultured Oscillospiraceae bacterium | reverse complement strand
ATGATGGTTTTGCGCTTCGTTACGCGAAGGTATGTGTTCAGCGCGCTGGTCACGCTTGAATGTCTGGTCATTGCGCTGTTTACGAGGACGCCGATGAGCGGCGTGATTGCGCTGGGCTACGCATTTTCCATCGCGGGCGATTATCTGCTGGCGCATCAGAAGGAAAATCCGATGCGTTTTATCGCGGGCGTGGGCGGCTTTTTCCTTGCGCATGCATGCTTTCTGATCTATGCACTCCATGCGGCGTGTCCCGGTATTCTCAGCGCGGCTGTTATGCTGGTGATCGGGTATTCCGTTTTCCTGTGGAAGGGAATCTATCCGCATGCGAAGGGTGTGCCGCTGCGTGCGGCCTTGGCAATGTACATGCTGATTTCGGCGGCGGTGCTGTCGGTTTCGCTGGGAACGGAGCTTACGCTGTTCAAGCTTGGCATTTTTATGATCGTTTTCTCGGATACGCTTATCGGGCTTCACACGTTCATGGGCATACAAAGCGTGCAGAAATGGATTCTGCCCACGTATTATCTGTGCCATATCCTGATCGCTGCGACGCTGATAAGCCGGATGTAACGGAGGAGGATGAAGAATGGGGAAATACGCAATCGGCATTGACTATGGAACGCTCTCGGCGCGCGCGCTTGTGGCGGAAATCGGCACCGGCCACGAGGTCGGCGAAGCGGTATACGAATACGAGCATGGCGTGATGGACGAAAGGCTTCCCGACGGAACGCGTTTGAAGCCGGATTGGGCGCTTCAGCACCCGAATGACTATCTGAAGGCGCTGGAAACCGCCGTGCCGCAGGCCGTTAAAAATGCGGGCATCGATCCCGATGACGTGGTTGGCATCGGCATTGACTTTACCGCCTGCACCGTGATTCCCATCGACAAGGCGGGCGACCCGATGTGCTGGAGGTATCCGTCCAATCCGCATGCGTATGTGAAGCTGTGGAAGCACCATGCGGCGCAGGATCAGGCGAATCGGCTGAATGCCGTCGCCGAGGCGCGCGGCGAAAAATGGCTCAAGCGCTACGGCGGAAAGGTTTCCTCCGAGTGGATGTTCCCCAAGCTCTGGCAGATTGCCGAGGAGGATCCGGCGCTGTATGCCGAAACCGACCGCTTCATGGAGGCCGGAGACTGGGTGATTCTGCGCCTGACGGGCATGGAAACGCGCAACAGCTGCATGGCGGGCTATAAGGCGATTTGGCATAAGAAGGACGGATACCCGTCGAAGGAGTTTTTGAAGGCCTGTCATCCGCTGCTTGAGAATGTGGTGGAGGAAAAGCTCGGCCCGGTTACGTCCATCGGCAGCAGGGCCGGCGAGCTGACGAAGGAAATGGCGGAGAGAATGGGGCTGAAGCCCGGCATTGCCGTGGCTACGGCCAATGTGGACGCGCATGTGTCGCTGCCGCCGGCAGGGTTGACCGGGAAGGGCTCCATGCTGATGATTATGGGCACGTCTACCTGCCATATCATGCTTTCCGATGAGGAGCACATCGTGCCCGGCATGTGCGGCGTGGTGGAGGACGGCGTGGTTCCCGGCCTGATGGGCTATGAAGCGGGGCAGAGCTGTGTGGGCGATCACTTCAACTGGTTTGTGGAGAACTGTTTCCCGGAGAGCTACGCGCGCGAGGCGGAAAAGCTGGGCATGAACGCGCATCAGTATCTGACAAGGCTTGCCGAGAAACAGAAGCCCGGCGAGAGTGGTCTGCTGGCACTCGACTGGTGGAACGGAAACCGAAGCGTGCTCGTGGACGTGGATCTGACCGGTATGCTGCTGGGCATGACGCTGACGACCAGGCCGGAGGACATTTACCGCGCGCTGATCGAGGCCACGGCATATGGTACGCGCATGATTATCGATACCTTTGAGGACAGCGGCGTGGCGATCGAAAGACTGTACGCCTGCGGCGGAATTTCACAGAAGAACCCGTTCCTTATGCAGGTGTATGCCGACGTGCTCAAGCGGGAGATTCACATTGCCCGTTCTACTCAGACTCCGGCGCTTGGCAGCGCCATGTTCGGAGCGGTAGCGGCCGGAAAGGCGGCGGGCGGGTATGATACAATCGAGGATGCGGCAAAGGAAATGGGCGGCACGCTGCCGATCGTGTATCGGCCATCGCCGAGGAACAGCGCCATATATGAGAAGCTGTATGCCGAATATCGCCGCCTGCACGACTATTTCGGACGCGGCGGAAACGACGTTATGAAGCGTCTGAAGGAAATCCGCAGAGAACAAACGCAGGAATAAAGGAATCGGGGGCTGTCCGGATAGGGGACGCCCCAGATTGTGCATTTGGCAGGAAAAGACGCGTGAGCAGAGCCTGCGTTGAGCGCGTGCGGAGACAGCCGCGCGGTCGCTCGGCTAAATATTGATAAAAAGAGTCAAGGATGCCGAAGGCTGGCACAGCCGCCTATCTTTGACACGGCGGGATGACGGTGCTGCGTTCTCTTTTGTATGGCCACCTTTCCGGGTGGCCTATTTGTCGTTCTCATCATGCTCTTGCATCCTCTGCATATTTTCTGTCATTTAGGGCTTGACTTTTTATTTGCAAACTATAGCAGGGTGTTTTTTTTATTGTCCATCGGCGGGAAACAGTTCATTTTGCATAGAAACTTTGCCATCAATCATATGATAACCTAAGAAACGAGGAGCGATCAAGGGCCTGTGTCGCAAAATGTGTGATTCTGAGAAACGAGCACAACCGAAACATATCGCATCTGCGCTTTCTCATCATCACGCAGTTATTTTACGACAAAATTCGATGTCTGTCAATCGAGAAATGGAGTTGTTAATAAAAAATACATATATGAATGGAGTATTTTATAATGTTCTGCATGGCGGAAGCATACAAACTGGTAATCTCAGGGCAAACGCATGAGTTAAAGAATAATTGAAAATATTACATTTTTATTACCAAAAGGATTTTGCTCAATCTATGTCGAAG
>CAZMGO010000099.1:0-8917 GCA_964565845.1 uncultured Oscillospiraceae bacterium | reverse complement strand
ATGAACGTGGCGTCCGGATCCGTCTTGGAGTAGCTGTTTCGCCCCTCGCCGAGGATACTCCTTCGGGTTTCATACGCCTCCCAGCGCTGAACAAGCGCAGATACCTCGTCCCTCAGGCGCAGAATGGATGGCTTATGATGCCCGCGTCCCCTCTTAACCTCGACCTTGGCCTCCGCGATCTGTCGGTTCAAATCGGCGATGTATGCTTGTGTTTTCTTGATCGTCGTGTAGCCGTCCTGATCGGGAAGAAGCGCCTTCACCTTCTCCTTGATCTTTGCAAGCTCGCGCTCGACCGTCTTTCGCCAGACGAAGGTGTAACGGTTCGCCTTGCTTTCCAGCTTTGTGCCGTCGATGAATACGGCCTTGTGATCGGTCTCTCCGATGGCCTCCAAATGCGCGTTATACTGCGCGAACAGATTCTCGATGGCCTTCCCTGTCGCCTTTCCACTGCGAAAACGGGAGATCGTCGAGTGATCCGGCGCGTCCTTCCCGTCCAAAATCAGCAGAAACTGCACGTGATTCCGGCAGAGCTCCTCGATCTTTCGCGTGCTGTACACATTCAGCGCGTAAGCGCATACTAAGATTTCAAACAGAATTCTCGGCTCGACTTGTGATTTTCGGACTCTTCCCGAATAAGCGCTGTACAGTTCCGTATAATCCAGTTTCCCAAGCTGGGCGCGTACTTGTCGAAAGAATTCATCTTTTTCAATCTTTTTACGGATTCCCGAGCTTATCGCGAGCGAAAGCTGTTGACATCCGTCCACAATTCGGATATACTCCTCCTGTTGATTGGTTTTCACAAATATTCAATTCAACAAACGAGCCGGCATTTCCTTTTGGTTTTGCCGACTCGCTTTAATTTAACAATGGTTCTGCATGCGTGTTTGTTCGGTGTGCAACAGCCCCGAAAACGGAATCAGATTGCCTCCGGCACGGTCTGCGCAGGCACGGCATCGGCAACAAGCTCGCCGTCTCTCACGTTGATAACGACATTGCTCTCCTCCTGCACCTGCAGCCGCAGAATCGCCTTTGCAAGCAGCGTCTCCACGTTGCGCTGGATATAGCGGCGCAGCGGTCTGGCGCCGTACTGGGGAGAGTACGCATCCTCAATCACTCTGTCCTTCGCGCTCTCGGACAGCGTTACATGAATGCGCTTGTCCGCCAGACGACGATTGACGTCGTTCATCATGAGGTCAATGATCGCGCCGATCTGACCGCGCATCAGTCCCTTAAAGTAGATAATCTCGTCCAAGCGATTCAGGAACTCCGGACGGAATGCGCCGTGCAGCATGCTGTCGACCTCTGCCTTTGCCTCCTCCGTAATTTCGCCGTCCGAACCGATACCCTCCAGAATCACGTCGCTGCCAAGGTTTGAGGTGAGGATGATAATGGCGTTTCGGAAGTCCACCGTACGCCCCTGTGAATCGGTGAGACGGCCATCGTCCAGCAGCTGCAGAAGCACGTTGAATACATCCGGATGCGCCTTCTCGATTTCATCAAACAGAATCACCGAATACGGCTTTCTGCGCACGGCCTCGGTCAGCTGGCCGCCTTCCTCGTAGCCCACGTATCCGGGAGGCGCTCCGATCAGACGGGACACGGAGAACTTCTCCATGTACTCGCTCATATCGATTCGCACCATGGCCTTCTCGTCGTCAAACAGCGTCTGTGCCAGCGCCTTTGCCAGCTCGGTTTTGCCGACGCCGGTCGGGCCGAGGAACAGGAACGAGCCAACCGGTCGATCAGGATCCTGAATGCCTGCGCGGGAACGCAGAATTGCCTCGGATACGCGCTTCACGGCATCGTCCTGACCGATGACCCTTTTATGCAGCTCCTCGTCGAGCCTCAAAAGCTTTTCGCGCTCGCTCTCCATCAGCCGCGCCACGGGAATGCCCGTCCAGCGCGCAACGATGCGAGCGATTTCGTCCTCGTTTACGCGGTCGCGCAGAAGCGAACGTGCGGATTTATCCTTCTCCGCCGTTTCCTCGGCTTCCTTCAGCTCCTTCGTCAGCTGCGGCAGCTTGCCATATTTCAGCTCCGCCGCCTTGTTCAGGTCATACTCGCGCTCCGCCAGCTGAATGTCGGCATTCACCTTTTCAATCTGCTCACGCAAGGCGCGCACGCGCACAATGGCGTTTTTCTCGTTTTCCCAGCGCGCCTTCATTTCGTTGAACTGGTCGCGCTTCTCGGCCAGCTCCTTCCTTACCTTGTTCAGCTGCTCCGCCGAGGCCTTCTCCTCCTGCTCGTGAGACAGAGCGACCTCCTCGATTTCCAGCCGCATAATCTCACGGCGAACGTCGTCCAGCTCCTGCGGCATGGAATCCATCTCGGTGCGAATCATGGCGCACGCCTCGTCTACGAGGTCAATGGCCTTGTCGGGCAGGAAACGGTCGGAAATATATCGGTCGCTCAGTACCGCCGCCGCCACCAGCGCCTGATCGGTAATCTTGACGCCGTGGAACACCTCATAGCGCTCCTCAAGACCGCGCAGGATGGAAATGGTGTCCTCCACCGTCGGCTCGTCCACCATCACCGGCTGGAAGCGCCGCTCCAGCGCCGCATCCTTTTCGATATACTTGCGGTACTCGTCCAGCGTGGTTGCGCCCACGCAATGCAGCTCACCCCTTGCCAACATGGGCTTGAGCAGGTTGCCCGCGTCCATGCTTCCCTCGCTGCGGCCCGCGCCCACGATGGTGTGCAGCTCATCGATGAACAGGATGATGCGGCCGTTTGATTCCTTGATTTCGCCAAGAACCGCCTTCAGGCGTTCCTCAAATTCGCCCTTGTACTTCGCTCCGGCAATCAGCGCACCCATATCCAGCGAGAAGAGCTGCCTGTCCTTCAGCGAGGAGGGCACGTCGCCCTGCACGATTCGCTGCGCCAATCCCTCGGCAATGGCCGTCTTGCCTACGCCCGGCTCGCCGATTAATACGGGATTATTCTTCGACTTTCTCGAAAGAATGCGAATCACGTTTCGAATCTCGTTGTCGCGACCGATCACCGGGTCAAGCTTCTGCCTGCGGGCAAGCTCGGTCAAATCCTGACCATATTTCTTCAGTGCCTCATAGGTTGCCTCCGGCGAGTCCGTCGTCACGCGCACGTTTCCGCGCACGGTCTGAAGCGCCGCCATTACCTTGTCCTTTTCGATGCCAAACTGCTCAAGCAGCCGCTTCATCTGCGGGTTCGCGCGCTCAATCAGGCCGATCAGCAGGTGCTCCACCGACACGTATTCGTCCTTCATGTGTGCGGCCTCGTCCTCCGCAGCCAACAGTGCCTGATTCACATCCTGCGAGATGTACACCTTGTCGGCCTCGTGTCCCGGCCCGCTTACACGCGGTATGCGGGAAACAAGCCCGTCGCACGCCTCCTTGAGCGCGGCGGTATTGACCTCCATCTTCTTCAGAAGCTCCGGTATCAGACCGCCGTCCTGCGAAAGCAGCGCGCTTAAAAGGTGCGGCTGCTCAATTTGCATATTGGAATATCGAAGTGCAATCTGCTGCCCAAGCTGCAGCGCCTCCAATGATTTCTTCGTAAATTTCGACGCATCCATCCTTATGCCCTCCGTTCAGGAAGGTCGGAATTAATTTGACCTTCTTTGACCATTATAATCAGCTGTACATTCTCTGTCAAGCGCTTTGTCCGTAATTTATTTGTTAAACGCGCTCCAGCTCAGCCACAGCCTTCGGAAGCCCTCGACAAAGGTAAGCCTCTCCGATTTTTGTTCGCGTAACAGCGGCGCAAAAGCAATCCTTTCCTCGTTTACCACCGCCCAGACGCAAGCCTCCCCTTCCGTCGTTTCGATCTCGATTTCCGCCGTCTCTCCCTCCCGAAGCGGCGCACGCAGTGCCGAAAGCAGCGTGAACTGCTCTCTTTCCTCCGTCAGGACTGTATTTTCCGGCAGAAGCTCCGTCATGGAATACGTTTGAAAGCTGTAATCCATAATGTCTGCCGCTTCCTTAAACCAGTTTGGGCAGCTCAGCACCGCACCCACCACGCGCATCCCGTCCCGCTCCGCCGCGAACACCAAGCAGCGCCCAGCCTTCTTTGTAAACCCGGTTTTGACGCCCAGCGCGCCGTCATAGGTACTCAAAAGCTTATTTTTGTTCGTCAAAACACGCATGTACTCGTGATCCGTCCACGGTATCGTCCGTTTCTTCGTAGAAACAATGGTCACGAATTCCTCATACCGCATAGCCTCCCGGGCAATGAGCGCAATGCCGTGAGCGGAAGCGCCGTTCCCGCCGGAATCCAGACCGTTCGGCGTCGTGAAATAGGCATTTGCACCCAGTGCCTCCGCGCGCGCATTCATGCGCGCGGCAAACGCCTCCGCGCTGCCGTCCACGTGCTCCGCGATTGCCACGGCCGCGTCGTTTCCGCTTCGCAGCATCAGCCCATAGAGCATTTCCTCCATGGTAAGCTGCTCGCCCTCGCTCAGATAAATGGACGTGCCGGGCACGCCGCTGGCGTTTTTTCCCGCCGTGACGATTTCATCCATCGAGCAGTTTTCGATCGCCAGAAGCGCCGTCATGATCTTTGTTGTCGAGGCAATCGCCAGCCGCTCGTCTGCGTTCTTTTCAAACAGCACGCGCCCGGTTTCCGTCTCTATCAAAATGGCGGCGCGCGCCCCCACCTGCGGCGACTCTGCCTTCACATCTGAGCTCAACAGGCACAGCACAGCCGCCATCAAAAGAAAAGTCCGTTTCAAACGCACCGCCTCCTCCCCTTACTCTATGCGAACGCAACAATTCTATACTTGCGCGAGCCTATCGGACGTGATACAATAAAAGTGATCGTTTTCCAATGATGATCTCGGAAGGAAGGATACCGTCATGAGCACAAGAATCGTTACCTTCGGTGAAATCATGCTGCGCCTGAAAAGCCCCGGCTTCGAGCGCCTTTTTCAGTCTCCGACCCTTGAAGCCACATTCGGCGGCGGCGAAGCCAACGTTGCCGTCAGCTGCGCGAACTACGGCATGGACGCCTCCTATGTAACCGTTCTGCCCGACAACGACATCGGCCTTGCCTGCGCGCGAGAGCTGCGCGGCTTTGGCGTGGACACGCGCGACATCGTGTACACCTCTGGCCGTATGGGCATTTATTTTGTGGAGAGCGGCGCGGTGCAGCGTCCCAGCAAGGTCATTTACGACCGCGCAGGCAGCGCCATTGCCGAGGCCAAGCCCGGCGACATCGACTGGGAAAAAGCCTTTGCGGGCGCCTCGTGGTTCCACATCACCGGCATCACTCCCGCCATATCCGACGGCGCGCGTCTTTTGGCCATCGAGAGCGTGAAGGCCGCAAAGTCGCTCGGTCTCACCGTGAGCTGCGACCTCAACTATCGCAAAAACCTCTGGAAATACGGCAAGACCGCCAGCGAGGTCATGCCGGAGCTCGTCAAATACGTGGACGTAGTCATCGCCAACGAAGAGGACGTGCAGAAGACGCTGGGCATCTCCGCCGAGAGTGCCGCGAGCGTCGAGGGCGGCAAGCTCGATACCGGCGTGTATGAGCGCATCGCCAAGGCCGTCATGAATGCGTATCCGAACGTGAGCCGCGTCGCCATCACGCTGCGCGAGAGCAAGTCCGCTAATCATAACGACTGGAGCGCCTGCCTGTACAACGGCAAAGAATTCCTGCTCTCCCGCAAATACCAGATTACTCACATCGTCGATCGTGTCGGCGGTGGCGACAGCTTCTCCGGCGGCCTGATCTATGGCCTGAACACCTATTCGGACGATCGCTCCGCGCTGGAATTCGCCGTGGCGGCCTCGTGCCTCAAGCACAGCATCCCCGGCGACTATAACCGCGTAAGCGTAAAAGAAGTGGAAGCCCTGATGAAGGGCAGCGGCAGCGGCCGTGTGCAGCGATAAATCATTTAGGAGGACAATCAGATGAAGCTTGAAATTCGTTATCCCAGCCATCCCGACGACGCAAAGCATTACACCACCGAGCGGCTCCGCAGCGACTACCTGATCGAAAAGGTATTCGAGGCGGACGAAGCCCTGCTTACCTACAGCCATTTCGACCGCATCATCGCCGGCGGCATCATGCCGGTTGAAAAGCAGGTGGAGCTGACCGGCGGCAAGGCGCTTGCGAGTGAATACTTCCTTGAGCGCCGCGAGCTGGGCGTAATCAACGTGGGCGGCGCAGGCCGCGTGCTCGTGGACGGCGAGGTGTACGACCTTCTGCCCCGTGACGGTCTGTATGTCGGCATGGGCGCGAAGGAGCTGAAGTTCGAAAGCTGCGACAAAGCGAACCCCGCGAAGTTCTACATCAACTCCTGCCCGGCGCACACCACCTACCCCACCGTAAAAATCAACATCGCGCAGGCCGCGAAGCGCCCGCTGGGCACCGTCGAGCAGTGCAACAAGCGCGTCATCAACCAGTACATTCATCCCTCGGTGCTCAAAACCTGCCAGCTTTGCATGGGTCTCACCGAGCTGGAGCCCGGCAGCAACTGGAATTCCATGCCCTGCCACACCCACGAGCGCCGCATGGAGGTGTACTTCTACTTCAACCTGAACGACAACATCGTGTTCCACATGATGGGTCAGCCGCAGGAAACCCGCCACATCGTCATGCACAACGAGCAGGCGGTCATCTCCCCTTCGTGGTCGATTCACTGCGGCGTCGCCACCAGCAACTATGCCTTCATCTGGGGTATGTGCGGTGAGAATCAGGAATTCGACGACATGGACAACATCGACCCCCGCGATCTGAAGTAATCCTGCCTCCAAAGCAAACACGAAGGGACGCTCCCGCAGCCTTCTGCGAAAGCGTCCCTTTCTTATGCTCCTTGTCGGAGAGGGAATGCATCCCCCTCCCGTGCTCGTCTATGCGCGAAGCTCCGCACCGTGGTTCTTCTGGGCATTTTTGAGAATCTTGTCCATTGCAGCCGTAATTTCCGCCTCGGTGAGCGTGTGATCCGGCGCGCGGAAGGAAACGGAGAACGCCAGCGACTTCTTGCCCTTTCCAAGGCGCTCGCCGCGATAGACGTCAAACAGCTTCACGTCCTCGCACAGCTTGCCGGCAGCCCTTTCGATGCAGGAAAGCAGCGTGCCCGCGCCAACCTCTTCGTTTACCACCAGCGCAATGTCGCGGCTGACGGCTGGGAACTTCGGCAGCGGCTTCACCGCCGGAATCGGCAGCGCGCAGGTTCTAAGCGCCGCCGCGTCGATCTCGGCAACGTACGCGCGCCCGGTGATTTCAAATTTCTCGGCAGTCTTCGGGTGAATCTCGCCCATCTGACCCAGCTTCACGCTGCCGCCGCGCAGGGTGAGCGTCGCCTTGCGGCCAGGATGATAATACCCGTCTCCGCCCGCCTCCACGTCCGGCGCAAGGCCGTAGCGCTGGCACAGGCACATCACGACGCGCTTGAGCGCAAAGAAGTCCACGCCCTCGCCGTACATGCCGATCACCAGCGACGGATGCTCGCCGGGCAGCTCGCCCGTGCCCTCCGCCTTGAGGAACACCGGCGCCAGCTCCATCAGCCTCGCCTCGGCGTTGCCGCGATTCATGTTGAGCGCCAGCGCGTTCAGCATGGAGGGTACCAGCGTCGTGCGCATCACGCTCGTATCCTCGCCCAGCGGATTGCGAATCACAACGGGATCAAGCCTTCTGTCCTCCGCGTCCAGACCCAGTCTTTCCACCCACTTGGGCGAAATGAACGAGAACGTCTGTGCCTCATAGAAACCCATGCCCACGAGCGCGCGCTTCACACCGGTGGCAAACGCCTGCTTTTCATTGCGGTGACCGGGCATGGTCTCTCCGTTCATCAGCGTGGAGGGAATGTGCTCGTAGCCATACATGCGCAAAACTTCCTCGCTCAGGTCGGCTTCGCCGTCGATGTCCACGCGATACGGCGGAATCTCGCACGTCAGCTGGTCGCCGTCCATCACGGTATCGATGTTCAGGCTGAGCAGAATGTCCTCCATTTTTTCGTTGCTCACGTCCACGCCGATGCGGCGGCGGATGCGATTCGCGTCGGCCTTCACGATCTTCTTCCCTGCGGGATGCGGATAGTTGTCGTACGCCACGGGCACAACGTCGCCGCAGCCGAGCATTGTCACCAGCATGCAGGCGCGATCCAGCGCCTCCATGCACGTCTCCGCGCACACACCCTTCTCAAAGCGGCCGGAGGATTCCGTGCGGATGCCCAGCGTTCTGGCCGTCACGCGGTTGTTGCCGCGCTCAAACGTTGCACACTCAAAGAGCACCGACGCGGTATCGTTTACGATTTCGCTCTCCTCGCCGCCCATGATGCCCGCAAGTCCCGTCGCGCGCTCGTTGTCGGCAATGACCAGCATTTCCGGCGTGAGCGTATGCGTCTTGCCGTCCAGCGTCGTCAGCGTCTCGTTCTCATGCGCGCGGCGCACGACGATTGTCTGGTCGCGCACCTTGCTCAGGTCAAATGCGTGCATCGGATGACCGGTTTCCAGCATCACGAAATTGGTAATATCCACGATGTTGTTGATCGAACGCACACCCGCGCCGTATAGATACTCGCGCATCCACTTGGGCGACGGGCCGATTTTCACGTTCGTGATGATTCTGGCGCAATAGCGCGGGCAGTTTGCCTCGTCCTCCACGCGCACCCTTGCGTAATCGGAGAACACGCCCTTGCCGTTTTCCGGGAAGGAAATTTCGGGCATTACGAAATGCTCGCCCAGCACGGTCGCGCTTTCGCGCGCAACGCCCCATACGCTCAGGCAGTCGGGACGGTTTGCGAGAATCTCGTATTCAATCACGTCGTCGCCCAGACCGAATACCTCGGAAGCCGGCATGCCCAGCGGGTATTCCTCCTGAAGCAGAATAATGCCCTCGTTGCCGCAATGCGGATACAGCGTATCCGGCACATCCAGCTCGGGGCCGGAGCACAGCATGCCGAAGGATTCCACGCCGCGAATCTTGCCGTGCTTGA
>CAZMGO010000098.1:0-8960 GCA_964565845.1 uncultured Oscillospiraceae bacterium | reverse complement strand
GTGCTGTTGACATTGGAATCGTCTATGGCAATGAGAAAAATGTCAAGGGCAAGATCGCACCTGTCGCACGGGAGATCGACTTCATTGCCAATTCCGGCGGAAAGAAGACTTACATTCAGTCTGCCTATGCGCTCGGAACCGAGGAAAAGGCTCTCGCCGAGAGCAAGCCTTTTGCGCTCACCGGCGATTCCTTCCCGAAGATTCTTGTGCGTCATGACATTCGAAAGCGTTGGTATGATGATAACGGCGTTCTAAATATCGGCGTCATTGATTTCCTGCTGGACGATACACTCGTCTAAACCATCCCGCATTCAGACAATTCTTCATAGGACAGCAAAAGGGCGCCCGGACAGGAAGCACCGCCGGGCGCCCTCGATTGCCTATGGGATTACTTCTGCTTATAGCTTCCGCAGCAGCTCTCGTCCGCGGGCGTGCCGCAGTGCCCGCACGGGCAGGGCTCCACCTGAATGGAGCCGAGAGAGCAATAGTCCTTGCCCTCGCAGTGGAATGCACAGCTGGTAACGCGGCAGCGGATATCGGGATTCGCCTGCTTCTGAGACATGGTTCATTCCTCCTAAATGGTTTTTGCGCGATGCGCCTTTTCATTGTGCCCGAATCGACCGGGTATATTCGCGCGCGGTTTGGCGCATACTGACGCCATTCCATTTTGCGGAGGAATTTGTATGTCAATCGGACAGATCCTTCTTATTCTCGTATCCATTCTCGTTGCTGCGGGCGTGTGTCAGCGGGCGCTCGACCGACTGCGCCTGACCGATCGGCAGGCGCTTTTGTTTGTGGCGCTGATTTTTATTGGCGGACTGCTGCCGGATCTTCCCATCGGACGCGCGCGCGTCAACATTGGCGGCGCGCTGGTTCCGCTCGGGCTGGCGATATACGTCTGGGCACGGGCAGGCAGCGCAAGAGAGCGTCTGCGCGCGCTGGCTGCGACGCTGGTCACGGCGGCGGCAGTGTATGCCATCGGGCGATTTTTTCCCGACGAGCCGGAAGCCATGCCCTTCGACGTGAACTACCTTTATGGGCTTGCGGCGGGACTGATTGCCTATGCATGCGGGCGCTCGCGCCGAAGCGCGTTCATCGCGGGCGTGGCGGGCATGCTGCTGGCAGACGCCGCGCTGGCCGTGCTGCTGTGGACGGACGGAATCGATCAAACGCTGCGCCTCGGCGGCGCGGGCATGCTGGACACGGTTGTGATTTCCGGCGTATCCGCCGTGCTGCTTGCGGAGCTGCTGGGCGAATTCATCGAGCGCTGCACGCGCGGCGCGAAGCGAAGGGAGGGCGCGCGCGGATGAAACGAACGCTGACGCTTCTTCTGATGCTTCTATTCTGCGGCGCGGGGCTTTGCGAGAGCTTCGAGGGCGAGGATGACAGAATCTACACAATGACAGACGAATCAGGCGCTGAAATCACGCAGCGCATGGGCCACATGTATGAGGGCGACGAATACATTTCCGGCGACAATCAGCTGTATCGCGTGATTTCCGTCGATGACGAAAATGCCCGCGCCGTAGCGCAGTCGCTGGGCGAGGAGCCCTCCGACACGGTGCACGCGTTTGCCGCGTTTGCGGATGAGGCCGACACAAAGGGCATCATCTGCATGTACTCTACGCACAGCGACGAATCCTACATTCACGGCGACGGAGAAAGCTCGCTGCTCAAGGACGCGGGCATCTACGATGTGGGCGAGGCGCTGAAGAAGAATCTGGAGGAAAAGGGAATCGACGTGACCTATTCGCGCGAAACCTTCCTTCCCCACGACGCAGGCGCCTACCGTCGCTCGCGCTCCGTGGCCGCGGAGCTGATGGAGAAGAACCCGGATGCGCTGATCGACATTCACCGCGACGGCGTGCCCGCCAGCCAGTATGAAACCGAGGTGGAGGGCAACGACATCAGCATGGTACGCCTGTTCGTCGGAAAAAGCAACGCAGATGCCGCCGAAAACCGCGCCTTCGCCAAGCAGCTGAAGGCGGTAGCCGATGAGGAGTATCCGGGATTGGTAAAGGACATTTATATCGGCAAGGGCAATTACAATCAGGATCTGTACCCGCGCGCAATTCTTCTGGAATTCGGCACGCACAAAATCGAAAAGCAGAAGGCCATTGACGCAACGGAATATATGGCAGACGTGCTGTATCAGACGCTGTACAACGAATCATCCACCGGTAAGACGGAAAAGACGGAGAAGCACGGCGCGGCAAAGGGAATCGGCTGGCTGATCGGGCTTGCGGCTGCGGCAGCCATTGTCTTTGCGCTTGTCGCCACGGGCTCGCTGCGCGGCGCGGGCGATAAGCTGAAGGGCACGTTCCGTGAGGTCACGGGCGGCGCGTTCGGCGGAAAGCGGAAAAAGGAATAGCGCAGGAAGGCGCGGGCGTTTTCTAAGAAAGCGAGCGCGCCTTTTCCATGCGCTTATGCGCGGCTGGCCTTTACGTACTCGCCGGGCGTCATATGGTAAAGCTCGCGGAAAGCGGTATAGAAGGTGTGCGTGTTGTTGAAGCCCGCGTTGATGGCAATGTCCACCACGGGCAAATCGGTATTCAGAAGCGCCTCGGCGGCATCGCGGCAGCGGAGGATGTTGACGTAGCGCGGCACGCTCACGCCGATGTTGGCCTTAAACAAATGCGAAAAGCGGCTTCGGCTGTAGCCAAAATGCGCGGCCATCTGCTCCACTCTCAGGGGCTGCGCGTAGTTTTCGCTCAGATAACGGAGTACCTGCGCCATCAGGCCGCCCTTGTTGTCTTCGGTCATGGCTTCGAAGCCGGCGCCCCGCATGGCAAAGCCGAGCACGGCGGTGCTCAAGCCCGCGCGCACTACGGCATCCTCCTGCTCCGCAAGCAGAAGCTGCATCAGCTGCCGAAGGCGGTTGTCCTTGTCCGGGAACACGGGGCTTACGAATCGCCCCGCAATCAGCCGCTTCTGCAGCGCCGGAGCCTCGCACGGCGGAAGGATGGCAACGATGGCGGGCGCCTCTTCCTCTCCGTAGGCATGCACGGTATAGGAGCCGCTCACAATCGCCTGCCCCGCCTCCGCCGTCAGCGCACGACCGCCGATGATGGCCGATACACGCCCCTCCAGCACGTAAACGATTTCCACGCCCGTGTGGTAATGGGGAATGCAGCTCACCCGATTCGATCGCCACGCCACTGCGCGGGACAGGTCATCCCGGTATTTCTCGAATGTTTCCAGCATAAATCCTCCGCAAGGATAGCACAAAACGTCACAAAACACGCGCTAAACCACATACATATCATATTTCTTCTGTGTTAAAATGTCAATAACCGAATCGGGTATGCGAGGAATTTTCATTTGGGGAGGATACACACATGGCAAACGGCGATAAGGTACTTGGCCAGTTTACCCAGTCTTTCGAGGAGGAAAAGAAGACCAGCGGCCGCCGCCTGAAGGTTGGCATCATCGGCACCGGATGGATTGCGGAGTCCCATATCGAAAGCTACAAGCAGATGGACGACGTGGACATCGTTGCCGCCGCGGATCTGATTCCCGGCAAGGCGGAGGCCTTCATGAAGCGCTACGGCGTGGAGGGCGTTCACTTCTATCCCAGCCACAAGGAAATGATCGACAACGAGCCGCTGGACGCGGTGAGCATCTGCACCTACAACACGCAGCATGCCATTCCCACCATCTATGCACTGGAGCACGGCGTAAACGTGCTGCTTGAGAAGCCCTTCACCGTAACGCTGGACGAGGCCGTCGAGGTTTGCCACGCCGAGAAGAAGAGCGGCAAAATCCTCTCCATCGGCTTCCAGCCCCGCGTGGACGTGAACATGCAGATGATTAAGAAGATCGTCGAGAGCGGCGAGCTTGGCAAGGTTTACTACATCCAGACCGGCGGCGGCCGTCGGCGCGGCATTCCGAACAGCACGTTTATTGAGAAGTCCACCGGCGGCATCGGCGCGCTGGGCGACATCGGCTGCTATTCGCTGGACATGGTACTCAACGCAATCGGCTATCCAAAGCCCCTGACGGTTTCCGGCTATAAGAGCGATTTCTTCGGCACCAACCCGGCAACCCAGCACCCGGATCGCTTCCACACCGCAGAGGAAAACGCCAAGCGCTTCGGCGTGGACGATTTCGCCGCCGCGTTCGTGCGCCTTGAGGGCGACATCATCCTCGACTTCCGCATCGCGTGGGCCATGAACATCAACACGCCCGGCGACACCATCATTCTCGGCACCAAGGCCGGCCTGCGCATTCCCTCCACCGACTGCTGGAACGGCACCGTCGGCGGCGAGATGACGCTGTATCACGACGTGGCGGGCGTGCCCACGGAGGAGAAGATTCCGATTCTCAAGAACCCGGACGACAAGGGTCTGTTCTACCACAAGGTGCGCTCCTTCTTGGATGCCGTGCTGAACGACCTGCCCGCGCCCGTGCCCACCAGCCAGATTCTGTATAATCAGGCGATTATTGACGGCATTTGCCGCTCCGCCGAGTGCGGCCACGAGCTTGCCATCGAAATTCCGGAGATCTAAACCGTTTTCCGAAGGCTGCCGAGCCGTTCCTCAAGCAGCGGACGGCGGCAGGATGCCATCAACGCCACCAAAAAGCTGCCCAGCGTCTACGGCGCATGGGCAGCAGCTCCATCGGGGCGGCAGCCGTTCTCGCGGCTGCCGCCCCGATTTTCGTTTTGCATTCCAAGGGAATTTCTTCACACCTCTGCATAAAGCAGGCCTTCCTTGAAAATCGGCAGCTCTCTTCGAAGCCTGCCATTCACAAATTGTGCCGCGCCGCCGAAGGCATCCCCCTCACAGATGGAGTTGATATACAGCGTATTCTCACAGCACAGCTTTGCCTGCGCTGCATATTCGAGCTTTCTGCCGTTTTCCCATTCCTCCCTTGTCCAACTGACATAAACGGGCCAGAAAAGAATCGCCTCGCCAAGCGCAAATCGCTCGGGAGCCTCCCACAGGTCGCCGCATAGGCCGATCGCGCATTTTACCCCTTTATAGTCGAAGACATCCACGCTCAGACCCTCTTTGTAATGCTCGTCCGTTTTCCAATATACCTTCCACCCTTTTGAAATCCGACGATAATTGTGGAGGATTCTGCCGTCTGCAATCAGCGCGCAGGAGGAATAAATGGAGTCGTCCTCCCGCTCGTTATAGCCAAACAGCACATCAATGGCGAATTGCCTTGTCCATCGCCTGATTTGCTCAAGCTCCTTTGAAGAGGTCGTGACCGCAATTTCCCGATCCTGCGCATATGTCCATGAAAGGGAGTTAAAGCCCTGCAGAAAGGCTTCGCCAAAGCATACAAGCTCAGCGCCGCCCGCTTTCGCCTCCCTCATGTATCGTTCCATCTGCGACAGATTATAGGCGATGCTTCGGTCAACCGTCCGCGCCGATGCCAGCGCTATTTTCATGAAGTCGCCCCTCCTTCCTGCACCCCGCCGCACGTTCGCGCGCATAAACGAACTGCGTATTTCCCGTTAGACTGTCAAAAAGCCTGCGGCCGGAATTCCGGGGGAATTCCTCTTCGCCCCACTGGCCGATTTCGAACGGCCAAATTGAAAATTCAAGCGCCGCATCTCTGGCAGAAATGGTCATGGACGGGGAAGCCCGCTCCCCCGTCCACCTGCTTGTCATAAAAGAATCCCTTTACGCGTGCTTCCTTGCCCTGCGCACGGCAAGAATGCGCTGCATCTCGTTATAGACAATCATGAAGCCCTCGTCCACGCCCATGCCTGGCTTGGCGAGAATCTGCACGGGCTGCGTTGCCATGGCGCAGTGCACGCACACCTGCGCGCTGCGGTCGGTCTCGTTGCACGTGCCGCCCTGATACGCGCCGATGCCCTTCTGCTTGCAATACAGAACCGCCTCGATTGTGTTGTTAATGCCGCCGAGGTCGGGCGTTTTAATCTGCACCATGTGACCGGCCTTCGCGTCGGCAAACAGCTTGATGTCCTCCAGCGTGTTGCACCATTCGTCCGCCACCAGCTCCACGTCGATTCCGCGGCTGTCCAGTTCCTTTGTAAGCCCCGCCAGCGCCTCAATCTGCGCCTCGCGGGTGGAATCGCAATCCATCGGGCCTTCGATGCGCAGATGGAAGGGCTTGGCGATTTCGCCCAGCTGCGCAATGTAATCGGCCATGGCCTTATAGTTGTTGTTTCCGAAAATCGCGCCGATCGTGCCGTAGCAATCGATGTGCAGAACCGGCATATAGCTCTCGTCGCCGCGATGCGCGAGAATGCGATTGCGCAGCCACTCCACATACGCCGCCAGCTTTTCGCCCTTCTGCCCCAGCTTGGCCTCCACGTTGTTAATCAGTGCGTGCGGCAGCACCTGCGCGCCCTTGATAATCATCTTGTCCGCGTTGTCGTAGCGGTCGTCGCCGGACTGCGTGAAGATGGCAATGGGCTGATCGGTCACCTCGCAGCCGTATTCGTCCGCCACGACCTCGCACATCAGCCTGCCGCTGGCCTTCGCCACGGCGTCCAGCAGCGCCTGAGATACGCCGTAGCGAATGGCCGTGTGCAGACGCTTGCCGCCGATCTGAATCTCCTCCAGCATTTTCGTAAGCGCGCGGAAGCTGTCCGCCTCCCGTCCCACCAGCCGGGGCTTAATGTACCCGTCGATCAGCGGAATGAAATCCTTCGCAAGGAACAGCGGGTCGCGCCCGCCCGCGCCGGAATACTGCACGGCGGCGCAGTCGCCATAGGCAATCTGCCCATCCTCAAGCACCAGCATCACGGAAATGGACTCGCCCGCCTGACGCACGGACGCAAAGCCCTCGGTCACCGGCTCGCCGGTATAGAACACGCCGTCGTGTCCCGCGCCCTTTTTGATGGCGCGCTGATCGTCGAAATAGAAGCCGGTTCGTCCGGCAGAGCATACAACGTCTATGATTTTCATTTCTTTTGCCTCCTTGCTTTATCGCGGGCGGCCGACAAGGCGCCCCTTGCTGATGGCGTACACGTCGTCAATCACCATCTGGAACGAAGCCCTGCGTCCCTCGGCCTTCGCGCGCTCCTCCAGCTTGGCAATGTGGAAATCCTTGATTTCCTGATCGAAGGGAAGATTGCCGAAATTCAGGATGCGCACGCAGCCGTCGTTGTCGCGCGCCGGGAGCATCAGCCCTGCGTTTGCGCGGCAGGGCGCAAACGGCACGTCCAGCGCGCCGGACTCCACGCCGCGGCATACGCCCGACGCAATGTCGCCCATGCCCAGCTCAAAGCACTTGTCCACGATGGCGCGGGTTTCCTTGCGGATGATTTCCTTTTCCTCCTCCAGACGTTCGCTGCGGAATACCTGATCGGCGAACATGTTGACAACCTGCTTCGTGCAGCGAAGCCCCGCCGCGTTGGCCTCCATCGTGGGAATGCCCACGGCCTCATGCGGCGTCTTCACGATGACCTTCGTTGCCTTGGACAGGCTGGCAATCATGCTGCCGGTGGCAATCACACCGAACGCCTTGGCCTCGTCTGCCGGGAAGCCGCCCATCCACTGGTGCAGCACGGTAGTGACAACGACGTCCGTGTAGCCGTACTTCGTCAGATACTCGTCCGTCAGCTCCTCCAGCGTGCGAATGGCGGCAATGTCCTGCTCCAGATTTCCGCACTGACCATAGCCCACCGTGATGTTCTTCACACCCTGCTCCGCCGCCAGCAGCGCCTCGATAATCGCGGCGGCATGCGAAATGCACGGCGGCACCAGCGTGCCGGTGAGCGGGCCGTACGGCTCGCGGTTGATGGATACGCCCATTTCTTCATACAGGCCGGCCAGTCGATCGACATACTGCCAGTCGCGAATCGTGCGCTCCATGGGAATGTTCTTGCAATACGGCAGGTTATAGGAGATTCCGCCGCCCTCATAGCTGGTGAAGCCGCCCGCGAAGCAGATTTCCGCCAGCAGGCGCGCGTCGGGCGTGCCGTGGCGAATCTGCACGGGCACGTTTACGCTCTCGATTACGCGGCGGCACTCCGCCACGCCGTGATTGACGGCCGGGAAGCCGTTCAGCATGGCGCGATCCAGTCGGACGGACTCCTGAATGCCGTTTTCCGCCTCCTTATAGCGGTTCTGGCGGGTATAGCTGTCGATGGTCGTGGGCAGAAGGTCGGCCTCGCCGAACTGCTCCAGATGCTGAAGCAGCTCGATATGCCTGTCCACCACCGGCACACCGGCGCGGGGCTGTATCAGCGTTTTGTGGTTTCTTTTGGCCTCCGCCAGCTTGCGGGAGAAAATTCGGTTCTCCGGCATCGCCTTATGGTACGCAACGGATTCCTCCAGATTCACGTCCCTGCCGGTGGGCCACTGCGTGAGCACCTCGGCGCGCAGCGCCTGAAATTCGCCCTCCGGAATCCTCTTATTCTGTATAGCCATCGTTGTCCAGCTCCTTTTTCATAATGCGAAGCGCAGTTTTCGGCTCGTATTCGGACAAAAGTCCCATCGCCGCCAGAATATAGCGGCGGTCAACGCGGATATCCGCCTTCATGGGGCGCAGCGACATCGGCGCAAGCGGCGAATGCAGCGCGTGCGCGGCAATGTCCCTTGTGCGCGGCGTGTGGATCAGGCAGCCGCCGGTCACGATGACCTGCCGAACCGGCCGCAGATCCTTGCCGGACTGCACGTACGTCAGCCCCATCAGCGTGTAGGTTTCCTCCATGCTGCCCGCATGCCGACCGACCGCCGTTTCAATGGCCGCCGAGGCAAGCGCGTAATCCAGCCGTTCCCAGTCGGTTCCCGGCTCGGGCACCATATCCGTGTGCGCCGCCAGCGTTTCCACCATTTTCGAGACCGTTTCCGTCGGCAGCCCGCTTTCCTCGCTCAGCCGCTTCACCCCCACGGCGTCCGCAATGCCGCGCACGGAATAGCGCATGCCGATGTCGCCCTCCACCGTGCGCTTGGCGTACGGCTCCGGAAGTCCCTTGTATACCGTGGAAAGCGCCGTCGGCATGCCGTCGGAAATCGAATACACGTCCGTCGTCG
>CAZMGO010000097.1:0-8984 GCA_964565845.1 uncultured Oscillospiraceae bacterium | reverse complement strand
CCATCAAGATGAGCAAGATGACCGACCATCAAATCGACGGATATTTCGATTACGTTGTGCCGCCGCTGGAGGGCTTCTGGCGGCAACCGGGTGTGAACGGTTTTGATTACGCCAACAAGGCCGCCTTCCACTGGATCTCCGTCATTCGCCTGCCGGATTTCGTAACGAGGGACGTCTTCGATTGGGCGATTGCCGAGGCGGCGCGAAAGAAAAAACAGGATTTTTCCGCTCTTCAATTTCTGACGATCGACGAGGGGCTTTGCGTGCAGATGATGCACCTCGGCGCATTTGATGACGAGCCGGTCAGCGTGGCAAAAATGAACGCCTTCCTTGCCGAAAACGGCTTCGAAAACGACTTCACGGACACTCGCCTGCACCACGAAATTTATTTATCCGATGCGCGAAGAGTCGCGCCCGAAAAATGGAAGACGGTTCTTCGCCATCCGATTCGAAGACGAGACCTCGAACGGGCGAACGCGTGAAAAAAGCAAAAAACGTCGAGAAATCCCTCTTCGGAAGTGCTACAATACGTTTGCGCAGCGAGGGGAGATGAACGTATGACGGAGCAGATTGCCGCCGTTCAGCGAATGCAGGACTTCATTGCTGCCCATTTGGACGAGGAAATCACGCCAATGGATCTGGCACGCGCGGCGATGTTTTCGCCGTGGCATGCCTACCGGCTATTCAAGGGCCTGACCGGGCTGACACCGCCGGATTACATTCGCCGCCTGCGGCTGGCGCGTTCGGCGCTGAGACTAAAAAGCGAAGGCTGCCGCATTGCCGACGTAGCGTTCGCGCTGGGCTTCGGCAGCGTGGACGGCTATACGCGCGCGTTCGTGCGCGAATTTGGCCTTACGCCCGGTGCCTATGCAAGGCACCCGGTTCCCGTCACGCTGTTCGTTCCCTATGGCGTAAAATTTCGAGCGCTGAGAAAGGAATTTAAGCCGATGAACAACACAAGGAGCGTCTTCATTCAAACCCTTCACAAGCCGGAGCGTCGGGTCATCGTGCGGCGCGGACAAAAGGCCGAGGAATACTTTGCCTATTGCGAGGAGGTCGGCTGCGACGTGTGGGGGCTGCTTTTGAGCATGGATTCCCTTTGCGGCGAGCCCGTGTGCCTGTGGCTGCCGGACAAATATCGCAAGCCGGGCACCTCCGTATACGTGCAGGGCGTAGAGGCTGCCATGGACGCCGACACGCCCATCCCGGAGGGCTTCGACGCGATTCTTCTTCCGGAGGCCGACTACCTGATGTTCCAAAGCGAGCCGTTTGCCGAGGAGGATTACTGCGAGGCCATCACTGCCGTGCAGCAGGCCATGAACCAATATGATCCCTCCGTGATCGGCCTTGCGTGGGACGACGAAAATCCCCGCATCCAGCTGGAGCCCCGCGGCGAGCGCGGCTATATTGAAATGCGCGCCGTAAAACGCCGCGCACGCTGATTTTCCTTCCGGAAACGCCGGAGTCCGTCCGGCGATTGACCGCCGCGCAGTCTCCTTCACCCAAGGGGCTGCGCGGCGGCTTTATGCGCCGGGCAGGAATTCTCATCCATGCCCGGCATAAACGGTTTGGTTATCGCGTCCGCTGCAGAACCGGCGCGCCCTCGTCGATCTTATGCGGGAACGTCTCATCACAAAGCGTCTCGCGGCCGACGGAAAGGTTGTCCGCCGTGCGGTTTCGCAGCTCCGCGACCGGGTTCGGCGCGGCTTCAAAGCGGTAATCCATGCCGTTTTTTCGGATATAGTCCTGAAGGAACGAATGGCTGACCACGTTTTCCACGGGCTGGTTCACCTGCTGCTGATACTGCGCGAACGTTTCCGGTGTCACGCGGCGCACGTCCACGTATGACTCCCGGTCGGCGGTATGGCTTGCCGTCGTGCCCAGCACGCCGCGAACGTATTCGATGTTGCTTTCCAGCCGCAGCGGCGCGGGAAATTCCGCGTCGGGAAGCACCTCGCTCCATTCTTTTCCCTCGTATTCCTGAAGCAGTCCCTGCGCAATCTTCAGATGCATCAGCTCCTGCTCGAACAGCTCGCGCCATATGCCGCGAATGCGCGAATCGGTCTCCGTCTCGCTCAGGCTCCAGTATAGCCAGCCCTCTGTATACTGGTGCACGAGCAGGTTCTCCAGCGGCGTCAGCGTCGGGTTCAGCAGGCTGCCATACTGCGTCACGTGCTGCTCCTCAATCATGCCGATTTCCTGATACAGCCTGCGTCCGGTCTCATCCGGCCAAAGCGCGGCGGTGTTCATATAATAGTTCATCGTCTGCTGCTCGGCAGCCGTAATTACGTTGGCTGCAAGCACGTCGATCGTCACGGGCTTTTTCCCGCCCATGTCCCAGCGCACCGAATCATACGGGTGGCGATGATGCGAAATGGTCGGGCGGCCGGGCATGATCTCCGTGTAGCGTCCCACCAGCTCCTCCGCATGCACGCCAGACGTCGCGTCCAGATAATCGGCATAGCGGTACAGATGGTCGAAGTCCTCCAAAAGCGCGAAATCAAGCGCGCCGCGAAGGTCTTCGTCGGTCACGCGCTTTGCCAGATGCGCTGTCAGGTCAACGGCCAGCTGCTCATAGCCGATCGTGTGCTCCAGCGTCGTCTCGTCCGCGGGCTTCAAATGCGCAAGCAGCTTTTGCTGCTGCTGCTCGCTGCGGCGAATCAGCGCCAGCTTGCGCCGCAGCTCGTTGTCGCCCGAGGCGCGGGAAAGCTGATGCGAAAACCACACGTTTTCAAACTCCGTGCCGTTCATCAGGATGATGCGCGTGCGCGTGTAGGGGTCAACCTCCCGCTTCGAATACGGCGCGGCCCACAGCTTCTCCCAATCGACAAACAGCTCCGCTTTCCTCTCCGGCTTCATTTCAAATGGATTCACAGCCTCATCCCTCCTCAGCCGTATTCTGCACAGCCCGTGCCGTGCTTATACTACGCCTTCCTCGACAGATTTTCGTCAAAAGATTGACAGGGAGATTTATGTATGTTAAAATCAAACGGAATTTCGGCGATACATGGTACGAATGGAGGAGAGACAAATGGCAGGAAATGAACGAAGCGTTCGCGACAGCTTTCGCAGCCGGTGGGGCTTTATTTTGGCATGCATCGGGTCGGCCGTGGGGATGGGAAACATATGGCGCTTTCCGGTGCTGGTATCAACCTATGGCGGTTTGACGTTTCTGATTCCCTATGTGCTGTTTGTCGTGCTGATTGGCTCGACCGGTGTGATTGAGGAATTTGCGCTGGGGCGCTGGGCAGGCTCCGGGCCGGTGGATGCGTTCGGAAAATGCGTGGAGACGCGCGGAGGAAAGCGCAAAACAGGCATGGCCATCGGCTTTCTTCCCGTGCTCGGTTCGCTGATGCTGGCCATCGGCTATACCGTTGTGCAGGGCTGGGTTTTCAAGTATTGCTTTATGGGAATTTCGGGCGAGCTGTTTGCGCTGGGAAGCGGCATGGGCGAAATCGCCGGTGAATTCAGCCGAACCGCGCCGGAGACGGAAACGCTGGGCGCGGCGGTTCGCACGATGCTTCAGGGCGGCGTGTTCGGCGTGGGCAACACAATGTGGCAGCTGATCGGTCTGGCCGTATCGCTGGTCATCATGGCGCTGGGCGTATCCGGCGGCATTGAGAAGGCGAACAAGGTCATGATGCCTCTGCTGTTCGGGCTGTTCCTTGCACTGGGCATTTACGTCGCGACGCTTGCGGGCGCGGGCGACGGCTACCAATACATTTTCACGCTGAATCCCAAAGGACTTCTGAATCCCAAGGTGTGGATTTATGCCTTTGGGCAGGCATTCTTCTCGCTGTCGGTCGCCGGAAACGGCTCGGTAATTTACGGTTCCTACCTGAGCAAAAAGGAAAACGTAATCTCCTCTGCGCGCAACGTGGCCATATTCGATACGCTTGCCGCGCTGCTGGCGGCGTTTGTGATTATCCCCGCGATGGCAGCGGGCGGCGCAGAGCTGGAAAGCGGCGGCCCGGGGCTGATGTTCATCTATCTGGTGCGCGTGCTGAACAGCATGGCCGGCGGGCGCATTGTAGGCCTGATCTTCTTTGTATGCGTGCTGTTCGCGGCGCTGAGCTCCATCATCAACCTGTATGAGGCGCCGATTGCCTACCTGCAGGAGCGCTTCGGCATGAAGCGCCTGCCCGCCGTAATCGCAATCGGCCTGATTGGCGCAGTGGTTTCCTCCCTCATTCAGCCGTGGACATCGCAGTGGATGGACGTGGTGTCGATTTACATCTGCCCGGCAGGCGCGCTGCTGGCGGCAATCATGTTCTTCTGGGTTCTAAAGAAGCAAACGGCGCTGGACGCCGTAAACGAGGGCGCAGGGAAGGGCATCGGCAAATGGTTCTATCCCTTGGGCAAGTATGTCTTCTGCCTCTGCGCGCTGGTGGCATTGGTCGCGGGCGCGTGGTTGGGCGGAATCGGCTGACTCCTATGTCAAAGACCCCTGCCATAGGTGCAAACAGTCGGTTGGCAGGCGATTTAGAAGCCCTTCGGGATGCAAACCTCCTGCTGGGTTCGATCAGCGGAACGTACTGGGCTCTTCCATGGGTTTTCTGACAGTCATAGGCGGCGCGGGAATCGGATTTCTGCGCCGCCTATGATGTATCCGGATGAAAAAAGCCGCCGGCATGAAGCCGACGGCGGAAGGAATGCGATTATTCGGCGTGGTCAACGGACGCCATGTACTTGATGAGCTCGACAACCTTGTTGGAGTAGCCCCACTCATTGTCGTACCAGGAAACGACCTTCACGAAGGTGTCGGTCAGAGCGATGCCGGCCTTGGCATCGAAGATGGAGGTGCGGGCGTCGCCGATGAAGTCGGAGGAAACAACCGCGTCCTCGGTGTAGCCCAGAATGCCCTTCAGTTCGCCTTCGGAGGCTTCCTTCATGGCAGCGCAGATCTCCTCGTACTTCGCGGGCTTGGCCAGATTGACGGTCAGGTCGACGACGGAGACATCCAGGGTGGGAACGCGCATGGACATACCGGTCAGCTTGCCGTTCAGGGACGGAATGACCTTGCCCACGGCCTTCGCAGCGCCGGTGGAGGAGGGGATGATGTTGCCGGCCGCCGCACGGCCGCCGCGCCAATCCTTCATGGACGGGCCGTCAACGGTCTTCTGGGTAGCGGTGGTGGAGTGAACGGTGGTCATCAGGCCGTCGGTGATGCCGAACTTATCGTTCAGAACCTTGGCGATGGGAGCAAGGCAGTTGGTGGTGCAGGACGCGTTGGAAACGAACTGCATGTCCTTGGTGTAGGTGTTCTGGTTCACGCCCATAACGAACATGGGGGTGGCATCCTTGGAGGGAGCGGACATGACGACCTTCTTGGCGCCAGCCTTGAGGTGGCCGGCAGCCTTCTCCTGGGTGAGGAACAGGCCGGTGGACTCGACGACGTACTCGGCGCCCACTTCGTCCCACTTCAGGTTGGCGGGATCCTTTTCGCAGGTCACGCGGATTTCGCGGCCGTTCACGATGATGGAATGGTCGGTGTAATCAACGGTGCCCTCGAACTTGCCGTGAATGGAGTCATATTTGAGCATATAAGCCATATAATCCGGGGTGATGAGGTCGTTGATGGAAACGACTTCAACTTCCGGGTGGGACAGGCTGGCGCGGAAGACCAGACGACCGATGCGGCCGAAGCCGTTAATGCCAATTTTGATCATGGTGATTACCTCCTAATTATTTTCCATATGCTATTTTACCTCAAATGCCGACGATTTACAAGTCAGATGTGCGAATTGATATGTTCAATTCTGGAAACAGTGAAGTTAAATGTTGTGAGATGACTGAGATTTACACATTTTTCATCATTTGCTGGGAGGAATCCTGAAAAACAGGTGTTGTATTTCCGCTCCGGGCGTGGTATAATAAAAGCAACGCTGCTGTACCGGCAGCGCAGGAACGTGCTTTGGATGCTTCCGCTGGGCGGAAGCGCGTCCCCGAAAGCCGCGCCGCATCGTGCGGGGCGGTTGATGTTTGCAAGGGGGCGCATACGGTGGAACGCGGAGGAATAGTTACTTGCCAAATCATCAATCAATGCCGCTTACGCGCGTGGAGCGCGCCGCAATCCGGTTGGCTGAGCAGCTTGGGTTCGAATGGGTCGACCTTGAGCTGGTGAAGGAGCCCGCCGGAAGGTTTTTGCGTTTTTATGTGGACAAAGAGGGCGGAATCACGCTGGACGATCTGGAAGCCTATCATAGAAGAATCCTGCCCGAGACCGAGAATGTGGACTTCGATTATATGGAGGTTTCCTCGCCGGGCGTGGATCGGCCGCTGAAGAAGGAGCGCGACTTCGAGCGCGCGAAGGGTCAGCTGGTGGAGGTAAGGTTATATAAGCCGCTGGACGGAGCAAAGATATGGCAGGGCGAGCTGCAGGGCTTAATCGACGGCAAAATCGTCATCCGCACGCAGGCGGGTGACAACATGGCCTTCGAGCGCAAGGCCGCAGCCGTCGTAAAGCCGGTTGTGGACATTGACGAGGCGCTGCTTGAGGACGACGCGGGGCTTGAGGAATAGCTCTGCCGTCTGATCGGACATAACGAAACGGGAGGAATACGCCATGGCGACGGGTTTCGCGGATTCTGCGGAGGTCATCTCCGCAATTGACGCGCTGGCAAAGGAAAAGAAAATCAATAAGGAAGTTCTGTACTCGAAGATCGAGAGCGCGCTGGTATCCGCATACAAGCGCAGCTTCGGCAAGACCGACAACGTGCGCGCCGTGATCGACCGCACGACGGGTCAGATCGAGGTGCTTGCGCACAAGAACATCGTGGAGAGCGTCGTGGATTCGGCGGCGGAGATTTCGCTGACCGACGTGCGCGCCAACTATCCGGCGCTGTCGATGTATGGCGTCGGCGACGTGATCGAGGTGCCCACCATGCCCAGCCAGTTCGGCCGTATTGCCGCACAGACCGCCAAGCAGGTCATCGTGCAGCACATCCGCGAGGCCGAGCGCGGCGTGATTTACGACGAGTATATCGAAAAGGAAAATGAAATCCTGACCGCCATCGTACAGCGCGTGGAAAACGGACGCGCGTATGTGGAGCTGGGGCGCACCGAGGGCGTGCTCGAGCAGGCACAGCAGATGCCCGGCGAGGAGATCAAGGTGGGCGATCGCCTGAAGGTGTACGTGCTGGAGGTTTCCCGCCAGAATCGCGGCCCTCAGGTCATGGTTTCCCGCACGCATCCGGGGCTTGTGAAGCGCCTGTTTGAAATTGAGGTGCCGGAGATTCGAAGCGGCGTGGTGCAGATCAAGTCCATCGCCCGTGAGGCAGGCTTCCGCACGAAGATGGCCGTGTTCTCCACCGACAGCAGCATCGACCCCGTCGGCGCGTGCGTCGGCCCGCGCGGCATGCGCGTGGAAAACGTGGTGAACGAGCTGAAGACCGAGAAAATCGACATCGTGAAGTGGTCCAGCGATCCCAAGGAATACGTTGCCTCCGCGCTGAGCCCGGCGCGCGTGCACAGCGTGTTTGTGGCGGACAAGGAAAAGTCCTCGCGCGTCGTGGTGCCGGATAACCAGCTGTCGCTGGCCATCGGCAAGGAGGGTCAGAACGCCCGCCTCGCGGCGAAGCTGACCGGCTGGAAGATCGACATCAAGTCGCTCAGCCAGATGAACGAGGCGCTGGCAAAGCAGGCAGAGGAAGCGGCGCAGGCGGAGACCGCGGAGGGCGAGCAGGAGAATGCTTAAAACGCGCAAGGTGCCGATGCGCATGTGCGTCGGCTGCCATGAAATGAAGCCGAAGCGCGAGCTTCAAAGAATCGTGCGCTCGCCGGAGGGAGAGGTTTCCATTGATCCCGTCGGCAAGAAGCCCGGGCGCGGCGCGTATGTGTGCCGCAATGTGGAGTGCCTGAAGAAGGCACGCAAGACGAAGGCGCTGGAGCGCAAGTTTGAAGCGTCCGTGGACGCGGCGGTGTTTGACGAGCTTGAAAAGGCGTTTGCGAGTCTGCCGCCGGTGGAAGAGGCTTCGGATGAAGCAGGCGTGTAATATGCTGGGTCTGTGCGCGCGCGCCGGTCGGCTGGCTTCGGGTCAGCAGGCGGTGGAAGCGGCGCTCAAGGCCGGAAAAGCGAAGCTCGTGCTGGTGGACGAGGGCGCGTCGGACGGCACGAAAAAGGCGCTGAGCGATGCGTGCCGGTATCGCGGCGTCGAGCTGATTCAAATGGGAGAACAAGCGCTGGGCAATGCCATTGGCAGACCCGGGCGCATGGCGGCGGCGGTAACAGACGCGCCGTTTGCCGAACGCATCCGTCAACTGCTTACACAGGCGGATTGACGCGGAAATTATCGGGGGTGGATTCAGGGAATGGCGAAAGTCGCAACCAAGGAACTCAGCGTAAACGCCGCAAGCTTGCTGGAGAACGTAACCCGTTCGCGCAAGCATGCACAGGAGGCGCTCGGCATGCTCAAGCGCATGTCGGACGATCTGTCGCGCGCGGAAAGGGAGAAGAAAGAGGCGATGGAGCGGGAAGAGCTGCGCATGCAGTACGAAGCCGCCGTCAAGTCCATGAACAACGCCTATTCCGCCGATCAGCCGAAGCAGACGGAAGCCGCGCCGACCGAGGAGCCGAGCGCGCCGCAGACCGAAAAGGCGCAGCCTGTTCGGGAGAAGGCACAGAAGGCGGCTCCGAAGGCCGAGCCTGCGCCGGTTCAGGAGGAAGCGGCGGAGGAGAAGCCTGCGGGAGCGGGCAAGCCCGCAGCGGCGCAGCAGCCTCGCGCGCCGAGGTCTGCGGAGACGGCAAAGCCGCGTCCGGCAGCCGCACAGCCGCCGCGCCCGATCAATCCGCAGCAGGGCAACGCGCAGGCACCCCGCGGGCCGTATGGTCGTCCGGCGAACCCGCAGCAGGGCAGCGCACAGGCACCCCGCGGGCCGTATGGCCGTCCGGTGAATCCGCAGCAGGGCAATGCGCAGGCACCCCGCGGGCCGTATGGCCGTCCGGTGAATCCGCAGCAGGGCGGCGCGCAGGCACCCCGTGGGCC
>CAZMGO010000096.1:0-9001 GCA_964565845.1 uncultured Oscillospiraceae bacterium | reverse complement strand
AGCTGGAAGACTTCGCGAAAAGGCTGTGACGCATGAACGTTCAGATATACGCGTCGAAAAAGAGCTTCGACGTGCAGAAGGCGGAGCGCTGGTTTAAGGAGCGCCGAATTCCGTTCACGTCCGTGGACATGAAAAAGCATAAGCTGGGCGCGCGGGAGCTTCAGCTGTTTGCGCGCGCCGCAGGCAGTGTTCGCGCGCTCGTGGATCCGGACGCAAAGGGCGAGAGGGCGGACTATGCGCGGCAGCTGTCCGTTGAGTCCATCCTTACGGATGTGCTGCTGGAAACGCCGACGCTTCTGAAGGCGCCCATCGTGCGCAACGGAAGCAGTGTGACCATCGGCTTTTGCCCGGAGGTCTGGGAGGGCTGGAAATAAGCAAATTGCCGCGGGAAACGGTCGTTTCCCGCGGCGATCTTTGCGTGCGCTATATGCGGATGCCGTCCAGCACCTCGCCCACGCTGTCGTGGATGACCAGCTCTGCGCGGTCGTCGGCGGGGGTGGGGTCGCGGTTGATCAGAATCAGATGACGCCCCGAGAAGGCGTCGAGGAAGCCGGCAGCGGGGTATACGGTCAGGCTGGTTCCCGCCACGATCAGCACGTCGGCCTGCGAAAGCACCCGCAGCGCGCCGCGTACGGTGGCATCGTCGAGACCCTCCTCGTAGAGCACGACATCCGGCTTGATCACGCCGCCGCATTCGCAGCGCGGAATGCCGGTGGAATGGAGAATTGTCTCCATGGGGAAAAATTTCCCGCAGTCCATGCAGTGATTGCGGTGTACGCTGCCGTGCAGCTCAAACACGCGCCGACTGCCCGCCGCCTGATGCAAGCCGTCAATGTTCTGCGTGACGATGCCGGTCAGCCTGCCGGCCTCCTCCAGCCTTGCAAGCCACCTGTGCGCCTTATTTGGTTTTGCATTCGGACAGAGCAGCTTGTCGCGGTAGAACTCGAAGAAGTCTGCCGGGCGAACCTCGAAAAACGAATGGCTGAGAATCGTTTCGGGCGGATAGGCGTAACGCTGATGGTACAGCCCGTCCACGGAACGAAAATCTGGGATCCCCGATTCGGTCGATACACCCGCGCCGCCGAAGAATACCACGCGCTTTGCGCCGTCAATGATTTCCTGAAGACGTTTCATATCGGAACCCTCTTTAAATACAGACCAAGGTCTGTTATTGTGCTTCCGCGCCTTCATCATACCACATTGTCGGGAGCAGCGTCAATAGCCGGAAAATGCGATGGGACGAAAAAACTGGATGGGCGGCATTTCTTTATGCAAATCTCCCAAATCGAAGGAAACCGTCGATTTCCTATTGACGCGCGTCCTCCGGCTCTGCTATAATGCTTCCCGTTGGACTTGAACGTATCCTGGGGTGTGCGCCACGTTTTGGCTTTTACCCACATCTTCACAAAAGGACGCCGGGTCGGTGACGCCGATGTCAGGCCCCCGTTGTCAGGGGAAGACAGCAAGCGGCCGCAGGCTTCCGCCCTGCCTGAGCGGCGGGTGAAAAAGCTGGAACGAACGGCACTCACGGGATATCCTTTCCCGACGCGCGAACGATTTGCGGTCGGGATTTTTTTATTGGAACGCCCTTTTCAATCGCCTGCATTTCTGCTACAATAGAGCCGGATGGAAAAAACGGAGGCGACGGCATATGAAATACTCCCGCGTATATCCCTCAAGCATTCACGAGCTACCCGGTGCGAAAATCTATATGGCAGACCTTGGAGACCGCGATGCGCTGGTCTGTGAGGGCGAAGGCTATTTTCCGCAGGAGCTGAACGAGCTTACGCACGAAACCGCAAACCGGCTTCGAAGGCTTTTCCCGTTCACGGCTCCTGTGCCCGTGCTGAATTGCGACCGCTCCGTGGGCGTGGGCGACCGACTTGGTCTTGCCGGCCCGGGACACATTCGCGTGTTTGAAAAATACGACGCAATGCCCGTGTTTGCTCAGCAGTCGATTCGTGAATTGAAGCTTACCAACCGCACCTTTGAGGATGTGCTGGACAGCGCGACGTTTGCCGTATTCCGCGAAAACTTTACGCACGGCTTCGGCGCGGACGGCGACCACCTGAAGAAGCCGGAGGACATTGCGTACGCGCTGTCGCTGGGCTTCACGATGATCACGCTTGATCTTTCCGAGCATATCCATGCGAGCGCCGACGGCGAATACAGCCAGGACGTGCGCGAAATCTATCTGGGCAAGACCTTCCGAGTGGAGGAGCACGAAATTGAGTTCACGGCGGACGAGTTGAAGCGCGTGACGGGCATTTACGGCGACGCGCTGGATTTCGCCGTTCAGATGTACGATCGCTTCCTGCGCGACGGCACGTATAAGGCCGAGTTTGAAATTTCCATTGACGAGACTGGCACGCCCACGCGCCCGAGCGAGCATTTCTTTGTGGCAAATGAGCTGAAGCGCCGCGGCGTCGTGTTTATGACGATTGCCCCGCGCTTCATCGGCGAATTTCAGAAAGGGATTGACTACATCGGCGACGTGAACGACTTCGACGCGGAGATGGACGTGCATGCCGCCATCGCCCGCCATTTCGGCCATAAGGTCAGCGTACATTCCGGCTCCGACAAGTTCAGTATTTTCCCGTCCGTGGGCGCGCGCACGCATCAGCGCTACCACGTGAAGACGGCGGGCACGAACTGGCTGGAGGCCATGAGGCTCGTGGCGGAGCACGCGCCGGAGCTGTATCGCGAGGTGCATGCCTATGCGCTGACGGCGTTTGACGAGGCGACGAAATACTATCACGTGACGACCGAGCTTTCCCGCATTCCCGCGCTCGACACGCTGAGCGACGCGCAGCTGCCCGCGCTGTTTGAAAACAACGACGCGCGCCAGCTGATTCATATTACCTATGGTCTGATTCTGAACCATGGCGATTTCCATGCGCGGCTGTACGCCTTCTGGCGTGCGCATGCCGAGGAATACGCCGCGGCGCTTGAAAAGCACATTGGCCGTCATTTGGAAGCGCTGGGCTGCCCGAAGCGCCGATAAAGCAGGGAGGGACTGCATATGGATTTTTCGCTTCCGCATTATCACGAGCCGGATTTTTCCGCTGCGTCGCTTTCGGGCGCGCCGGATGTTCGGTGGGTTCCCGTCGAGGCAGACGGCATCGCGCCGGAGGGCTTTCACAGCACATCCATGTTCCCGGAGTATTTTCGGGTGAACGGCGCATGGCGGCTTGCGCCGGAGAGCCGCATGGACGCCAGTGTTGTGCTGCGCCCGGACGGGCGGCTGGACGTGGTTGAAAACCGAAATCTGCGCAGGGATGATCTTGTGGCCGTCGGGCGCGGTGAAAACGGCGAGGATGGCATTTACCTGCATTGTCACGGCTTCGAGGAAAGCAAGGCGGCTTCCACAGGGCAGTTTGAGTTCCGAAAGGGACGCAGCCGTGAAACCTCCTATGCCCGCGACTACGACCAGCTGCTCGCGCTTTTAAAGCACGAGCGCGAGCATGGAAACATCCTGTGGGTGATGGGCCCCGCATTTGCGTTCGATTCCGACGCGCGCCGCGCCATGCAGGCCGTGATCGAGGCAGGCTACTGCCATGGATTGCTGGCCGGAAACGCGCTGGCGACGCATGATCTGGAGGCTGCGCATCTGCACACGGCGCTGGGACAGGACATCTACACGCAGGCTTCTCAGCCGGACGGACACTATAACCATCTGGACGTAATCAACCGGGTGCGCCGCTGCGGCTCCATTGCGGAATTCATCCGGCAATACGACATCCGGGACGGTATCCTATACGCGCTGACGAAAACCGGCACGCCCTATGTACTTACCGGCTCCATTCGCGACGACGGCCCGCTGCCATGCGTGATCGGCGATGCATACGAGGGGCAGGCGGCCATGCGCGCGCTGGTTCGCAAAAGCACCACGGTGATTTGCCTTGCCACGATGCTGCATACCATTGCGACCGGCAACATGACCCCGTCGTTCCGCGTGCTGCCGGACGGAACCGTGCGCCCGGTGTATCTGTACGCCGTGGACGCGGACGAATTCGTCGTGAACAAGCTGCTCGACCGCGGCAGCCTTGCGGCTACGACGATGGTTACCAACGTGCAGGATTTCATTTTTGTCGTTGCCCGCGGGCTCGGGCTGCTTTGATGGAGGGAGGATGTCGCATATGAAGCTTCGCATTATGACCTACAACATTCATTCCGGCCGCGACGCGTGGGGGCGGCTGGCTCTCGCTGCCATCGGCGAATTTATCCAAACGCTGAACCCGGACATTCTCGCGCTGAACGAGGTTCGCATGGGAACCAGCGACGTAAACGGCGACGAGCAGGCGCGCACGCTGGCCGCGCAGCTTGGCATGAACTGGACGTTTGCCCCGGCCATTCCTTACATG
The DNA here is from genome assembly GCA_964565845.1 of uncultured Oscillospiraceae bacterium. Classification (GTDB taxonomy): domain Bacteria; phylum Bacillota; class Clostridia; order Christensenellales; family Aristaeellaceae; genus SFHK01. The sequence continues at coordinate 4,637 of CAZMGO010000096.1, read as the reverse complement.
GGCGGGCAGTATGGCATTGCCGTTCTGTCCCGCTTTCCCATCGTGCAGGCGGATTTCTGGCCGGTAAAGCCGGTGCCGGTGGAGCAGCGCGAACGGTATTACGAGGATCGCGTGCTGCTGCGCGCCGTTGTGGACGCGGGGCGTCCCATCGCCGTATATACCAGTCATTACGGCCTGTCAAACGCGGAGCGCGTGAACGCCGTCGACCTGACGCTTGCGCACGTGAAGGGCGAAACGAACCCTGCCATTTTCATGGGGGATCTCAATATGGAGCCGGATGACCCGCTGATTTCGCGCCTGAAGGCCGAAATGACGGACAGCGCCGAGGGACGTTCCTTTCTGACCTTCTCTGCCGACAAGCCGGAGATTCGCATTGACTATCTCTTTCTGCGCGGCCCATTCCGGGTTTTGAACGCCTTTGCTCCCGCGTCCACCGCCAGCGACCACCTGCCGCACGTGACGGACGTCGAGCTGTAATGAAAATCCTCTGCGTGAAAACGACGCGGAGGATTTTTTGCACTGTCGTGCATTATGCGCAAGCTTGTCAGCGTTCCATGATAACCGACTCGCAGCAGCAACGTATCGGCGGTGTCTGTCTCTTGAGACTTCACTTCTGGCAGCGATACGCGCCTATTCGGTAAAGTACTCCGCTGCAATCGCATTCAGCTGCTTTGCTATCTCCGAAAACGCCTGATTCAGATCCAGCGTTTTTACGCGAATCGGATTCCCGCTCATCCGGTAAATGTTGTCCGGCTGAATCCGTTCATCCGTTCTGGCATACAGCAGCATCCCGGATACCGCGTGAGGCTGAGTGCCAAACGCCGCGTCTCTGTTCTTCACATAGGTGAAAATCTGATACAGGTTCGCAGAATGGAGCGTGTGCGCGTCATATTGCGTCTGCATCGTGCGGTTATAGTACTTCGCATCGATGATCAATACCCGGCTGCCCTGCGTGAGCGTGATGTCGCTTTGCATTACCGGCAGGCAGGCGCCAATGCCATCGTCCAGCGCCCAGGGAATCTGGGAGGCGGAGACCTTCAACTGCGGCCACTCCTTGGCGTAATACTCGAGAATGAATTTCTCGTATAGCCGGCTCATGCGCTGTTCATCCAGAAAAGCCGCCAGCTTGTATTCGCCCTTCTGGGTTGTCATCAGCATTCCTTCCAGAATAAGCCGGCACAGGCTGATGAGCATCTGATACGTGCGGTTATTCCGTCGGAAGCGAATCGTGCTCCACCTGATTGCCGCCGGATCAACCGTGTCCACATGGGAGAAAAACAGCATTTCCTTTTTCAGCTCGTTCTTGTATTGCGCATCCACTCCGGCATGCTGCAGGAGGAGCCGCACAGTCGTTTTCAGAATCTGGTTCAGCAGGTTATTTTCTGAAAGCTCGTCATACTCGCAGGTCAGCATGCGTTTTCGGGCCAAACGATGCCGAATAGACTCCGTCATGTCAACTCTTCCGCGAACGACGCTCAGATCCTCCTTTCGGCAGAGATACTCACGGTACAGCCCCTGCTTCAATTGTTTCCCGATGCCCTTTGCCAGAATCGCAGCAAAGAGGTTGTGAAGGTTTTCGAATTCCTCCGTTTCCACATTCTCGTAGCCGCCCTGGTTCAGCGTTGTGAAAGCGTAGGACAGCATGCAGTAAATGTTTCGGATGAGGATGCTCTTATCCTTCGTCATTGAAACACACCGCGCAGTATATTCTCCCAGCGCTGCAGCTTGCCTGCGTCATCGAACCAGTATTCACTCAGCATGGGAAGAATATCGTAATTGACGATGGCATGCAGCCATTCGTCTGTGCAGACATCGCATCCGCAGAAATAGCTGTGACCGATGCAGAAGCTCTTCCCCAAGGACTTGTCCATCGCGATTTCTCTGTTCAGCTCCTTGACCCGCTCCACGAGCTCGTTCAGGGTTTCGTTGTTCAATCCGTTCTGGTATCGGATAAAGCCATCCGAGTCAAAGCCGGGTTCCATATCATAGAAGCTGAACCGGCGGCGCAGTGCATAGTCGATTATGGAGAGACTCCGGTCAGCCGTGTTCATCATGCCGATGATATAGAGATTCTTCGGCACGGAGAAGCTCCGGCCGTTATATGCGAGCGTCGCTCTGGTACCGCGGTAATCCTTTTCAATGAGCATGAGCAGCTCTCCGAAAATCCTGCTCAGGTTGCCGCGATTGATCTCATCAATGATGAAGAAGAACTCCTTATCCGGCTGGTTGGCAGCCTTCTGGCAGAAGCGATAGAAAATTCCATACTTCAGCTCAAAGCCGTCCCCTGCGGGCTTATAGCCCATCACGAAATCCTCATAGGAATAATTCTGATGGAACTGCACAAGCTCGATTCGGCTGTCATCCATTTCGCCCATCATCGACCACGCCAGACGCCGTGCCGCGAAGGTCTTCCCGACGCCCGGCGCACCCTGCATGATAATATTCTTTTTGCTGCGCAGCACTCCAACAAGGCTTTCGTAGGCTTTCTCGGTCATATAGACTTCCTTGAGGAAGTCGCTCTTTGTATAGCTTTCGATTCTGTCTTCCTGCTGCGTGGGGTTTTCATCGCGGATCATGTCCATAATGAACGCATACTCGCCTTGCGTCAGCTTGAAGAGGCTGCCCTGCGGGTTCTGGAAATACTCCATATGCTTCAGCTCCGGGCATGCTCGCAGCGCCGCATAATCGATCGGCACAGCCAAACCCTCAACCTTTTCGAAGAACAGCCTTTCTCCGTCCGGCTCCGAGCTGATCCGTGCAAGCGCGACGATCTGTTTCACGGGATTCGATTCATAGCCGATAATCCTATCGCCAGCCTTGGCATCCAGAAAGTTCTGGAAAATGCGGCGTTTGTTCCCGTTTTCATTGTATAGGGTATAGGAGTGTACCTCGCCAATAGCAATGTCCGAAAAGCTCCAGATTCTCGGATTGGCAATCAGCCACCAATAGCGAGGTTCTTCCTTGTCGGGAGCGGCGGATGCATACAGCTCGACGGTTCTCAAATTAGCCTTGTTGAGCGCCGCCGACAGCTCGTCCCGCAGTTTCCAGATGTAGCTGCCCGGTTCGTCCTTTGCTGCATATCTGCCTGTATAGAGAACGGGCCACCACTTTGAATTCTCATTTTTAGCGTCGGTTAGTACCGGGCAGCCGGTTTTCTGAACGATCCTCTTGGCAAGCGCTGTTGAGCCAGCTTTATAGAAATTTCGGCTTTCCCCATACTTGCCCGCGAGCTGGGTGCAGGTCGCCTGCCCGCCGTAATCCTTCATGCGCCGCATGATTTCCAAGCTGTCCGCCGTGAACACCTCGGCATCGCCCAGCAGGGTGAGCCAGTCCTCTTCCGTCAGCCCCGGCGTGTAATCGCTTGGAAACCATGCGGATTCCTCTGCTTTTTCTGCATTCTCCTGAGAATAGAAGCGGCTGATATAGAACCCCACATCATTTGTCAGCGTTTTCAGCTCCGGGTCGGGATAACAGGTACCTGTGCACTGAGACTGAAACAGCTTCACCAGCTCGGCGTCCTCCCTTAGTGCAGCGCTGATTTCATCATAGAGCCGCAGAAAATTACGGATGTTGTCTGCGTAAGCGCCCTTTTTGAAGCGATAATCCGATTCCAGTATGTCGGCAACCGTTTTTGCCACGCTGAACCTATAGATGTAGTATTTGTCCGGAAAACGCAGCCAGAGATAGATGCTGATGGCATTTTCATATTGATAGTGCTGCGCAGCACCGTTCCCATATTTTTCAAGAAGAACGGAGGAATGCTGCTTGAATGCATTGATTCGCTCGAACACATCCTTTTCCTCGTCAAACAGGGAAATAAACATCGCTCGGACTTCTTCCGGTGCCGCCTTTGCAAAGCCAACGATCATGCTCTTTGGAAAATGATTGCTGGAGGCCAGCAGCTCGAAGGTCTTGTCCAGCGAGCGGCTCAGCATTTCCGGGAAGTCCTTGGCATTTATATCCCAGTTGTTCTGGAACCATTTTACGGCTTCCCACTTGTACCTTTCGTTCTCCCATTGCGTGGAAACAAAGCTTTGCTTGTACTGCGTCAGTGCGTCTTTCAAACGAGACCGATCAAACATGCCGGCATCACCTCACCATGATTTCGAAATTACCGAATCAAGTTCCTGCCAATCGCTGTTCTTTCAGGCAATTTTTTCGTACCGTTTCCGGTATTTCAGCGCAGAGCTGCCGCTTCGAAATTATACTCTCCGGCTGCATCGGCGCCTGTTTTTGTTTTCGAATAAGACATCTATGCATTCGCTGCCATCGTTATGGCATGATGGCGTTCAAGAACCAACCGCATTTCCCGAGACAGATTATACCATAATTCATACATGATGACAACTGTCGCTGTTGGACATTCTGCGGTTGTGCCAATAGGGTGACCTACGGAGGCCGGAGAGTTGTCAAGGGAAGGAACGGAGATGTGCGAAGCGAATGAAAGTACAGCATAACGGGTATCGCCGTCCGGCGCAAAGAACCGGTTGGCCTTGTTTACTGCACGACGCCCCGATACAGCTCAAGGATTTTGAAGAATTGCAATATGCATAACAAAAAGCCATGTAACGCATGCACATTACACGGCTTTCCTATCGAGGTGACAGGATTTGAACCTGCGACCTTTTGGTCCCGAA
>CAZMGO010000095.1:0-9010 GCA_964565845.1 uncultured Oscillospiraceae bacterium | reverse complement strand
CGTGCCCCGTCATCCATTCCATATAAAAAATGCGAATGGATATCTGTAAATCCTCTCATCTTCCTCCACGCTTTACGTTGGTGTGCTTCTTGGAGACTTTTTTATTACCGACGCGACCGTATAACCGCCGCAAAATTCGTGATTCCGCGGAATGAAAGCAGCTAAATATTCTAACCTCCACAGTATCACAATTCCATTTTACAGCAAAGCTCCGGAACCGTCAACCCCCAAGATGGATGATTGAAAGTGCATCAAAGCTATGATATAATTCGTGCATACAGTTCCGCAGCGCGGATCAAGACTTTGACATCGACTTTGGAGGCTGCTATGAAATACATGACGTTCAACTCATCCTGCTCCTTTGCAGGTGTCGCCAATATGCTGCTTCAGCTGGGCGTTGATGTGGAAGACAGGCAAATTGCCTTGGAAATGAATTTGCCCTATTTATTTGATTTGCAGGACGGCGTTTATTCCGCAGGCCCTATGCTGCAAACGTCCGTTTGGTTTAACCTTTATCTAAATACATTGGGCTATACCATGACAGAAACCGCTGTAAACAGGTCGGATGTCCCTGATTATCTTCGTCAATGCAGTACAGCTATGCTGGGGCTTCGGATATCCCCGAGGGAAAAACACGCTGTGGTTTTTACCGGAATGGATGAAGAAAATTTTCGATTTATCAACAACAAATGGGAAGGCAGCGATGCCCCCGAAGTACTCTGTATTTCAAGGAAGGAACTAACAGAGAGATTGGACGATGCCGCCATGGTAGCTGCGATAAAAAAGGCGCCGGTTTCAATCCCTGATTTCAGCGAGTTATTTCTCCGTTCTTGTCGGGTGCTGGAGCAATACAAGACAGATATTCAGAATTTTTGCGCTACGCTTAAAACGCAAGAAGAACTGATCGCTGCCATGAATACATTGTTCCGTGCCACATTGCTCGATGGCATTACCATGCTGGAGCTGATTGGTCAGGATGAACTGGCGGAGCAATTCCGCCTGATCCAGCGTCCCTTTTTACGTGCGATTCGAGAAGGAAAGCCTGTGGTATTGAGTGAAATATTGAACCTACAGGCATGGCAGGCAGCGGTTGATCAGTACATTGCGTTGATAGCAGTCAGGCGTTCATGAATCGCGCATAAATCCGCTTCCCGCAGAAACAATAGGTTTGCGGGATGCGGTAAAGGTGTTTGTGCCGTAAAACTACGCGAAATCTACGCGAATTCACCCGATTCGTTGACAGATCTGCAAGAGGGTGTTACTATATCCATAGAGGCTCAAGGCAAAGGAGGCTGATGCATGATACTTCGCAGTCTAAAAAAAGAAGATCTTCTCCCGCTCAGAAAGCTCTGGAGCATCTGCTATCAATACGGTATGAATGTGGAGGAGGAGCAGCGGAAAATCGAGGCCTGCACCGATGAGGTGATCGGCTGCGGCGCGTTTACCGAAGAGGGCGAGCTGATAAGCGGCATGCTTTCCAATCGGCTTCGAATGTGCTTTGACGGTGAATTCGTGCTTCTTTCCGGCATCGGCGGCGTCGTGACGCATCCCGCCTATCGCTATGGCGGCTCCGTGCGCGCCATAATCGGTCGCCTGCTCGCGCAGGAACGGGCGCATGGGTGCATTTTTTCCGGGCTTTATCCGTTCGATCATGCGTTCTATCGCAAATTCGGCTACGAGCTGGCCATGAGCGAAAAAATATACACCCTGCCGGTTCGCCTGCTGAAGCCCTACGCGGGAGAAATGAAGGTGCGCCTGCTTCAGCCTACGGACGATCGCGCCTTTCTGAAGCCGGTCTTTGACGCGTTTATCGCCCGCTACAACCTTGCCGTTGCGTGCGATGAAAAAATGCTTGCAGCATGGACGCGCAGCGAGCCCTACGCCCGAAACGAATACACCTATGCGCTGTATGAAGCCGACGCGCCGACTGCCTGCCTGCGCTTTGAAAGGCTTGAACGCGGCGGCGAGGGCGTGCTTTCGGTAAAGAAGCTCGCGTTCACCGACGAATCGGCCTTCCGCAGGCTGCTTGGCTTTCTGTATCGCTTTGACGCGGAAATGCACACCATGGAAATTCGCGTGCCCGACGATATTCCCTTTGCCGCGCTGATTGACGCGCCATACGAGGTGCAATGCCGCGTCGAAAATCCCTATATGCTGCGCGTGCTCCATACCGAGGCGGTTTTGAGAGCACTGCGGCGCGGCGATTTCGGGCGATTCGTCATCGAGGTTAAAGACGATTTTCTTCCGGAAAATTCCGGCTGCTGGCTTGTCGAGCCCGGAGAGGCGGTGCCAACCCGGCAGGCTCCCGACCTGCGCATGAGCGTTCAGGCCTTCTCGCAGCTCGCTTGCGGCTATACGGAGCTTTCATCCGCCCGCTTTCGCCGGGATGTGGAAATTCTCACGGACAATCCCGCGCCCGCGCGGGCATTTCCGAAAAAGGCGCTGTATGTCGGGCATCACTATTGAGCGCATACATAAAATCGCCTCCTGCGGAAAGAATAAGCAGCAGGAGGCGGTAAAGCAATGTCTGATATGGAATGCATCCTTTGCGGACGCAGAATCAACGGTCGTTCCATCCAAGCCTGTGCGGGCTGCGGTGCCTATCTCTGCGCCGACTGCGCGAAAAGCGGTCATGGCTTGTGCACGGCGTGCGCGCCCATGAATCCGGAGGACTCGCTCGACGCAGGAATGTGATTAGGCCGGATTCTGAACTTCCTTCCCGGAGGGATCGAGATCCATAAACCATGTATACTCGCCCTTCCAGCCCAACTGGCAGGTTCCGAGCGCGCCGTTTCGCTGCTTGGCGATGATGATTTCGGCAAGCCCTTTGTTTTCGGGCTTGTCGTCGTAGTATTCCTCGCGGTGAATGAACATTACCACGTCGGCATCCTGCTCGATGGCGCCCGAATCGCGAATGTCGGACAGCACCGGCCGGTGATTCGAGCGTCCCGTTGGCGCGCGCGAAAGCTGCGAAAGCGCAATCACCGGCACGCCCAGCTCACTGGCAAGCGCCTTCAGCGAACGGGAAATGCTGGAAACCTCCTCCTGACGGGAGCCGAACTTGCCCACGCCGGTCATCAAGCCGAGGTAGTCGATCATGATGAGATCCAGCCCCTCCTCCATCTGGAGGCGACGCGCCTTCGAGCGTATGCCGGTCACGTTAATGCCTGCGGTTGCATCGATAAACAGCTTGGCCTCGGCAATCAGTGCCATGGCTTCGGAAAGCTTGAGCCATTCGTCGTCCTCAATCTGCCCGCGGCGCACACGCTGCATGTCCACCTTGGCTTCGGTGCACAGAAGGCGCAGAACCAGCTGCTCGGCGGGCATTTCCAGCGAAAAAACCGCCGCGCACTTGTGCGCACGAATCGACGCGTTTCCGACGATGTTCATACCGAAGCTGGTTTTTCCCATGGAGGGACGCGCGGCAATCAAAATCAGCTCGCCCGGATGAAAGCCGGTTGTCATTTCGTCCAGCCCCGTATAGCCGGTCGGAACGCCCTCGATGCGGCCGTGCTTGCGCACCAGCTCCTCAATCATCTCAAACGTCTTCAGCAGCAGCGGCTGAACCGGCTGAAGCTGCTCGCCGCCCTTGCGCATGGTAATGTCGTAAATGGATTTTTCCGCCATTGCCAGCACGTCCGGGGTTTCCATTTCTCCGGCGTAGCAGTTTTTGGTTATTTCCTCCGACGCGCCAATCAGCTTTCGCAGCGTCGATTTTTCATCGACAATGCGAATATACGCGCCGATGTTCGAGGCAGCCGGAACACTCCGGCTCAAATCAATGAGAAACTGCGTGCCGCCGATGGCTTCAAGCCGTCCGCGGCGCGTGAGCTCTTCATCCAAGGTTACAATATCGACCGGCCGTGAGCGCGCGCTCAGATACAGCATGGCGGAAAAGATTTCGCGCAGCATCGGATCGTAGAAATCGTCTTCCTTCAGCGATTCCTGCGCCAGCATTACCGCATCCGCCGAGCGAAGCATTGCGCCGAGCACGCTGCGCTCCGCCTCGGGCTGACTGGGAAGCGCGTGCGCCGACTGGGCCGGTATGCCTGTGTATTCCATCGGGCATCCCTCAACTTTGAATGCGTTACTTGACTTCCACCGTAGTATTTACAATCATGCGAACGGAAATGCCCGCGGAAAGCTTCACCGTCACGAATGACTGGCCGGCAGACTTGATCGGCTCTTCCAGCTCGATCTTGCGCTTGTCCACCTCAATGCCATGCTGCGCCTTCAGCGCCTCAGCAATCATGTCGCCGGTTACGGAGCCATACAGCTTGCCGCCCTCGCCCCCGCGCGTTTTGATCTGAATAACCTTTCCCTTCAGCTCGCGGGACTTGACCTCGGCATCGGCGCGCTTTACATTCTCGCGATGCTGCGCGGCGGACTTGGAGCGTTCAATGGCGTTCAGCGCCTCAGGCGTAGCTTCCTTCGCGAGCTTCCTGGGGATCAGGTAGTTGCGGCCGTAGCCCTCGGAAACCTCGATGATCTCATCCTTTTTTCCGCTCCCCTTAATATCCTGCAAAAGTACGACCTTCATTCAAAATCCCCCTTATCCTTTCCCTGTCCGTTCTTCATCAGTTTCTTTTTAAGCGCCGTTGTAACCACGCCGCAGCTGCCGAAATACGCGCTTGCGATTCCGTAGAAGATTACCATAACGTAGAACAGCGCCAGCGTCGCCACGGTGATAATCGTGCGCTTTGCGACCGAAGCGCCGCCCGCCTTCATCCGGCGCAGCATGGATGCCGCCGTCTGCATGGTGCACAGCACCGCGCCCTCGGTAAGCAGCATCACCAACGCAATTTCAATGGACGTCTCCCCTGTCGCCTTCAAAATGGCGAAAAGAATGAGCGAGCCCGAAAGCGTAAGCGTGAGCGCCGGCGGCGTATACCACTCGGACAGCGGCTTAAACTGCACGTTATCCTCGCCGCGCTTCGCGCGCAGCGCGTTCCCCCACAGCACGCCAAGCCCTGCATTGACGTTTGTAAGCAGAACGATCAGCATCGGAACACCCACCTGAATGGAAAGCTCCAGTCCGTCCAGAATCGCGGCGATCAGCTCGTCGTTTTCAACGGTGATAATCTGCCCCTGCGCGCGGTAAACCGCGCGGATGCTCTCGGCAATTCGGTCGGCGAACGCCGAGCCCATGGAATCAAACAGCCCGCGAATCGCATCCGACGCAGCCCCGGCCAGATTCGAGCCGTATCGAAGCCCCAGAATTACAACCACGGCAACCAGCCCCACGGCCTGCGCCGCGAGCGCATGCGCAAGCTGCCGGAAAAACGGCACGCCTTTTCGGGATTCATACACCATGAACGCCGCAGGAAGGCACGCGCCCACCAGCACGAGCGCAGCGAATCGCCCGCCCATCAGATACAGCGAACCGCCCAGCGCCACGGCGTTGAACGCGCACACGGTCAGCAGCCCGCCCGCGCCGTAGAGCAGCAGGCTCAAAAGCGGCGCAAGGAACATGAGCCACGCATACATGGCTCCGCTCGCACCCAGCACAAAGGCCGAGATCCCCGACGCGAACGCGCCGAGCACAACCGCGAGCACCGTCATCCAGATCATACGTCCCGAAGCTTTCTTTTCTTCCACGTAGGTTCCCTCATTCACAGTTTTGCGTTGTTTCTATTATAGCATGTGCCCTGCGCAGCGGCAAGCCGCGCTTCAGGCCTTCCCCAGCTCGATTTCGCCGAAGCATTCGGGGCGATGGAAATCCGGCTTCTCGGCGATGACGGGATTCCACGTGCCGAAATGCGGATGAATGTCCTCCGAACACTTGTAGAAATTGCCTCGCATCATGCCCTCGCTCAGCTCGCGGCCGAAAAGCTCTTTGATAAAGCGCATCGGAACAACGTAGCTGATTGCCCACCATTCGCCTTCACACTCACTGGCATGAATCGTCATGCCGGGAATGGCCTCGGTAAAATGCCGACGGGGCGGTCGTCTGCCGATGCCCAGCCCCACGTGCGGTATGCCGGAGGGATTGATTTCGATGTTCAGGTAATTCGCGTCCGCCTCCGGAAACGGCATGAAGAAGAATTCCATGCAGCTGTCGCGGCACTGGCGGCCGCCGAATGCGGTTTCCCGGCTCTGAATGGGCGACTCCTTCGCGTACATGAGCACGAAAAGTCCGTCCTCATTCCATCCCACGCGCGCAAAGGCCGGGAAGGAATCCGGGAAAAGCGAAAGCCATGGATAGTCCGCAATCGACGCCTCGTTCAGCGCGTCATACGGCGCGGGAATTCGTGCAGGGTCGAACGTACCCCGAAGCTTGAGCGGAGCCGTCCCTGCGGGCAATTTTTTCGCTGTGTAACGCATGGATGTCACCCTTTCCAAACTGTAATCGCACGGCAAATGCAAGCGCACGGCCAGCGATGCCGTTTCTATTGCTCACTTTGCCGCATGAACTCCAGCACATCCCAGATGCGCTCAAGATCCTCGGCGCTCATGTAGCTGAGCGTGATTTTTCCCCTGTTTTCGTCTCCGTCAAGCTTTACGCGCGTGCCAAAGATTTCGCGTGCCATCTTTTCAAGCTGCGCAAGCTCTGCCGACCGTCGAGAGGATGAGGACTTCTCGGAGGCCTTTTTCTCCGGCTGCGCGCAGATACGCTCCAGCTGGCGAACCGACCAGCCCTGCTGAATGGTCAGCAGCGCCAGCTTTGACTGGCGCTCCGGCGAAACGGAGACCAACGCGCGCCCATGCCCTGCGGACAGAGAGCCGTCCTTCAGAAGCGCCAGCACATCGTCCGGCAGCGTGAGAAGGCGCAGAGCGTTTGCAATCGCGCTGCGGCTTTTGCCGATGACGCCGGAGGCGGCCTCCTGCGTCAGCTCGCATTTGTCCATCAGCGCGCGGATGCCCAGCGCTTCCTCTACCGGGTTCAAATCGTCGCGCTGCAAATTTTCAATCAGCGCCGCCTTCAGGCGCGTCATCTCGTCCCAGTCGCGCACGATCACGGGCACCTCGGTCAGCCCCGCCATGCGGGATGCACGCCAGCGGCGTTCGCCCGCGATGATGGAATAGCGGTTCCCGCGCCGTGTAACCACGATGGGCTGAATTACGCCCACGGCGCGGATGGAATCCGCCAGCTCCTTAAGGCTTTCCTCGCGGAATTCCTTTCGCGGCTGATCCCGGTTCGGATCGATGCTTGAAAGCGGTACGGTTTCAATAACATCGCCCTTCTGCTCGGTTTCCGAGTGCAGAAGCTCGCTTTCCTCCTCTATGTCTCCCAGAAGCGCGCCCAGCCCGCGGCCCAGACCGTGCGCGGCGGTTTTCTTTGCAGCCATCGATTATCCCTCGTTTCGTTCAATCAGTTCCGTCGCCAGCCTGCGGTACGCATCCGCGCCGGGACAACGGGCGTCATACAGGTGAATGGGCAGCCCGTGGCTCGGTGCCTCGCTCAGGCGCACGTTTCTCGGAACCACCGTCTTAAAGACCTTGCCCTTGAAATACTTCTTGACCTCGCTCACGACCTGCAGACCCAGATTTGTGCGGCCATCGAGCATCGTAAGCACCACGCCCTCGACGTCCAAGCGCGGGTTCAGGCGCTTGCGCACCAGATTCAGCGTGTTCATCAGCTGTCCCACGCCCTCCAGCGCGTAGTATTCGCACTGAATGGGAACCAGCACGCTGTCCGCCGCCGTGAGGGCGTTCAGCGTCAAAAGGCCGAGTGAGGGCGGCGAATCGATGAACATATAGTCAAAGTCGTCCCGAAGCTCGTTCAATGCCTTCTCAAGCCTATGCTCACGCGCATCCTCCCCCACCAGCTCGATTTCCGCACCGGACAGGTCGATGGTAGACGGCAGCACAGACAGGTTTTTGAATTTCGTTGCCCGCACCGCCTCGCGCGCGGGCGCATCACCGGTTAAAACGTCGTATACCGTGCTTCCGCCCTTTATGGCAACGCCCAGACCGCTGGTTGCGTTCCCCTGCGGGTCAATGTCGATAAGCAGCACACGCCTGCCCATGTCCGACAGGCACGCCGCAAGATTGACTGCCGTTGTGGTTTTGCCGACGCCGCCCTTCTGATTCGCCGTAGCGATAATCTTCGCCAATGCTCTTCCCCCGTATCGCATAAAGCCCAATATAAACTTATTATACGCCCGCGCGTCAAGGATAGCAAGTATGCGTGTGTGAAATAACGCAGGAAATCTTCGTACAATGGGCTACAAGCGCAGAAAAACAGGCAGGAAAGCGCTCGCCTTCCCGCCCGCTCCATGCACGCCCGGCCTACAGACAGTCGGATGACGTGGGATTGTTTACCACGCCAAAGCCCACCAGCACCGGAAGAAGGACGTTCAGAAGACCGTCCACCTGAGCACTCACGTCGATGCCGCCAAACTCCTTCAGGCAAAATGTAATCAGCGCCGCCATCGACGTCCACAGCGCCCAGCTTTTCCATCTGCATTGATTTTTCATGCGCTCCGGCTCCTTTCGTCGTCCATCCTGCGGTCAAGGCGATTTCGAATCGTTTCGACCGACTGCTCCACCCATGCCAGCTGTGTACTCAGGTGACTTATCTCCGATTGAATCTTTGCCAGCGTCGCTGCCCGCGCGTTGTCGCGCGTCCGATAGCCCGTATATGCGGCGCACAGCGCCGTTACGCAGCTGACGGCCTGAAGAACCACACCCGCGTCCATCCGTATTCCCTCCCTTCGCAAGCCATGCGCTTCTCACGCGAAGCAAAAATAGCACATTTCATTCGGCGCGCGCTACACGCCGGAGAGAATTTTCTTCCCATCGCCGGAAATCCGCGCATGGCAAACGCGCCGGAGCGCCTTCCATGGCTCCGACGCGCCTGCTGTGAGCATTCTCAGATTCGCATAACCAGCGCTCGACCCGGCTCAAGAGCCTCCACGCCGCCGTTTGCCTCGCGGATTCGTTCAAGCTTCATGCCGTATTTCTTGCCCAGCGTCCATGCCGTCTCCTCCGCCTGCGGCCATACGATCAGAACGCCGCGCGCCGTGTCCTTTTCGCCCGTATAGGCGACATTGGAAGCAATCGAAAC
>CAZMGO010000094.1:7303-9026 GCA_964565845.1 uncultured Oscillospiraceae bacterium | reverse complement strand
TCCTCGCGCAGAAGGGCGTAAAGCTCCACGTCAACATAGCGTCCCTTATTGTACAGGCGGCCGCGCAGGGTTCCCTCCTTATGCATGCCGCATTTGCGCATGACGGCGCCGGATGCGCCGTTGTCCACCTCGTGCTGCGCCTCCACGCGATGAATGCTCAGCTCCCGAAAGCTGTAGCGGAGCACCTCGGCAAGCGCCTCGGTCATGTAGCCGCGGTTCCAGCACCGGCGCGCCAGCGAATAGCCAACCTCGCAGGCGTTGTTCTCCCGCTGATACCACATGTAGCCAATTGTGCCGATCACGCGCCCGGTTTCCTTTTCCACGATGCCCCAACTGGCGGGCTCTCCGGCGCGGTATTTGCGCAGCATGTAGCGAACGTAGGCGCGCGCCTCGCCCACGGAGGTCTGCGCGTCCCACAGCACGTGCCGGGCTACCTGCGGGTCGCGGCTGTAATCGAACAGGTCGGGGGCGTCGCGCATTTCCAGCTTGCGGAGGACGAGCCGCGGCGTTTCCAGCCGCGGCAGGTCATCGAACAGACAATCGTCAAACATCAGATTTCCACTTCTTTATGCAGTCTTGCGGAGTCGTAAATGCCCTGAAGCATCCGCTGCATCGTCACGGCCTGATCGAGGTCGCTCGCCGGGCGCTTGCCGGTGCGCAGGCAGTCAATGAAGTGCGCGATTTCGGCCTCGAAGATGTTCACGTTGTCGCTCTTGGGCGTGTTGTCGGTGAGATAGCCCATTTCCTCGCCGTAGATGGTCAGCGGATCCAGCGTCGCGCCGGCCTTGCTGCCGCAGATCTGGGTGTAGGAGGTGCCGGGCGCGTTCAACGCCCAGCTGACCTCGAACAGCATGGACGCGCCGTTTTCAAAGTGAATCACGCCGCAGGCGCTGTCCTCGGTATCGAAGGCGGTTACGTCGCTGTCCAGTGCCTTCCAGCGCTTGATGCCGAGGGTTTTGAAATCGCCGATGGCATAGGAGGTGGACGCGCTCACGCGCACGGGCTTCGGGCAGCCCATCAGGAACCACGTGCGGTCGATGCAGTGCACGCCGATGTCGATGATGGGGCCGCCGCCGGACTTGCTGGTGTCGGTGAACCAGCCGATGGGCGTGCCGCGGCGGCGAATGTAGGCCGTCTTGGCATAGTAGATGTCGCCCAGCTTGCCCGCGTCCACCATTTCGCGCAGAAGCTGCGCCTCGCCCGAGTAGCGGGTGGGCACGGCGAGCATGAAGGTGACGCCCGCCTTCTCGACGGCTTCCTTCATCCGAAGCGCGTCCTCAAGGTTGTAGGCCATGGGCTTTTCGCACAGGATGTTTCGGCCGGCAGCCGCCGCCTTGATGGCGCAGTCGGCATGCGAGCGGTTCCAGACGCAGATGTCCACATAGTCGCATTCCACGGCGGCGAGCATGTCGTCGATGTTCTGGAAGGCCTTCGGGATGCCGAATTTCTCCGCCGCATCCTGCGCGCGCGCAAGGTTCCAGTCCGCAATGGCGACAACCTCCAGATCGTCCCGCTTCTGGTATGCCGGAAGGTGTGAGCTTTGGGCAATGTTGCCCGCGCCGACGATGGCTACGCGAATCTTTTCCATGATGAAATCCTCCTTGCGTTTTATCTATTTCCATGAACGGATTCAGAATCTCAAGCAGGTACGGGCGCAATTTCTCCGGCGGCAGAGCTTCGCCGGGAAGCAGCGCGGCGGGAACGGACACGCCCGCGGCTATGC
>CAZMGO010000094.1:0-7203 GCA_964565845.1 uncultured Oscillospiraceae bacterium | reverse complement strand
GGCAGAGCTTCGCCGGGAAGCAGCGCGGCGGGAACGGACACGCCCGCGGCTATGCGGAGCGAGACATTTTGCAGAGAGCCGTCGCGTGCAGGGAAGTCCTCCGACGACGCGACGAAGGCATGCTCGATTTTCCATGTGTCCGCCGGCGCGAAATACGCCGGGCGCGCCGTCCCAGTTAAACTTGTCCGCTTACATCAGCGGGTTCAGTGCTTCAACCCGGGGCAGCCGCGGCTCGTCCAGCGGCAGTGCTTCGCCGGGAAGCAGCGCGCCGAAATAGCGCGCGGCAGGAACGGACACGCCCACGGCTATGCTGGGCGAGACGTTTCGCAGAGAGCCGCCGTCCGCCAGCAGCTGCACGGGGCGCAGGTTGGACAGGCAAGCCTCGCTTTGGGCAATCAGCCGGTCGGAGCGCGCCGCGCACGCGCCGTCGCGCAGAACCGACGCGCGCAGAAGCAAAAGCCCTTCCTCCGGCATTTCCACGCACAGGCGGCCAACGATGCCGGTCATGCGTCCGGTCACAGGGAAGCCTGCGGTGATTCGCTCCTGCCCGTCCATCGAGAAGGCGCGCACGTTCACGGTGCAGGGCGGCATTTTCCCGTCCGACAGGTAGAAGACCGGCACGCTCACGATGCCGTCCGCCGGGAACTCCTCCGGCGACGCGACGAAGGCATGCTCGATTTTCCATGCGTCTGCCAGCGCGAAATATGCCGGGCGCGCCGCGCCGTCCCAATCAAACAGCGCATCCGACGCGCAGGCAGGCGAATCGTCGCCCGCGCCGTCCAGCAGGAAGGGCACGCGCTTCACGCGCGCGTGCTCGGCGTCATCGCGCAGGGAAACCGCCTGACGATACCGGCTCCGGCGGCAGGCCTCCTCAAAATCGCCGTCCGGGGCAAGCAGCGCCGCAAGCTCGGGCGCGTCCGGGTCGCAGCCGGTCAGCCGCCACAGCGCGGGGTCGAGAATTCGGCTCTCGTCTCCCGCCAGCCGAAGCAGCGCCTCGGGACGCTGGCAGGCAGGCAGCGCGCGCCGGGTCGCCAGCGAATGATAGGGAACGAACGCCAGCCCATGCTCCGCCGCCGCCATCCGCGCGCGGGAGGTGTCCGGCGCGCAGAGCGCGTTTGCGCCCACGTCCGCCGCCCGCGCGGCCGCAACCGCATCCGCTCCCGCAAAGCCGCGGGGCGCCGCGTCGTCCGCAGGCAGGCAAAGCCGCACGTCGCGCGCGTCGGAGACCGCGCCGTCCATCAAAAGCTCCGCGCGCAGGGAAGCCGCAATCGCCGCGCGTCCAAGGGACTCCGCGCACGCCGCGTCTTCGGAGGATGTGTGCGCGAGGGAGGCCTCCGCCGCCGGGCGTTCATTCTTATGAAGAATCCGGCCAAGGAAGCCCCAGCTCGCCGAGTGGGCAGGGGATGCGTCTCCCACGGCGGCGCACGCGTTTTCGGAGGATGCGCACGCGAAAGAAGCCGCGTCCGCCGCCGGGTATCCAAGCGAATCCGCGCCGGAAGCGTCCGTCGCGCTTTCGGAGGAAGCCGCGTCGGAAGCAAGATTTGCCGGTTGGGCAGGGTCGGGCACGGCGTGCTCGAAACGGTTTTCGCCGGGGGAGAGGGTCGCCCGCACGATCGTCCGCGTGCGCTCGCCGTCGATTTCCAGCGTATAGCGCAGCTCGCACGCGCCGGCGTTTTCCGCATGCACGGCGGCGCAGGCCGTCCACGGTGCGTCATCCGGCGTATTCAGCACAAGAGAGGAAATCGCCGCGCTGCCGACCGTGCGCAGCAGGCAGCCGCCATCCAGACCGATGCGCGGCCACAGCGCGGATGCGTCGGGGCGGGCAAACACGAGGGTCAGGACGGCGGCCTGCGCGCCCGCGGGCAGCGCGATCTCGGCCTCGGAGCCGTCGCCGTGCGCCAGCTCGCGCCCGTCCAGAAGCGCCGTCCATTCGCCGTGCAGCCCGAACAGGCTCACATACGCCCGCCCGTCCGCCGGGAAGCCGCCCTCGGGCGAAAGGGAATAGCGCCACTCGCGGCGGTATATCCATTCGGCCTTCAGAAGGTCGGCGGCGCTCTCGGCGTCCGGCAGCAGCCCCGCGCCGCGCAGCGCGTCGCCCACGCAGCCGGGCGCGTCCAGACGAACCGGCGGCAGGATGCCGTCGGTCAAATACCAGCTTCCGTTCAAACGCTTCAGCAAGGCGCTCCCTCCCCCTGCCGGGCGTGCGCCGCCAGAAGCAGCGCCGCGATGGTCTTCGCGTCGGTAAGGCCGCCGGTCAGCGCCGCGCGCACCGCCTCGTCAAACGGCATGCGCACGAGGTCGAGAAATTCGTCGTCGTCAAAGCTGGTTTCGCCGCGGGTCAGCTCCTCGGCGAGATACAGGGAGATAACCTCCGTGCAGAAGCCGGGCGTGGTGGCCAGATCGACCAGATGCGTCCATTTTTTCGCGGTAAAGCCGGTTTCCTCGCGCAGCTCACGCTTCGCGGCCGCCAGACGATCCTCGCCCGCGGCGTCCAGCTTGCCGGCGGGCACCTCCGTGAGCACGCGCCCAAGCGGCGTGCGGAATTGCTTAACCAGATATACATAGCCCTCGTCATCCACCGGCACAATTGCCGATGCGCCCCTGTGAATCGCCACCTCGCGCACGGCCGATTTGCCGTTGGGCAGCGTAACGTCCCATTTTTCCAAATTGATGACGTGCCCGTCGTAAATCGACGCGCGCGCGTTCAGCCGTTCCTTCAGGTTCTCATCCTGCATAGTCATTCCTGCCTTGCGTAAAAAAATCCTCCTGTAACCAATTCGCTCCGCCGCCGCAAATTCCTGCCGGCGGCGGAGCGAAAAAACGGGGTCAGTACAGCCGAATCACGTTCCAGCTTGCGCGTCCAAGACGGATTTCGCCGGTGAACGGCGCCTCGGGAAGCTCGGCGGGCGCCACGGTGTCCGGCGCAAGCTCGGTGTTCACGGCGTTCACGTCGTCGTGATGCAGCACGGTCTGCTTCATGCGCGCAAGACCCTCGAAGGCGCGCAGGTCGACGGACAGGCAGACGTCTTCGGTCAGGCTGCGGTTCACGGCGAAAACGGTCACGTGCCCGTCCTCGTCCATCGTCGCGGCGGCGTCCACCATGGGCACGTCGGTATAGTGGCGGGTGTCGTGCTTCTCGCATTGGAGCTGCGGCATCAGCGACACGCCGCGCCCCAGCGCGGAGGCGTGCATCATGGGATAGAAAATCGTCTGCGCCCACGCGCCGCCGCCGTTTCGCGTCATGATGGGCGCAATCACGTTCACCAGCTGCGCCATGCATGCGATTTTCACGCGGTCGGCGTTGCGCAGGAAGGTAATCAGCATAAGCCCCACCAGCAGCGCGTCCTCAAAGTTGTATACGTCCTCCACAAGCGGCAGCGCGCGGCCCCACTTATCGCGCTTTTTAAGCTCCTCGTCCTGCTTATGGGAATGATACCACACGTTCCATTCGTCAAAGCTCAAATTTACGCGCTTTTTGGCGTGCTTCTTGCCCTTCACCGCGTCGCAGATGCCCACCACGGTTTTGATAAACTCATCCAAATCCATCGTGGAGGCGAGGAAGTCCTCGGTGTTGCCGTCGGGATTGCCATAGTAGCGGTGCAGGGACACATAGTCCACGTGGTCGTAGCACTCGCTGAGCACCTTATATTCCCAGTCGCCGAACGTGGGCATTTGGGAGGAGGACGAGCCGCAGGCGACCAGCTCGATGGACGGGTCGACCCACTTCATCAGCTTGGCGGCCTCGCAGGCGGTGCGGGCGTATTCCTCCGCCGTCTTCGCGCCCATCTGCCACGGGCCGTCCATTTCGTTGCCCAGACAGAACAGCTTTACGCCGAAGGGCTCCCTGCGGCCGTTTTTGATGCGCAGGTCGCTGTAAAGGCTTCCGGAGGGGTGATTCAGGTATTCCACCACGTTGCGCGCGTCGTCCGGGCCGCGGGTGCCCAGATTCACGGCGTACATGACCTCGCTGCCCGCCTTCTTCGCCCAGTCGCAGAATTCATGAATGCCCACCTCGTTGGTTTCCGTGGTCATCCATGCCAGATCCAAGCGGCTCGGGCGATTTTCGCGCGGACCGACGGAATCCTCCCAGCGGAAGCCGGACACGAAGTTGCCGCCCGGATAGCGCACCACGGGCACGTTCAGCCGCTTCACCAGCGAGAGCACGTCCCGGCGGAAGCCCTGCTCGTCGGCCTCGGGATGCCCCGGCTCGTAAATGCCGCCGTATACCGCGCGCCCCAGATGCTCGATGAACGAGCCGTACAGGCGCTTGTCCACCGACCCAATGACGTAATTCTTATCCAGAATCAGAGAAGCCTTCTTCATGGCGAATTCCTCCGTGCAGATTGAAATGGGAAATTTTCACTTCATATATATCATACGCCGTGCGGTTTGTCAATTGCTTTTCTTTACAAAACGGGGCTTGCCCGAGCTGGGCGGGTATGGTAGGATGGAGGAACTTTATTAAGGAAAGGATTTGTTATTTTTGGTTTCCCGTCTTCGTGCCCTGTTTCGGGGCATTACCCCGGTGTATGTGCTGGTTTCGTTCCTGTCCAGCGCGTTTCTCGCCTTCGGGCTTTACAACGTGCATGCCGTTTCCGGCGTGACGGAGGGCGGCGTGCTGGGTCTTACGCTGCTGCTCGACCATCATTTCGGCGTTTCGCCCTCGCTCAGCGGCTTCGTCATGAACGTTCTGTGCTACGCCATGGGGCTTCGCCTGCTGGGACGCACGTTTTTGATTTATTCCGCCGTTTCCACGGTGGGCTTTTCGCTGAGCTATCGAATTTACGAATGCTTCCCGCCGCTGTGGCCGCAGCTTGCGCAGCTGCCGCTGGTCGCGACGGTTGCGGGCGGGCTGTTTGTGGGCATCGGCGCGGGGCTGTGCGTGCGGCTGGGCGGCGCGACCGGCGGCGACGATGCGCTGGCAATGAGCCTTGCGCACCTTACGCGCCAGCCGATTGAGCGCATTTATCTGTTGAGCGATTTGCTTGTGCTGCTTTTGTCGCTCACGTATATTCCGCTTAGGCGCATCGTGTGGTCGCTGCTCACGGTGCTTTTGTCCGGACAGCTGATCGGCGTGATTCAGCGCCTGCCGCTGCCGGAGAAAATTTTCGGAAAGAGAGTTTTGAAACCATGACGAAAAAGCTTTTCGCCTGCGCGCTTTCGCTTGCGCTGCTTTTTTCCGCATGCGCGGAGCGCACGTTCAGCCCCGTGGACGCGGTGGACGGCAAAAAGCGCGCGCTGGAGGTTTTTCTGGAATGCGGCTTCTCCGCCGAATACGGCGACAGCACCGGCTGCCTTCAGCGCTGGGAGACGCCCATCGTCATTTACGTATCCGGCAGGCCGACATCCGAGGACAAGCAGCAGCTGGACGCGT
The DNA here is from genome assembly GCA_964565845.1 of uncultured Oscillospiraceae bacterium. Taxonomy (GTDB): domain Bacteria; phylum Bacillota; class Clostridia; order Christensenellales; family Aristaeellaceae; genus SFHK01. The sequence goes on along the minus strand of CAZMGO010000094.1, from coordinate 1,829 downwards.
TTCTGATGGAGCTGTCCTTCCGCGTGCCCACGCTTCCGCCCATTCGTCTGACGGACGATAAAAGCGAGGCCAATGTGGAAATGTTCTTCCTGCCCGAGAAGGAAATTCCGAAGTACATGCCCGAATACGTTCAGGGCAACCGCGGCTTCGTGTATTGCTACTACACCAACAGCCGGTTTACCTCGGCGCGAATCGCCATTGAAACCGGCAGCACCTCGCAGGCCGAGCGCAACCACGTCATTCGCGAGGAGCTTGTGAACGGGATGGGGCTTCTGAACGACCATATGCTGTATTCCGACAGCGTGATCTATCAGAAATACAACAACAACATGCCCACCGAGATGGACTGGCTGATGCTCAACATGGCATATTCGCCGCTTCTGTGGCCGGGCGTTTCGCGCGCGCAGGCGGAGAAAATTCTGCTGGCGGAGATTCTGCGCTGAGGGAAGGAACACATGCTTACGCTGATCAAAATGGAGGAAAAATACCGTCCGCTGCTCAACGAAATGATGGACGAATGGACGGCGGCGGGCGAGAAAATCGTTCCGTATTCGATTCAAAAATGCGATTATCACGATTTCGCGCGCTATGTGGAAAGCCTCGACACGCGCGAAGCGACGGAAAGGCTGGTGCCGGATTCCACGTTTTTCTGTCTGGACACCGACCGGCAGAGGCTCGTCGGCGCGGTGAATATTCGTCACTGGCTGAACCCGGCGCTTCGGGCGACGGGCGGGCATATCGGCGACGGCATTCGCCCGAGCGAGCGCGGCAAGGGCTATGGCACGCGCATGATCGCGCTGGCGCTGGACGAATGCCGGAAAATGGGGCTTGCGCGCGTGCTGATGTGCTGCGATGAGACCAATTTGGCCTCCGCCCGCACAATCGAGAAAAACGGCGGCGTACTGGAAAACACCGTCCTCGCGCCGGACGGAACCGCCGTTCGGCGATACTGGATTCAGCTATAGGAAATCCTCGGCCATGCGCTGTCTGCGCATGGCCCTTTTTGCGCCGTTTTTTCTCCGCGCCGAACGCGCTTAGGCCAGCGCCCAGCGATCCACGTCGAACATGCCGTGGGTGGTGAGCTTCAGGTGCGGGATGACCGGGAGCGCCATGAACGACAGCGTCATGAACGGGTCGATGCCCTTCTGCGCGCCGAGAGCATAGGCGGCGGCCTTGGCGCGCTCCAGCTGCTCGTTCACGCGTTCCAGCGGCTCGTCGCTCATGATTCCAGCAACGGGCAGGCGCAGCTCGGCAACGACCCTGCCCTCGTTCACCACGCACACGCCGCCCTTCATTTCCAGAATGCGGTTCACGGCGAGGGCAAGGTCGCGGTCGCAGGTGCCGACGGCGATGATGTTGTGCGAATCGTGGGAAATGCTGCTGGCCAGCGCGCCGCTTTTCAGGCCGAAGCCCTGCACATAGCCCAGCCCGACGTGCCCGGTGCCGTGGTGCCGCTCCGCCAGCGCCATTTTGGCAATGCCGCGCGCGGCGTCATAGCCGTCGGCGGTTCCGAGGTTCGGGGTAATCAGCTCGTACGCCCGCACGCCCATCATGGGCAGCGTGCCGGCGGCAAGGCTTGCCTCGGATACGAAGGGCGCGCGGAACGTGTCGTGCGCGCGCGCGGACAGATCGCTTTCGATTTGGGGGGCATCCATGATTACGCGTTCGCCGTCAAAGACCTCTTTGCCGCGCTTGAACACCCGAAGCACGTTGAACGAGCGGAAATCGTCAAACACCACCATGTCCGCAAGATAGCCGGGCGCGATGGCGCCCTTGTTGTTCAGCAGGAAATAGCGCGCGGCGTTGTGGCTGGCCACCTTGATGGCAAT
>CAZMGO010000093.1:5143-9037 GCA_964565845.1 uncultured Oscillospiraceae bacterium | reverse complement strand
CCTTCTTGTTGAGCTTGAGGTGCTCGTTCAGGTGGTTGATGCGTGCGGTCAGCAGCGCGACCTGCACCTCGGGGGAACCGGTGTCGCCCTCGTGGCGGCCGTACTCGGCGATGATGGAGCTCTTGTCGATGGTCATGGTGTGTATCCTCCCTGTTTTCGTATTCCCGCAAACGAAGCATGCCGTCGGGATCGTCGGCAAACCGCGCTGGCGGATCAATCGGCGCAAAACGCCATTGCTTATTTTACCACAGTTGGCGGCCTTTGTAAACGCCCCGCCGCGCGTTAATCAGAATTTAAGGTTCGGACAGAGTGAAGCGAATGCCGTTTTCCCTTGCAAAGGCGGCCACGCTGCCGTCTGCGGGCGCGTAGATCGTCAGATTCTCGCAGCCCTCGAATGCGTCCGACGCGATTTCCGCATCGGCGGAGGCAAAATAGACGGACAGCAGTGCCTCGCAGTCCGCGAAGGCGCGGCTCCCGACGAGCGTCAGGCTTTGCGGCAGATATACGGTCTGTACGTCGGAGGTGCCGGAAAAGGCTTCCTCCTCCAGTGCCAGAAGACCCTCGGGCAGCGTCAGCTCGTCGGGAATCAGCACGAAAACGCGGCATTCGTCGCTTCCGCCCGCGAACGAAAGCCGGATGACTGCGCTCCCATGCCCGACGGCGCGTATCACGCCGTTTTCCACGGTAACGGCGGCCTCGTTGTCGCTCGTCCACTGAAGCCCCTCCGTCGCGTTTTCGGGCAGCTGCACGAAATCCAGCACGTCGCGCTCGCCCATGGGAAGGTACAGCGTGTGTGCTCGAAGCGCAGCCCGCTGCACAACCTCCGCGCCGGGATAGGCTCCGCCTAGGTTCAGATAGATTTCGCACTCCTTTGATGAAAAGCTCGCAAGGTAAAAGCCGTACAGGCCGTTCATGCCTCGGTTTTCCGAGTACCAGCTTTGGAAGGCGCTCTGCAGATCAAAGGAGGCCTCGCCCGTGAGGGAAAACACGGCATACGGGGTTCCCTCGGTTACCAGAGCGGAAAGCCTGCCGTGGAAATCCGCTTCATCCGAAACGCCGATCGTCAGACTCATGCGCGGCTTGGACAGCTCGTCGGATGTACATTCGGGCAGGATGCCGCATTCCCTCGCCCAGCTGTGATCGGCGGCCATCTGCTCGTCGGAGAGCCCGAAATAGGCGTGTCCCTCACTGCCGCCGCCCACCGGGTCATCCCATGTACAGTCCACGTGATACCAGCTGCCGTCCAGCTTTACGAGATTCCATGCATGGTCGCCGCCGCTCGTTGTGCCGGTGATATATAGGCTTTCGATGCCGATTTCGTGAAGCAGAAGGTCATATGCCAGCGCATAGCTCTGGCACACGCCCGTGCCATGCAAAAGCACGCCGTCGGCATAATAATAGGTATAGCTTTCGTCGTAATCGGCATTGTAAATCAGCCAATCGTGCAGCCACAGGGCGCGGGAGTAGTCGCTGCGGCCCGCCTGCTGCAGGCATTCCGCAGCCAGCTGCCGAACCTTGCCGGGCACGGTGTCGGCGTCAGCCAACGCATCCGAGGAAAACACCTCGAAAATCTGGCTTTGCCAGCGGAGATACGAGCCTGCCTCGTCGTATACGACAACCATAAGCATATATTGGCCGGAGGCATGCGCGGGCGTATAGGTGAGGGAAGCGTTTGTGCTTCGTTCGCGCTGGTACAGGCAGACGAGGCTGCCCGTGCTGCCCTCCCGGTAATAGACATTAAACGCATAGCTGTATTCGCCGTCGCCGCCGGCGGCGTGAAGGGTAAACGTTGCGGGACGTCCGGAAACCAGATAGCGCGTATCCGCATCCAGATAGGCGACGGTCAGCTCGTCCAGCCGCGCACGCGTGGTCTGCTCGCGCCAGCGGCCGCGTTCGACGACTCCACCGCAGTATTCAACGGTTTCCGTCGCTTCCGTCTGCGCCGAGAGGGGAAGGAAAAGAAGGACGCAGAGTGCAAGCAGGGAGAGGATGCGTTTCATGGCGATTGCCCCTTTCGCAGCGTTTTCTGCATGATAAAAACCAATTCTATTATAGCATTTCAAACGGCATATTGTCCAGAACATAAAGGAAACATGTCACGGCGGCATTCCCACAGGAAGTCAATCTTTCGCGCATGGCGTCAATGAAAGCGCCGAAGGGTGTGGGACGGCCTGTCGCCCTGCCGTGCGCGCCTTCACTTTCATTAGGAAACGGCTTCAGAATCCTTCAGGTTCCGACCACATTTCGCCCATGGTTTGCACGAAGGGCTTTTAGATTGTCCGCTATAATGACATGCGTTATGGGAAGCGGCGCATACGCTGTTTCCATACATTCATATATGGGAGGCGATGGCATTGATCACGGTCAGTCATTTGACCAAGCGATACGGAGCGCACACCGCCGTATCCGACGTAAGCTTCACCATCGAGAAGGGCAAGGTATACGGGTTTCTCGGGCCTAACGGCGCCGGAAAATCGACCACGATGAACATCATCACTGGCTGCCTTGCCGCCACGGAGGGCGAGGTTACGATCGACGGACACGACATCTTCGAGGAGCCGCTGGAGGCAAAGAAGCGCATCGGCTATCTTCCGGAGATTCCGCCGCTGTACACGGACATGACACCCACGGAATATCTGCGCTTTATTACCCGTGCGCGGGGCTTTTCGGGCGCGGAGGCGCGAAAGCAGATGAACGACGCCATGGAGCGCGCGCGTGTGACCGAGGTGAAGAACCGTCTGATTCGCAATCTTTCCAAGGGCTATCGTCAGCGCGTCGGAATTGCGCAGGCGCTGATTGGCAATCCGGAGGTAATCATTCTGGACGAGCCTACCGTAGGTCTCGACCCCAGACAGATTATTGAAATCCGCGAGCTGATTCGGGAGCTTGGCAAGAATCACACGGTCATTCTCTCCAGCCACATCCTGTCCGAGGTTTCGGCGATCTGCGACGAAATTCTGATTCTGTCCGGCGGGAAGCTGGTGGCGGATGACACGCCGGAAAACCTCACCGCGCTGTTCGCGGGGCAGAACGGCATTCGCTTGACCGTAAAGGGCGAGCTCTCCGACGTGCTTGCGGCGCTGAACGACCTTGAAGGCGCGGAAATCGCCGATCGCCGCGAGGAGGACGGCCGGACATGGCTCACGCTGCGCGCACAGGATGCGGATGACGTTTGCGAGCGCGTATTCCATGCGTTGGCAGGGGCTGACCTGCCGATTCTGGAGATGGCGCGCGAGCGCGCGACGCTGGAGGATGTGTTCCTCGAGCTGATTGACGGCGACAAAACCGCTGCGGCAGAGGGCGAAGAAAAGGAAGCTTCCGCGGAAGACAAGGAAGAGGAAGCCGCCGCAGACGGCGGAAAGGAGGAGGCTGAGCAATGAAAGCCGTGTATTTAAAGGAGCTGAAGCTCAATTTCACCGGCTTTACCGGCTATCTGTACGGCGCGTTTATCCTGCTGTTTGTGGGCATCTATACGATGGCCATTAATCTTTCCGGCGGCTACGCGCAGTTTGAATATGTGCTGGAGTCGATGGCGTTCATCTATCTGATCGTCTGCCCGATTCTTACCATGCGCGCGTTTGCCGAGGAAAAGCGCAGCAAAACCGATCAGCTGCTGTATTCGCTGCCCATCCGGCTGTCGGACGTGGTGATTGGCAAATATCTTGCCATGCTCACGGTATCGCTGCTGCCGGTCGCGATTGTAAGCACGTATCCGGTGCTTTTGTCCAGCTACGGTCATGTGGACATGCGCTCGGCCTATGCGTCCATTCTGATGTTCTTCCTGTTGGGCGCATGCCTGACCTCCGTCGGCATGTTCATTTCCTCCGTCACCGAAAATCAGGTGACCAGCGCCGTGGTTACGCTGGTAATCATGCTGATTACGTACTTCATGAC
>CAZMGO010000093.1:0-5043 GCA_964565845.1 uncultured Oscillospiraceae bacterium | reverse complement strand
GCCATCGTATATTACCTGTCCATCATCGGCGTATTCCTGTTCTTTACCACGGAGACGCTGGAAAAACGGAGGTGGAGCTGATGAACGCGTTTTTCAAAAAGCACTTCGGCGGACGCTCGGTGCGCGCGGGCGGCTATGCCGCGTTTGCGTCGGCTATCGTGGTGGCCATTGCCATTGCCGTAAATCTGCTCGTTTCCGCGCTGCCGGAGACGATTACGCATCCGGATTTCACGGAGAATCAGCTGTACACCCTGTCCGACCAGACGAAGCGCATCACAAACGCGCTGGAAAAGGACGTGACGCTTTCGCTGATTGCCACGTCCGGCAACGAAAACACGACGATTCTGAACCTGCTCGGGCGCTATGAAAGCGCATCGACGCACATCACCGTCGAAACGGTGGATCCGGTCGTCTATCCGAACTTCGCCCGGCAGTATACCAGCGGCACGGTGCGCTCCAACAGCGTCGTGGTCACCTGCGGCGACCGCTCGCGCTACGTGGATTATTCGGACATCTTCAAGCAGGAAAAGTCCGAATACTACGACACATACTATTACTACGTGCAGATGGGCTACACGCAGTATTACGACTACCTGTACGACACGGTATTTGACGGCGAGAACGCACTCACGGCTGCCATCAACTATGTGTCCAGCGATTCGCTGACGAAGGTCTACACGCTTACCGGCCACAACGAGGCGGAGCTGAGCGAGACGTTCACGGAGGCCATTAAGGCCGACAACTTCGAATTCGAGTCGCTGCATCTGATGGATGTAGAGTCCGTGCCCGAGGACGCGGGGCTGATTCTCATCAACGCGCCCGCCTCCGACCTCAGCGAGGACGAGGCCGCGCTTCTGAACGATTATCTGGACGCGGGCGGCAACATCCTGCTGCTGACCGACTGCATGGAATCGGATGACATGAAGAACCTGCTCTCCGTGTGTGAGCACATGGGCATGACGCTGACGGACGGCATGGTGGTGGAAACCGCGCAGAGCGGCTACTATCGCAATCCTGTCTACCTGCTTCCGGAAATCGCAGAAACCGACATCACGCAGGCGATTCGGGACGGCGGCTACTACATTCTCTTCCCGATTGCGCAGGGCATTGCATCCACCGGAGACGGCTTCTCCTACACATCCCTGCTCTCCACGTCCGAGTCGGCGTTCTCCAAGAAGTCCGGCTACGGCATGACGACCTATGAGAAGGAGGACGGCGACACGGACGGCCCGTTCGACGTGGCAGCCGCCACATCAAAGGGTGAGGCGCACATGGTGTGGTTCGCCTCCGCACAGTTCGCCACCGAGAACGTGAACGCCATGGTGTCCGGCGCGAACGCCGACCTGCTTGTAAACGCCGTCAACTGGATGGCACAGCAGGAGGACAAAATTTCCATTCGCGCAAAATCGCTGGAAACCGGCTATCTCACCGTTAGCGCGGCAGACAGCCGCCGCTGGACGATTCTGCTGGTCGGCGTAATTCCCGCGGCGCTGATTGCGGTGGGCGCGGTGGTTATCATCAGGAGGAAACGGAAATGAAACGGGGAAAAAAGCTGATCGTTCTTGCCGGCGCGCTGGCGGTTGTGCTGGTGCTGTATCTGGGCGTTACGCTTGTCACGCGCCATATCGACAAGAAAAACACCGTGACGGAAACGCAGGGCACGTTTAGCGCCACTGCCTTCACGGCAGACGACATTCATTCGATCACATGGACGAACCTCGGAAACGAATACACGATCACCAAGGCCGAGGATGGCTGGACGCTGAACGATTACGACGGCTTCCGGCTGAATCAGGAGGAGGCCGCAGCCATGGCCGAGGCGGTATCCGAGCTGAAGGCGACGCGGCGGCTGGACGGCGGCGTGGAGGACAGCGACTATGGGCTGGCCGAGCCGACGCTGACGGTGAAGGTTGCGCTGAACGACGGCAGCGAGGTTACGCTGGCCGAGGGTGACAAAAACGACGTGACGGATGCGTATTACCTGCGCGTGACCGCAGACGAAAGCGCTGTATACACGGTGGAGACAGACCTTGCGTCCGCCTTTGACCAGAAGCTTTCCGAGCTGTTCGTGGAGGAGACGCTGCCCTCGCTGGGCGAGAGCGCGCAGCGCGTTGTTTTGACCTGCGCGGAGGACGAGATTGTGCTCATCCGCGGCACGGACGAGGCGGGAGATTCGTATTGGCGTGAGGAATACGCGGACGGTGCCCGCGCGCTGGATTACGAAACCGCGCAGTCGCTGTACGACGATATTTGCGATTTCGAGTGGTATGAGCTTGTGGAATGGAATGCCGACGCGGAGGCGCTGACCGGCTACGGCTTTGATGCGCCCACTGCCGTCATTCGCGCGGAGGCTCTGAACGACGACGGCGAAACGGTTGTATGGGAGGTTGAATTCGGCGGCGAATATTCCAGCTCTTACGACTACGTTCGTCTGCCCGGCTCCTCCGTCGTATACCGCGTGAAAAACAGTCTGCGCAAGCTTGCAACCGGCTATAGCTATTCGGATTACGCCGATAAGACGATTCTGTCCATCAAAGCCGAGGCCATCGAGAGCCTGACGCTGACCGTGCGCGGCGAAGCGCACACCCTGCGCGCATGGACGGAAACCGTCGCAGCCACGCCGTCCGAGGCGGACGCCACAATCGGCGAGGCCACGGCAGATGAAGCCACGGCAGACGAGGTGACGAGCGTTCGCTGTGCGTCGCTGGACGGAAACGAATGGAGCGTCGATTCCTATGACGAAATCGTTTCCCGTCTGCTGGAGCTGGAGGCGGAGGAAGCGCTGACCTCCATTCCCGACCATGATGCCGAGCCTGTGCTGACCGTCTCCGTGCAGACAACCGATGCGCAGTCGGAGGTGTCCTTCACCGTTTCCGATTGGGACGCGGAGCACTCGCTGCTTCTTCGCTCCGACGGCGCAGTCTTCCAATTCCCTGCTGCCGATGCGGATGCGCTGATTCGCGCGCTGAGCTATGCGCTGAAATAAGCGCGGACGCTTCCGGCAAACCATTCAATCATAAGCCTATAGGCAGCGGCGCGATTGCCGAAGTGGAATCGCGCCGCTGCTTCAATTTTTTTGGTTGTTACCGCTTCAGCACGAGCACCTGATAAGGCTCAAGCTCCACGTTGCCTGCGAGTGCATCACCGGTGAGCAGATCGACGGCGGGGGCAGGCAGGGTATAGGAGGCAGGCTTTCCCGCATATTCCAAAACGATTTCTCCGTTCATCTCGCCCCTGCGCGGCGAAACAATCACCTCGCCCGCGACCTCCGGCAGACGTACGCCTGCGTCGGGCAGCAGTTTCTGCGCGAGCCGGCGGGTGGTTTCGGCGCTGGGCAGCGCGCCCAGCAGGATGATCTGTCCCATACCCAGACGGCTGCGGGCGGCGACGGTCTTGCCGACGATGGCACGATGTCCCTTCACGATGGTCGCCAGCGTCTCTGCCTGGCCGGGCTCGGATACCTCAAACCACGTATCGGCGGGCATGGGCGTGCCGTCCGTCCACGCGGCGGCCGTGCGTCCTTCGGTGTCGGGCAGTGCGTATTTCCACTCGATGCCCATCAGACGCTCCAGCATGCCGTACAGACAGTCGGTATAGCGCGCGCCATCGCGGTTACGCTCGTCGCTCAGCGGGCCGACGATCCACGTGCCGCCCCTGCGCACCCATTCCTCCATGCGCTGCGGCAGGCCGGCCTCCTCAAGCGTCAGCATCAGCGGGCTGAACACCATGCGGTAGCTGTCCAGCGCCGCATGCGCGTCGATTACGTCGGGACGCAGTCCCAGATCGATGAGCGGCTTATAGAACCGCTCGACGACGCTCTGCTGATAGGTAAGCCCCTTCACGATGCCCTGCTGCTCGAGCATGTTCCAGTTGAGCGAGGTGAAATGAATCGCGATGTCCGGCGCGACGCGCGTGCTCCGCACAAAATCTGCGGCCCTGCGGAAGCCCTCGGCGGCTTCCTTCACCTCATTTTCGGCGAGCATTGGCCGACCGCTGGTGTCCAGCACCGCGCCGTGCATCAGCTCGTGCCCCGCCCAGTGCGTGCGCCACAGCCAGTACATGTTTGCCTCGCCGCCCAGCGCAATCGGCAGCCATGAATTTGCGCGGCAGAAGCCGTCGGGCTTCACGCTTTGCGAAATCGTGGTGGAGCCGTTCCAGCAGGTGGCGGTTTCGGTGTTCCAGAAGGGGCGGTTGAGGAACGTGCGCATGTAATCGTGCCAAAACGCGCAGAAATGCAGGTTTTCCGGCGTGTTGTAGTGGTTGAACTGCACAATATCCAGCTTCTCGGTGAGACGACGGTAGTCCATGCCGTTTACGGGCATGGTGTCCGTTCCCACAGGCACCTTGACGTAGCGATGCAGAATCTCCGCCTGCCGGTGAACGAACGCGATGTGCGAATCGTTTTGAAATGTTTGCCATTCCATTTTCAGATGCGGGTTGTGCCACGCGTTGCGCGGCGCGGGAATCTCCTCAAAGGAATCGTACCATTGGCTGAACAGGTTCAGATTCCACGCGTTGTTCAGGCGGTCAATCGTTCCGTAGCGCTTTTTCAGCGCGGCGCGGAAGCGGTTTACGCATTCGGGACAGAAGCAGCCGCCGTTTCCCGTGTAGATTTCGTTGTCAATCTGCCAGCCGATGATGTTCTCGTCGTTTGCGAATTCCTTCGCCATTTCCTCCACAATGCGCATGCTGGCCTCGTTGTAGTGCGGATTGTTGGAGCAGCAGTGCCTGCGTCCGCCGTGATCCACGCGCCGTCCGTCCGGATCCAGACGCAGCGCGTCCGGCCAGTCGCGCGTGAACCAGCGCGGCGGCGTGGCGGTGGGAGTCCCCATGACCACGGCAATATTCGCCTGCTTCATTTTGTCTACTACGCGGCGAAAGAAGGAAAAATCGTATTCGCCCGGCTTAGGCTCCATGCGGTGCCACGCGAATTCGGCAATGCGCACGCAGGTGATGCCAAAGGCATGCAGCTTTTCAATGTCCCGGTCGATTTCGCTCTCCGGCCAGTCCTCCGGATAATAGGCTGCGCCCAGATAGGGCGGC
>CAZMGO010000092.1:0-9089 GCA_964565845.1 uncultured Oscillospiraceae bacterium | reverse complement strand
TTGCGGCTTATGAAAATTGCCATATTGACCGGCGCGTCGTCCGGGCTTGGGCGCGCGTTCGCGGGAAGGATTCACGGGGGTTTCCCGGAAATTGAGGAAATCTGGTTAGTTGCCCGACGGGCAGAGCGGCTGGAGGCGCTGGCGGCGGAATCGCACGCGGTGCGCATGGTTCCCGTGCCCTGCGATTTGCTGGAGGAGGAGAGCTATCGCTCGCTGCTTGAAAGGCTTGAGCGCGGGCGGCCGGAGGTGCAGCTTCTGATTAACAACGCGGGCTGCGGCTTTTTAGGCGCGTTCGCGGAGTCCAGCGAGGACGAGCAGCTGCGCTCGGTCGACCTGAACGTGCGTGCGCTCACGCGGCTCACGCGCGCCGTGCTGCCCTATATGCCGCGCGGGGCGCGCGTGCTGAACACGTCGTCCATTGCGTCCTTCTCGCCCAACCCGAATATGGCCGTTTACAGCGCCACGAAGGCGTATGTGACCTTCTTCTCCCGCGCACTGAACGACGAGCTGAGCGCGTCCGGGCGCTCGTGCACGGCGGTATGTCCCGCGCCGATGGACACGGAGTTTCTCACGCTTGGCCGCGTGGCGGGACGCTCCAAAATGTTTGAGCGCCTGCCCTATGAGACGGTGGACGAGGTTTCGCTGGGCGCACTGAAGGCGGCAAAGGCGCGCCGGGCGGTGTATACGCCGCGGGCGTTTTACCGCTTCTATCGCTTTCTGTGCCGCATCCTGCCGGACGCGCTTTTAATTCGGCTTGGGCGCACGTAAAACGTACTTCGTCAAAATCTTCTCCCTTGGCGGCTTGATTTCGTCCATTTTTTCCGATATACTGAACGCGAGAGGAGGGAAACGAACATGCCGTCGTTTACTCGCAAGGCCATCATGGAGGCCTTCCTAAAGCTTCTGGATGAAAAACCGCTCAGCAAAATCACGATTCGGGACATCGTGGACGAATGCGGCATCAACCGCAACACCTTCTACTATCACTTTGCCGATATTCCCGCGCTGCTCGAAGCGATTGTCCGGGAGGAAACCGACCGCGTCATCTCCGGTCATTCCGACGTGGCATCGTTTGAGGAATGCCTGACCATCGGCGTTCAGTATATTCTCAGGAATCGGCGTGCCATGCTGCACATCTACAATTCCGTAAACCGGGAAATTATGGAACGGTCGCTGATGCGCCTGTGCGAATACATGGTGCGCGTCTACCTGTACACGGCCTTCGGCGAGCTTTCCCTTGCAAAGGACGATCTTGAGGCGCTGATTACGGCCTATAAGTGTCAGGCGTTCGGGCTGCTGATCGATTGGATGAACGGCGGCCTGAACGACGGCTTCGAGGCCACGCTTCTGCGCCTGTGCGAGCTGCGCAGGGGCACCATTGAGGACATGATTGCCCGCTGCCGCAGGGAGTGACGAGGCCGCGCGCCAATCCTTTTGCGCGGCGCGGGAGAAAACATATGCAAGCATAAAGACATTAAGCAACGGAGGGATATGCCATGAATTCATTTGCGAAATTTCTGCTGAGCCGCAGGGTGAAAACCGCGATTCTGCTTGTGCTGACCGTTTTGTATCTGGCGGGAATCGTCTGCCTGTTCTTCAATACCGGTCTTGGCATCCTGCTTTGGGGCGCGGCGCTGATTCCGAGCCTGCTGTGGTACTTCTTTAACCGCCGTCAGGAGCTGCTTGCCGAGGAGCGCAGGGCGGAGGAGGCCAAGGAGGCCGCGGAAAAGAGCCTGAACCAATAAACGCAGCGCGGGAAAAGAGAGCTGGACGGCCCTGCCCCGATTGAAATCCGGGGCAGGGCCGTGTTGGTTATACTCGTTCTCCAACGGGGCGTTTTCTGTGTGCCGGCAGGTGAACAGGGCGAATCTTTGCCCTCAAAAAACAGAATTGGGGTAAGAATGCACGCCGTACGTAAAATTGCGTTATACGCTGTGAATGCGGTTGTAAAACGCATAAAGTGTGCTATAATGTATGAATTCAGAATATGACAAGGAGGAATCCAACCATGAAGAAACTTCTCGCGATTCTCCTCGCCCTGACGCTGCTGCTCGGATGCACGTCCCTCGCGGAGGAGACGGCTGCACAGCTTGAGCATGACGTCGTCGTGCTGTTCACCAGCGATGTGCACTGCGGCATCGAGTCCGGCTTCGGCTACGCCGGTCTTGCCATGCTGCGCGACGCCTACAGGAATGCGGGCAACCACGTGGTTCTGGTTGACAACGGCGATTCCATTCAGGGTGAGCCTGTCGGCACGATGACCAGCGGCGAAGCCAACGTCAAGCTGATGAACGCCGTGGGCTACGACATTGCGACCATGGGCAATCACGAGTTTGACTATGGCATGGAGCGCTTCTTCGAGCTGACGGAGATGGCGAACTTCCCCTATGTAAGCTGCAATTTCAACAAGAACGGCGAGCTGCAGTTTGCGCCCTACGTCATCAAGGAATTTGACGGCGTGAAAATTGCCTTCGTGGGCATTACCACGCCGAAGACGCTGACCTCCTCTACCCCGAAGTACTTCCAGGATGAAGACGGCAATTTCATCTATGGCTTCTTCGAGGCTGAGACCGGCGACGAGCTGTATAACGCCGTGCAGAAGGCCGTGGACGACGCGCGCGCCGAGGGTGCGTCCTACGTCATCGCCATGGCGCATCTGGGCAACGAAACCAGCTGCCAGCCGTATACCTACGCGGACGTCATTGCCAACACCACCGGCATTGACGCGATGCTGGACGGCCACAGCCACGATATGGATCACGTGGAAATGCTCAACAAGGCCGGCGAGACCGTGCTGCGTCAGGGCTGTGGCACGAAGCTCGAGGGCGTTGGCTACCTGAAGATTGCGGCCAAGGACGGCGCAATGCAGGCGGGCGTCATGCAGTGGAACTGCGCGGACTTCAACGCCGCGACGCTCTATGCGCTGGATACCGACGTAACCAAGGCCGTCGTCGACGCGACGGCGGAAATGAACGCCGCGCTGGCCGAGGTTGTCGCCCGTTCCGAGGTTGACCTGACCATTGCCGACCCGGTCACCGGCGAGCGCATCGTTCGCAGCGCCGAAACCAATCTGGGCGACCTGTGCGCCGACGCGTATCGCTACGTCTCCGGCGCGGATGTCGCGTTTGTGAACGGCGGCGGTGTTCGCGTGAGCGTCAAGGCCGGCGACATTACCCGCAACGACATCCTCAAGGTGCATCCCTTCGGCAACATGCTGTGCACGTGCGAGGCCACCGGCCAGCAGATTATCGACGCGCTGGAGCTGGGCGTTCGCTCCCTGCCCGGCGAGAGCGGCGGCTTCATGCATGTTTCCGGCCTAACCTTTGAGATTCACACCTACCTGCCCTCCACCGTGAAGATGGACGAGAAGAACATGTTCGTGGCGGTTGAAGGCGAGTACCGCGTGAAGAACGTCATGGTTGCGGGCGAGCCCATCGATCCCGAGAAAACCTACACCGTTGCCTCCAACAACTACATGCTGATGAACGGCGGCGACGGCAATAACATCTTCATGAACAATAACTTCACTCAGGTCGACACGATGCTGGACAATCAGGTTCTGCTCACCTACGTCACCGAGGCGCTGAACGGCGTGATCGGCGAGGCCTACGCGAATCCCTATGGCGAAGGCCGCATCGTTGCCGTCGAAACGGCTCCGTAATTTGCTCATCCGGCGGTCTGCCAGCTTGGCAGGCCGCTTTTTTATGACAAAGGAGCCGCTTTCTGAAACGTTCGGGAAAAGCACCGAACAGGCTTAAACATCGGCAGATATAATAATAGGTAAGAATGGGACGGCGCGGGGCCTCGTGAACGCGGACTCGCGCAGGGCAAAACGAGAAAAACGATGGAGGGAACGGCATATGAAGAGCCTGCAGGCCGGGAAGCTGGCCGTGAAAATCTATGAAAGCCGCGCGGAAATGGGCGCGGCGGCAGCGGCAGACATTGCCGCGTGCATGCGGAGGCTGCTTGAAACGCAGGAAACGATCAACATGATTTTTGCGGCGGCGCCGTCGCAGAACGAGGTGCTAGCGTCGCTGAAGGCCGATAAGACCATCGAGTGGAGCCGCGTAAACGCGTTTCACATGGATGAATACGTGGGTCTGCCCAAGGGCGCGCCGCAGCGATTTTCCGAGTTTCTCAAAAACGCGCTGTTTGACCACGTGCCGCTGCGCTCGGTCAACCTGATTGACGGCTCCGAGGGTGCGGAGGCCGAATGCGCGCGCTATTCGGCGCTGCTGGAGAAGCACCCGGTGGACATCGTGGTGATGGGCATCGGCGAAAACGGCCACATTGCGTTCAACGACCCGCCGGTGGCGGATTTCCATGACCCGCTGCGCATGAAGCCCGTGAAGCTGGACGACGTGTGCCGCATGCAGCAGGTGCACGACGGCTGCTTCCCGACGTTTGACGACGTGCCGGAAATGGCGCTGACGCTGACGGTGACGCAGCTTGCGTCCGCGGCATACCGCTTCTGCGTGGTGCCTGCATCCACAAAGGCCAAGGCGGTGCGCCGCACGCTGAATGACCCGATTGGCGAGGCCTGCCCCGCGACCGTGATGCGCGGGCTGGACGGCACGACGATGTATCTCGACCCGGACAGCGCCGCGCGCCTGTAGTTGGCTCGGGCGGAAAAAGCGCTCCCGATTTCCGTTTGCGGATTCGGGAGCGCTTTTATGAGCGCGGATGCGGTTATTCTCCGATTTCGTCGGCCAGAGCCTGTGCCTGCTCGTGGGAGATGGAGCACAGCGCGGAGAAGTTGCCCTCCAGACACTTTTTGATGAAGCCGCGGGCCTTTTCGTCGTTGCCTCTTTCGTGGTTCATTTTGGCGATGAAGTACAGCGTGGGTACCTGCGAGGGCTTCTGCTCGAAGGCGCGCTTGAAATAATCGTAGGCCTTGTCCATTTCGCCCATGGCGTAGTACAGCTGACCGAGGTTGTCCAGCACGCCGGCATCCTCCTCGTCGTATTCATAGCCCTCCTGATTGAAGGCGACGGCCTGCGCGAAGTCTCCGGTTTGGGTGCCGCGCTCGATATAGTAGTATCCCAGCGTGGTATAAATCATTGCGGTCTTGCCGTTGGAGGCGGCCTCCTCCATCAGCTCAATGGCGCGGTCAAGGTTTCCCAGCCGCCATTGACACACGCTGTAATTGATGCGCAGTTGCTTTTTGCTCTGTGCGTCCAGTCCCGGCATGTGCTCGCAGCTCAGAAGCAGCTCGCGCGCCCTTTCGTATTCGCCGAAGCGCATCAGCAGCACGCCGTATGCCATTACGACGTTGACGTCGCGGCAGCCGGCCTCGTAGGCCTCGCTATACAGCTTCAGCGCCTGCTTATGCAGCTCGTTCGCCTTTGCAATGTTGCCCTTGTCAATGGCCTGATTGCCGCTGATGTGTGTGGAATAGGCTCTGCGGCCCTTAAGGCTTGCCATGAATCCCATGATTGTTCCCTCCTGATTCCCTAACTTTTCGCTTCAGGCGTTCGACGCGGTGCTCGAGCGCGGCGCGCTCGTCCGCCGGACAGTCCTTCAGCAGATTTTCTGCCAGCTTCAATGCGTCCCCGGGACGCTTCATGCGGTGCTCATACAGCTTGCACAGCTCCAGCGTCGGAACGCGTCCCATTTGCCTGCGGCGAAGCATGCTTAAAAGCGTTTCCTCCGCCCTTGCCCATTCGCCCTGACGGCGATACAGGTGAAACAGGCGCAGGTTGGCTTCGCCCGCGTATTTTTCGCCCTTCAGGTCGGCGGCGGCGGCGACGGCGCGCGGCACGGCAGCCAGATGATACAGCCTTCGCGCCGGCCCAAGCTCGCCCTGCCTTTCAAGGTCTTTGCCCAAACTGAACAGATCGATGCGGTCGGTGACCCGTTCCGGCTCGGCGTAGGCCTGCGCAAGCGCGCACAGCAGGGTTGTCAGCGTCACGATGTCCTGCCGGTTATGGCGCAGCACGTCCTCAAGCCCGGCAAGGCAGCCGGTTTTCACGGCCTCGAAGTAGCGGGCGGGGATTTCCGCGCCGGGAATATCGTTCTCGCGGGGATAGCCCAGAATGCGCTCCTCAAGGCTGGAAAGCCGGCAGCTGCCCAGCCGCAGCTTCCATGCACGGCGGGCGGCCTTCAAAAGATCCAGCTGTGCAAGCTCCCTCCAGTCGCTCTCCCGCCGCCGAAGAATGAAGCGCCCCTTCAGAAGCGGCATGTCGAACGTGCAGCCGTTAAAGTGGACGACGGTGTCAAATTGCGAAAGCAGCTCGGCCAGCCGGTCAATCAGCTCATCCTCGGCGGCATAATCCGGCATCAGGTACTGCCGAACCGTAAGCACGCCGTTTGACACGAAGCCTATGCCCACCAGAAACGCCACCGTGCCCGCGCCTGCCAGTCCCGTGGTTTCCGTGTCCAGAAACAGCGTGCGCTCAAGGCGGAAGGCCGCGCCGGTGTAGCCCAGCCGACGCAGCGCCGTGGGCGACAGCGAATACAGGCGCGCGTCCGCGGCCTCGGCGTGCGTGCGCACGATCAGCGGCTGGGATGGACGCGCCGCAGGCTTGGGCGCGCCTTCGCGCATGGCGTTCAGCTTTCGCATCAGGCTTGAGGGCATGGGCGGGGCTCCTTTGTTTTCTTCCTATATTATAGCCGTTTTGGAGGGGCATTTCAAGCCCCGTTCCCGCCCGTTCATTAAGCGCGTGTTGAGTTTGAAGACGCGGCGTTGCGGATTTTGCGCGGAGGGAGTATAATCACAGGGAGGTGATTGTGTGCCTGTACTGGATACGTTGTCTACGATCATGGGACTTTTGATGGGCGTATACGGCCTGTTTTACGCGGTGGTTGCCGTTTTTGGCCTGAAAAAAAGAAAAAATCAATTTCCGGAGACGGAGCCAAGCCAGCGCATTGCCGCGATTGTCGCGGCGCGCAACGAGGAGGCCGTGATCGGACAGCTGGTGCACAGCCTTGTCAGCCAGCGCTATCCGAAGGAGCTGTCCGCCGTGATCGTGGTGCCGAACAACTGCACCGACGATACCGAGGGCGCGGCACGGCGCGCCGGTGCGCGCATCCTGCATGTGGATAGGGACGTGCATTCCAAGGGCGAGGCGCTGGAGAGTGCGTTCCGCCAGCTGCTTGCGCAGGATGAGTTCGACGTATTCTGCGTGTTCGACGCGGACAATATTGCCGACCCGAATTTCTTCCGCGCGGTGAACGACGCGCGAAACGCCGGTGCGCGCATTGCGCAGGGCTACCGGGACAGCAAAAACCCGCATGCCAACTGGGTATCGGGCGGATCGAGCGTCTTCTATTGGTTCATGGATCGGCTGTACAACCATGCCCGGCGCACAATCGGCACGTCCGCGGCGCTGAACGGAACCGGCTTCATGGTGTCGGCCTCGCTTCTGCGCGAAACGGGCTTCGACATTCATTCGCTCACGGAGGATTTGGAGTACACGGCGCAGTGCGCGCTTCGCGGCGAGCGCGTGTACTGGATGGACAACGCCATCACCTACGATGAGCAGCCGGAGCGCCTGCGGGACGCGCTGGTGCAGCGCATGCGCTGGTTCAGCGGCGCGTATCAGTGCAAGCGGTATTATTTCGCGCGGCTGCTGAAAAAGCATTCGTTTCCGTGCGTGGATATGGCGCTGGTATTCGGAAGCGTCTATTTCATGGTGCTGGGGCTGCTGCCGCTTCTGATGTCCGCCGTTTCGATGACGGTGTACATGGTGCAGACGCCGGAATACGTGCAGCCCATGCTGCTGCTGGCGGCAGGGTCGGGACTGCTTTCGATTTTCGCCATGCAGGCGTTTGCAATTCTGGTTTGTCTGCTTGAGGGAAAGCGGCTGAAGCCGATGGCGGGCGCCATTGTGCTGTATCCGCTGTTTATGGCGCTTTGGATGCTGGCAAACTGGGCGAGCATCCTGTCCGGCCCGCCGAAGTGGAAGGCGATTCAGCACAAGGCACAGACGCCCGAGAGGGAACGGGAGATGGGAGGAAACGCATGAAGCGCTCAAAAAGCCGAAATCTGTATCTTGCACAGAAATTTGTGCCCTACTTTAAGCCGCACATGAAGGTAATGCTGTTTGACCTGTTCTGCGCGTCGATGACCACGCTGTGCGAGCTGGTGCTGCCGATGATCGTGCGCGAAATTACGCAGCGCGCGACGACGGATCTTTCCACGCTCACGGTGAGGCTGATTCTGACGATGTGCGGCGTGTATGTGCTTTTGCGCGTGATCGACACGGCGGCGAACTACTACATGCAGTCCGTGGGACACAGCATGGGCGCGCAGATTGAAACCGATATGCGCCGGGACATGTTTTCCCATTTGCAGATGCTGCAGAATTCCTATTACGACAACACCAAGATCGGTCAGCTGATGAGCCGAATCACGACCGACCTGAACGACGTGACGGAATTTGCGCATCACTTCCCGGAGGAAATCTTCATTGCGATCATCAAAATCACGGTATCGTTCGTGATTCTGGCGCGAATGAACCTGCTGCTTACGCTGATTGTGTTTGTGATGCTGCCGCTGATGGTGTTTTTCTCCCGTCATTTTTCGCAGAAAATGCGCCAGTCGTTCAAGGATTCCCGGCATCAGCTGGGCGAGCTGAACGCGCAGGTGGAGGATACGCTGGGCGGCATCCGCGTGGTGAAGTCGTTCGCCAACGAGAATGTGGAGGAAAAAAAGTTTGCGGGCGGCAACGAGAAATTCCTCAAAATCAAGCACCGCATGTATTCCAACATGGCGGGCTTCCATTCGGTGACGCGCTTCTTTGACGGCATCATGTACATCGCCGTGGTGATGGTGGGCGCGCTGTTCCTAATCAGCAGCAATCCCGTTACGCAGCTCACGGCGTCCGACCTCGTGGCGTTTCTTCTTTATGTTACCACGCTGCTGGCGTCCATTCGTCGCATCGTGGAATTCTCCGAGTCCTTCCAGCGCGGCATGACCGGTCTTGAGCGCTTTGTGGAGGTTATGGACGAGCCGGTAACCATCGTGGACGAGCCGGACGCGGTCGAGCTGACGGATGTGAAGGGCGAGGTAACGTTTGAGGACGTGACGTTCACCTATGCGGAGAACCTCGATAACGTGCTGGCGCACATTAACCTTACGGTGAAGC
>CAZMGO010000091.1:0-9524 GCA_964565845.1 uncultured Oscillospiraceae bacterium | reverse complement strand
ATGATGAGGAGTATTTCAAAAAAGTTATGCTTTCAATTCATGCGTAAGCCCTGCGGGACTGACGGCGGGGCTTTTCAAACGCGCTTCTTCGTGGTATAATTGCAGGCATGAGAAATTAAAAAACGGGGTGTGATTCAATATGAAGGAATTCTACGAAATTCATGTGGCAGGGTATACGCGCCAGCTGCCCATCTGCCCGCTGAACGACAAGCTGTCCATCGCCGGCTTCGTCATCTTCGGCGATCCCGACCTCACCTGCGCCTGCGCGAGAGAGCTGCTGAAAATCGCGCCTGCGCACGACGTGATTATCACCGCCGAGAGCAAGGGCATTCCGCTGGCGCATGAGATGGCGCGGCAGGCGGGCGAGCACCGCTACCTGCTGGCGCGCAAGGCGACGAAGCTGTACATGAAGAACGTGTTCGGCGTGGAGGTGGATTCCATCACCACCGACCACCGACAGCACCTGTATCTGGACGGCGCGGACGCGGAATACATGCGCGGAAAGAACGTGCTGATTGTGGACGACGTGATTTCCACCGGCGAATCGCTGAAGGCGCTGGAAAAGCTGGTCACCGAGGCGGGCGGCAGCATCGTGGGCCGCATGGCCATTCTGGCCGAGGGCGACGCGTGCGAGCGCGAGGACATTCAGTACCTTCAGAAGCTGCCGCTGTTCCATCCGGACGGAACCGAAATTTGAGAAAAACCGGCACATCATGCGCTGTTTTATGCAGAAATGTGTAAAATGGCGCATTTTGCAAAAACTTAGCGGTTTCTATATGCCATTTATCATTTACTTAACTTGAATCTGTGCGACCAAATTCGACAGGTATGTTATGATTAACACAATGCGTTTACCGGAGAAGGGAATGCAGGAAGAAAGAAGGAGGCTTGCATATGGTAGCTTGGTTTATCGTAGTTCTTGCGATCGTATTGCTGAGCATTGCGTATGTGATGTACAATTACATCAACATCAAAAAGCTCGGCGAAGGCACGCCTGAAATGGCGGAGCTGGCCGGCATCATCCGCAGTGGTGCCCGCACCTTTATCCGTACGGAGTTCCGCACGGTTGCCATCGTCGTTGTCCTCGTCGCGCTGGTATTCTCTCTCTTCGTTGAGAAATACAGCGGCCTCAGCTTCATCCTTGGCGCGCTGATGAGCTCGATCGTTTGCATTCTGGGCATGCGCAGCGCCACCTACGCCAACGTTCGCACCGCCAACAAGGCGCTGGAATCCCGCTCCATCGGCGAAACCGTCAAGGTCGCGCTGTGCGGCGGCAGCATCTCCGGCCTGAGCGTGCAGGCGTTCGGTACCCTCGGCTTCGTGCTGGTCATGCTGATTCAGGGCACGATTGATACGCACGCCGTCGGAGGCGGACTCCTCACCACCATCGAGGGCGTGAATCCCTACGTCCTTTCCGTTTCCACGTATTCCCTCGGCTGCTCTCTGGTTGCCATGTTTAACCGCGTTGCGGGCGGCAACTACACCAAGGCGGCCGACATCTCCTCCGACATTCTGGCCAAGCTGCGCCACGATATGCCCGAGGACGACAGCCGCGTTCCGAACGTCATTGCCGACTTCATCGGCGACAACGTGAACGACATCGCCGGCAACTGCTCCGACCTTCTGGAGAGCTTCGTTGCCACTATTTCCGCGGGCGTTATGCTGTCCATCTCCCTGTTTAACTCCTTCAATGCCGATGAAACGACCTTCATGGTCTCCGAAAGACTCTTTAAGGCCAGCTACACCTTCCCGGTGCTGCTCGCGGGTCTTGGCCTTCTGGGCTGCCTGCTGGGTCTGGGCTATGCCGCGTATCGCAAGATGGGCGACAATCCCTCCAAGGAGTTGAACCTCGCTACGTGGATTTCCGCCGGCCTCACCGTCGTGCTGGGCTTCTTCGCTGCGCTGATCCTCTTCAACAAGCAGGACATGGCTCTGTATCCTGCCTTCAAGCTTGGCTGGGTTTCCCCGTGGCTCTCCGCTGTGCTGGGCATTGCGAGCGGCGTTCTGATCGGCATCATCACCGAGTACTACACCTCCACCGATTATAAGCCCACCCGCAAGCTGGCCGAAATCGCCACCGAGGGTGAAGCCTTCGTCGTCACCAAGGGCGACGCCATTGGTTCCCGCTCCTGCCTGCTTCCGATCGTTCTGATCGGCGTGGCACTGCTGCTGTCCGGCTATGTGTGCGGCACCTACGGTATCGCCATCTCCTCTCTGGGCATGCTGGCCTTCGTCGGCGCGACCGTTTCCATCGACGCCTTCGGCCCCATTGCCGATAACGCAGGCGGCATTGCCGAGGCCTGCCATCTGGAACCCGAGGTTCGCGAGATTACCGATAAGCTCGACGCCGTCGGCAACACCACCGCCGCCATCGGCAAGGGCTTTGCCATTGGCTCCGCTGCGTTTGCGACCGTGTCCCTGATTGTTTCCTACGTGAGCACCTACGGCGACGCAGTAACGCCCATTCTGAACTTCGCCGATTTCGCGGTTGTAGCCGGCGGCATCATCGGCGGCGCTTTGGTTGAGTACTTCAGCGCCCTGCTGACCGACAACACCATCGAATCCGCCCGCATCATGGCCGACGTCGGCGATGCCGAGCTGTCCAAGCCGGGCGTCCTCGAGGGCACCGTGAAGCCCGATTACGAGAAGTGCATCCAGCTGGCCGCGAAGCAGGCTCTGAAGAAGATGCTGATTCCGTCCGTGCTCGCCCTGCTGATTCCCATCATCGGCGGCTTCCTCTTCGGCGTGGATTTCGTCGGCGGCCTGCTGGTCGGCGCGACGATCGTCGCCATTCCGCGTGCCATCTTCATGGGCAACTCCGGCGGCGCGTTCGACAATGCCAAGAAGTACATTGAGAGCGGCGCACTGGAGGGCAACGGCAAGGGCACTCCGGCGCACAAGGCTGCCGTCACCGGCGACACCGTCGGCGATACCCGCAAGGACGTTGTCGGCGTCGCGCTGGACATCTTCATCAAGACCATGTCCACCGTCGCCAACACGCTGGCCGTCGTTATCAAGCAGATTTCTCTGTTCAAATAACGCTGCCTGCGAGAGAATTCTCCATAATAGTGAAGCAGCTCGGCGGTTTCTTCGTCGGGCTGCTTTTCTGCATGCATGGATGAGAGAATATTGCACGAATTCAATCTGTTTGCGTGTGCAAATTTACGAATTTGCGCTATAATGCGAAGGTAGAGATCTGGTCGCCTTGGGTTTTCGGCGGCTGCGGAAGGGAAGCGTGTATGGCCGATTTTGGAAGCGCGCGAAAATGGGTGCGGGCATTGATCGAGGCGAACGTTGCCGCTGGTGCGCGGATTGTGGATGGCACAATGGGAAACGGCTACGATACCGAATGGCTGGCAGGGCTGGCGGGAAAGGACGGGCATGTGTTCGGCTTCGACATTCAGCCCGAGGCGCTGGAGCGCACACGCACGCGGCTGGAGGCGGCCGGTTTTCTGGAGCGCGCCACGCTGATCTGCGACGGGCATCAGAACCTGACGGCATATGTGAAGGAGCCGCTGGATGCGGCGGTGTTCAATCTGGGCTGGCTGCCCGGAAGTCCGCATGCGTGCACGACGCGGGTGGAAACGACGCTTCAGGCAGCGGATGCCGCGCTTTCGCTTTTAAAGCCCGGCGGCGTGTTGACCATCTGCGTGTATCCAGGTCACGAGGAGGGCGCGCGGGAGCGGGAGGCGCTGCTTTGCTGGGCGCGCGTGCTGGACGACGGCGTATATGACGCGATGGTGCAGGAGTATCTGAACATCCGCAAAAGACCGCCGCTTTTGATCGCGGTTACGAAGCGATAGGGGAAAGATACCGCTAAGACAAAAGCCATATTGAAACTTAACAGCGGAACAGGCAGGAAAAAGGAATTTGTTGTCGTAATTTGAATTTGGATTCGATTGGAATTGTTGCTCCAACAGGAGATATGGAGGGATAAAAATGAGTGTGGAACGCAATTTGCCCATCATTCGTGAGCGCAAGCAGACGATTCTTGCTGGCGACGCGGCTCTCATCGCCGAGCAGAAGAAGGCCGGCAAGCTGACCGCCCGCGAGCGCGTGGCCTGCCTGCTCGATCAGGCGAGCTTTGTGGAGCTGGACGCGTTGAACGCGGACGCAGGCGTTGTGACCGGCTACGGCACGATTGACGGCAATCCCGTGTACGTGTATGCGCAGGATTTCACCGTGGGCGGCGGCGCGGTCGGCGAAAAGCACGCGCGCAAGGTTCTGAAGGTGATGGACATGGCGGAGAAGACCGGCGCACCCGTCGTGGCGATGCTCGATTCCGCCGGAGCGAAGCTGGACGAGGGCGTTCAGGCGCTGAATGCCTATGCGATGATCGCCGGCAAGGCGACGGAGCTGTCCGGCGTCGTGCCTCAGATCGCGCTGATTCTCGGCCCCTGCGGCGGCACTGCCTCCGTTATCGCGCAGATTGCGGACGTGACCGTGCAGAGCAAGAACGGTCAGCTGTTCGTGAACGGCCCGCTGGTCGTTTCCGCAGTTACCGGCAAGAAGGTTGACATGCAGGAAATCGCGGGCAGCGAAGCCAGCCACAAATCCGGCGCGGCAATGCTCGTGACCGAAACCGACGAAGAGGCCGCTGCCATGGCGCGCAAGCTCATTGGTATGCTGCCGGTTAACAACATGGACGAGGCCGTCTATTCCGAGACGGACGATCTGAACCGTGAAATTCCTCAGTTTAACGCCATTGACACCGTGAAGGACATCCGCGACGTAATCGCGGTCGTGGCCGACAACGGAGAATACATTGAGCTGTATTCCGAGTTTGCGGCGTCCATGGTTACCGCGCTGGGCAAAATCGGCGGCCGCACCGTGTGCTTCGTCGCCAACCAGCCCAATAAGGACGAGGGTCGCCTGACCGTGTATGGCTGCAAAAAGGCCGCGCGTGTCGTTTCCTTTGCCGACGCGTTCTCCATCCCGGTCGTAACGTTTGTGGACTCGCTGGGCATGAAGATCAACGGCGCGCCGCAGGGTGAGCTGGCTCGTGCCGGCGCAGCCCTCCTGTATGCGATGAGCGAAAATTCCGCGCCCCGCGTGGCGGTAATCACTGGTCAGGCCATCGGCATGGGCTATGCCGCCATGGCTTCCCGCGCCGCCGCCGATATGGTGTATGCGTGGCCGGGCGCCGTGATCAGCGCCGTTTCCACGCCGATTGCCGCGCAGCTTCTGTATGCCGACCAGATGGACGGCGCCGATGATCCCATCGCTCGCCGCGCTGAGCTTGAAAAGAAGTATGCCGACGACGTGGCCGACGGTGTGAACGCCGCGAAGCTGGGCTACGTGGACGACGTGATCGAGCCTGCCGCAACCCGCCAGATGATTGCGTCCGCGCTGGAAATGCTGGCCGGAAAGCGCGAAGCGAAAATCGCCAAGAAGCATGGAAATCTGCCGCTGTAAGGCGTGAAGGGAGGAAGAAACGATGAATGTATTGGTGTATGGCCTCACTGTAACGGGCATCGGCATGCTTTTCGTGTTCGTCGGACTGGCGATCCTGATTGGCCTTCTGATGCTGATGGCGCAGGTATTCAAGAAACTGGATAAAAAAAAAGATGATCGGAAGGTAGAGACGTCTAACTCTGCCGTGCAGGGACTCCCGGTCGAGGCTGCATTCGAAAACGTCGGGGCGGAGATGAGTCAGGATGAGCTGATTGCGGTCATTGCCGCTGCAATTGCGGCCTATGACGGCGGAAGCAAAAATCTGATTGTCAGGTCCGTACGCCGGGTGAGCGGATGGAAGAACGCCGCCCGCACCGAGCAGATTTACAAATTCTGAGAATGGATCATTTGAATGGAGGAAACCACCATGCGTAAGTTCCAGATCACCGTTAACGGTCAGTCCTATGAAGTGGAAGTTGAAGAAGTCGGCGCGTTTGCGCCTGCCGCCGCCCCTGCTCCTGTTGCCGCTGCGCCCGTGGCTGCTCCCGCTCCCGCTCCTGTGGCTGCGGCTCCGAAGGCGGCTCCCGCGCCCGCTGCCGCCGCTCCCAAGGCCGCGCCCGCTGATGCGGAGGCCATCAATGCGCCCATGCCCGGCAACATCAACGACGTGAAGGTTTCCGTCGGCCAGGCCGTGAAGAAGGGCGACGACCTTGTGATTCTTGAAGCCATGAAGATGGAAAACGAAATCAAGGCGCCGCGTGACGGCGTTGTTGCCAGCGTGAACGTGACCAAGGGTCAGACCGTCAACACCGGCGACCTGCTTGTGTCTCTGAAGTAATCCTCTCGTTTCTTCGAAACGAGGGGGAGCAACGGAAACGAAATTGATTGGAGTTGGACGACATATGAGCCGCATGCAGAGAAAAACCTTCCGCAACCGCTGCTTCGCCATCGCGCTCATTCTGATGCTCGCATGGATGTGCTCGGCAATTGCGGAGAACTTCGTTTCGGGCAGCACCGAAGCGACGGAGCCCGAAGTGACGGAAACCATATCCCCCGCCGAGGAAATCTCGACGGAAACGACCGAGCCCGAGGCAGAGGCCGAAACCACGACCGATTACGTGGATCCCGAAATCAATTTCTGGGACGGCGTTGTGAAAATCGCCAAGTCCACAGGCTTCGCAAACGGTACGTGGCGTGAATACGTGATGATCGCCGTGGCCTGCCTGCTTCTGTATCTTGCAATCGTGAAGCAGTTTGAGCCGCTTCTGCTCATGCCGATTGCCTTCGGCATGCTGCTGGCGAACCTACCCCTCGCGGGTTTGATGGGCGATCCCCAGTATTCCTTCTTTGATTCTCTGGAAGCCGCGAAGGCGGCAGCTGTGGCTGCACGTCATGACGTGGCTGAGATTACCTATCGTCTGGACGAGACGACAAATACCATGCGCTACGGCATCCAGACCTCCAACGGCGGCCTGCTGTACTATCTGTACAAGGGCGTCAAGCTGGGCATCTACCCGCCGCTGATCTTCATGGGCGTCGGCGCGATGACGGACTTCGCTCCCCTGATCGCCAATCCCTCCGCGCTTCTGATGGGCGCGGCCGCGCAGCTGGGTATCTTCATCACCTTCATCGGCGCGAAGCTTCTGGGCTTCTCGGCTAAAGAAGCAAGCGCAATCGGAATCATCGGCGGCGCGGACGGCCCCACGGCCATCTTCGTTACCACGAAGCTCGCACCGCACCTGCTTGGCCCGATTGCCGTTGCCGCGTATTCGTACATGGCGCTGGTGCCGGTTATTCAGCCCCCGATTATGAAGGCGCTCACCACCCAGAAGGAGCGCACGATCCGCATGGGTCAGCTGAGAACCGTATCCAAGACCGAGCTGGTCATCTTCCCGATTCTGGTTACCATCATCGTGTCCCTGCTGCTGCCGGACGCCGCGTCTCTGGTCGGCATGCTGATGCTGGGCAACCTGATGCGCGTGTGCGGCGTGACCGAGCGCCTGAACAAGACCGCGCAGAACGAGCTGTGCAACATCGTAACCATCTTCCTTGGCCTGACCGTCGGCGCGACCACGAAGGGCAGCACGTTCCTCACGTGGAGCACCATCAAAATCGTCGTTCTCGGCGTCATCGCTTTCAGCTTCGGCACCGCGGGCGGCGTGCTGCTGGCCAAGCTCATGAACAAGATTTCCGGCGGCAAGGTCAACCCGCTGATCGGCTCCGCCGGCGTATCCGCCGTTCCGATGGCGGCGCGCGTATCGCAGAAAGTGGGACAGGAATACGATCCCGGCAACTTCCTGCTGATGCATGCCATGGGTCCGAACGTTGCCGGCGTTATCGGCAGCGCCGTGGCGGCAGGCGTGTTTATCGCCCTGTTCGGCTGATCTGTTAGTTAATAGGAGGAAGCTATTATGGGAAAGGTAATGATTACTGATACCATTCTTCGCGACGCTCATCAGTCTCAGGCCGCAACCCGTATGCGCACCGAGGACATGCTGCCCGCCTGCGAGATCTTGGACAATGCCGGCTTCTACTCTCTGGAATGCTGGGGCGGCGCGACGTTTGACAGCTGCCTGCGCTTCCTGAACGAGGATCCGTGGGTGCGCCTGCGCAAGCTGCGCGAGGCCATGCCCAAGACGAAGCTGCAGATGCTGTTCCGCGGCCAGAACATTCTGGGCTATAAGCACTATGCCGACGACGTGGTGGACGAGTTCGTTCGCCTGTCCATCAAAAACGGTATCAACGTCATCCGCATTTTCGACGCGCTGAACGACCCCAGAAACCTCAAGCAGGCCATTGACTCCACCAATAAGTACAACGGCATCTGCGAGGTGGCCATGAGCTACACCGTCTCTCCCGTGCATACCGAGGACTATTTCGTAGACCTCGCCGTGCAGTTTGAGAAGATGGGCGCGCAGAACATCTGCGTGAAGGACATGGCGAACCTGCTGCTCCCGTATCAGGCCTACAGCCTGATTAAGAAGCTCAAGCAGGCGCTGAAGAAGGACACGCTCGTGCACCTGCACACCCACAACACCACCGGCACCGGCGACATGGTCAACATGAAGGCCATCGAGGCGGGCGTGGACATCGTGGACTGCGCGCTTTCTCCGCTGGCCAACGGCACCTCTCAGCCCGCGACCGAGTCTCTGATTGCCACGCTGCAGGGCACCGAGTATGATACCGGCATTGACCTCAACGAGCTGACCAAGGCCACCGAGCATTTCCGCAAGGTCGCCCAGAAGCTGCAGGCGGAGGGCACGCTGGATCCCAAGGTGCTGCGCGTGGACGTGAACACCCTCAAGTATCAGGTGCCCGGCGGCATGCTGTCCAACCTCATCAACCAGCTCAAGCAGGCCGGCAAGTCCGACAAGCTGTATGAGGTGCTGGCGGAGGTTCCGCGCGTGCGCAAGGACTTCGGCTATCCGCCGCTGGTCACGCCCACCAGCCAGATCGTCGGCACGCAGGCTGTGATGAACGTCATCGCCGGCGAGCGCTACAAGATGAACCCCAAGGAGTCGCAGGGTCTCATGCGCGGCGAATACGGCAAGCTGCCGGCGCCCGTGAATGAGGAGGTGCGCCGCAAGGTCATCGGCAATGCGAAGGTAATTACCTATCGCCCCGCCGACGACCTCAAGCCCGAGCTGGAGAAGTACCGCAAGGAGTGCGCCCGCTGGTATACGCAGGATGAGGACGTGCTCAGCTACGCGCTCTTCCCGCAGGTTGCGCCCAAGTTCTTCGAGTATCGCCAGGCCGAGCAGCTCAAGCTCGACAACAGCGTGCTGGATAAGAAAAACAACGCAATGCCCGTGTAATCCGTAAAAAACGGCTGCACCGGGAAAAGGGGACGTCTGAGGAATCGGGCGTCCCTTTTGTGTGGAGGTGTGAAGGAACCCTATGAACCAGTCGGAGCTTTGCTGTTATCTGGACGAGCGCGGAATCGGGTACGAACGAACTCGGCATAAGGCCGTGTTCAATATGGAGGAGGCGGAAGCGCTGGGCCTGCCGCATCCGGAATGGGACGCGAAGAACCTGTTCGTTCGCGATGATAAAAGGCAATTCTATGCCTTGATTACCGTGAAGGGCGATAAGCGCGTGGATTTGAAGGCGTTTCGCCGGGCGCAGGGACT
>CAZMGO010000090.1:4457-9559 GCA_964565845.1 uncultured Oscillospiraceae bacterium | reverse complement strand
GCCTCGGCTTCGTCCTTCACCAGATGCCCGCAGCCCAGCGCATGCTGATAGCACAGCTTGAGAAAATCGCCCTCCCGCATTTCGGGATACCGCGCCGCATGCGCCCGCAAAACCTCGGAAAGCGTCATATCGTTCCTCTTTCATCAGCCGTATTCAATCTGCGCGCGCGCCGCCTTGTAGTAGGACTTGCACAGCAGCTCGCGCTTGATTTCGCTGCCGTCGGCGTTGTGATACACGCGATACGCCTCGGCCCTGTAGCCCTTGCGCGCCTCGCTGACAACGACCTCCTGCCCGGATTCAAGCAGCGGATTGTAGGTATACACCGGGTCATCCGGCTTAATCGTCTGCGTAGTCTTCGCCTCGATGGTGATGTAGCGTCCGTTCGGAAACAGCTCTCCATACACCTCGCAGTATACGCGCTTATTGTCGGACACGTAGCACACCAGATACATCGGCGAGGATGACGTGTTTTTGAACTTCATATCCTGATTCGGCCAGCTGACCGTCGCGTCCTTCCCCTTGTCCACGTAGGACACCGTGCGGGAATGCTCGCTGCGCTCCACAATTTCGCAATTCGCCTTCATGGCCGCATTCCACAGCGTCGTGGATACCTGACAGACGCCGCCGCCGATGTCCTCGGCCAGCTCGCCGGACTGATATACCGTCGCCTTTTTGTAGCCGCGCTTCGCCGTGCGCTGCCCAACGACCTCGTTAAACGAAAACGTCTCGCCCGGCTGGACGCAATAGCCGTTGATTGCCTCGCATGCCAGCTTCAGGTTGGTCAAGCGATTCTTGCTGGAGCTGGAGGCGTTGGTCACGGCCTGCGTAATCATGCCGAATTTGCCGCTTACGTCGGAAGAGTCCTTCGACGGTTCGATGGTATTCACGGCCACCTGCACCGTTGCGCCGCCGTCGTCCAGCGCCGCGCTTGCCTGCCGATACAGCTCGTCCGCATCCACGGAATAGCCAACGGCAGAGGATGCAAACGTAAACGTGCGCGTGTCCACGTCAAAGCCCGTCACCTGCGCGTCCACCGAATCGACCGTCAGCGATGCGGCGATTTCATCCGTCCACGCGCGCAGCTGCTCCTCGTCATACAGCGTGCGGGTAACCTCATACCGCTCCTGCTCGCTGCCAATCTGCCGAAGCGAGCGATAGCGCTGCTCCAGCGTGCCGCTGCGAGCGCGCGACCACGCGTTTCCAAGCACCTCGCGGTAATTGCTGGCATAGCCCAGCTCGCGGCAGGTTTTTGACCATGTCTGTCCGTTATAGGTCAGCGTCACCGTGCGGTCGGCATAGGTCGGCTCAATTTTTTCCTCCCAGTGCTTCAGCGCGGTTTCCAGCGTCACATCCGTCAGCGTATAGCCCTCGACGATAATGCCCGAATAGAAGCCGTCGCTTTCGACCGCCGCGCGCATGATGCGGAACCTGCGGTTTTCACTGATTTCGTGCACCGCCAGAAACGCAGTGACCGCCAGAATCAAAATCATCAGGCACGATACGGGCAGCGCCCACCAGCAGGCCTCCTCCCGAGTCCTGCGCCGACCCTGCGCCTGCCTTCTGCCGGCCGCAGCGGGCTTTTTTCCGTTAGTCCTCTTTTTCGCCATTTCCTGCTCCCTTTGCGCCAATCGAGCCTTCTCGCCCAACCCGTTCGCGCGCCGCCCTCCGGCGGGCAATTTCCACTTCCCCGCCCTGATCGGAGGGCTGATAATACGGCATGCCCGCCGCGTCGGCGGGCGCATACGTCTGTCTTACATAATGCCCAGGAAAATCGTGCGGATACAGGTAACCTTCTCCGCTGCCCAGCTGCCCCGCGCCCTTGTAGTGCGTGTCGCGCAGATGCGCGGGAACACCCTCAAAGCCGCCCTTTTCGGCATCGGCGAACGCGCGCTCCACCGCCACGGCCACCGAGTTGGATTTCGGGCTTTCGCACACGGCGATAATCGCCTGCGCGATGGGCAGCCGTGCCTCCGGCATCCCGACGGCATTCAGTGCCTGCCACGCCGCGGCCGCCGTCAGCATGGCGTTCGAATTTGCCATGCCCACGTCCTCGGACGCATGCACGATTACCCGGCGCACAATGATGCGCGGATCCACCCCCGCATGCTCCAGCCGGGCGAACCACGCCAGCGCCGCGTCGGCATCCGACCCGCGAAGCGACTTGCAGAACGCGCTGAGCATATCGTAAAACAGGCTCTCATCCATTCGAAGCGGCTTCTGCTGCACCGAATCCGCCGCCACCTCGCGCGTCACGTGCACCCGTCCCGTACGCCCCACCGGCGTGGACAGCACCGCGATTTCCAGCGCATTCAGCGCCGAGCGCACGTCCCCACTCGTTGCGGCCGCAATCAGCGCCGCCGCATCGTCATCCAGCATAACGCCCATCCGACCGTACCCGCGCTCCTCATCCGCGCAGGCGCGCCGAAGCGCCTCAATCACGTCCGCGTCGGTCAGCGACTCAAAGCGGAAAAGACGGCAGCGGCTCACGATGGCGGGCGTCATGGCAATCATGGGATTCTCCGTGGTGGAGCCGATAAAGCGCACGATTCCCTTCTCAATGGCGGGCAGGATGCTGTCCGACTGCGCCTTTGACCAGCGGTGGCACTCGTCCAGCAGCAGATAGGTTGTCCTTCCATACATCTTCAGCCGATCCTCGGCGCGCGCCAGCACCTCGCGCACCTCCGAAACTCCGCTGGTTACGGCGTTCATTTTCTCAAACGCCGCCCTTGACGTCTCGGCAACGATGGTCGCCAGCGTCGTTTTTCCGGTTCCGGGCGGGCCAAAGAAAATTGAGCTGGTCAGCCGATCGGCCTCAATGGCACGGCGCAGAAGCTTGCCCTCGCCCACAATCTGCTTCTGCCCGATAAATTCGTTCAGCGTTCGCGGCCGCATGCGGTCGGCCAACGGCGCGAGCGGCTTTGCGCCCGCTGAAAACAGGTCTTCCATATATCCTCCGCCGAAAGGCCGGGCATGATTCCGGTCTTCCGGAAATTTCCTTCCGTATCATTAGACGTCCACGCGGTTTAAAACGGTTCCCGTCAGAAATGCGGAAAGATTGTTAACCGCAAGACTCATCAGCCGCGCCCGCGTCTCATAGGGTGCCCACGCGATATGCGGCGTCAGGATTGCGTTCGGCGCGCGCAGCAATGGATTCTCCGGGCGAATCGGCTCCACGGAAACCACGTCCGCAGCATATGCGCCCAGCTGCCCCGTTCGAAGCGCCTCCGCAACGTCCGCCTCGTTCACCAGACCGCCGCGCGCCGTGTTGATCAGCCACGCGCCGCGCTTCATTTGGGAAAGCGTACCCCGGTTCATCATTTCGGCTGTATCGGGCTTCAGCGGGCAGTTGAGCGAAAGCACGTCCGCCGTGCGAATCATTTCGTCAAGCCGACGTTTTTCACAGCGCGACGGCGAATACGCCTCCACCGTCATGCCGAATGCCCGCCCGATTTCGCCCACGGCATGACCAATCGCGCCATAGCCCACGATGCCCAGACGCTTCCCGGCCAGCTCGGTCAGCGGCGCGTTCCAAAAGCAAAAATCCTTCGCTCGCGTCCATTCGCCCTCGGCGACCGCCTGCGCATGCATGCCCACGCGCGAGGCGATTTCCAGCATCAGCGCAAACACATGCTGCGCCACCGCGCGCGTCGAATAGGCCGGCACGTTCGTAACCGCCACGCCGGCCGCCCTTGCTGCGGCAACGTCCACGATATTATACCCCGTCGCCAGCACGCCGATATATTTCAGCCCCTTCAGCGCCGCTATCGTTTCCGCAGTCATCGGGCATTTGTTCGTGAGCACCGCGTCCGCGCCCAGCGCGCGCGACACGATTTCCTCACTCCGCGTGCGGTCATAGATCACCGTTTCACCCAGCGCGCAAAGCGCATCCCACGAAAGATCGCCCGGGTTCGCGGCGCAGCCGTCCAGCACAACAATGCGCATCGGATTCTCTCCCGTTTTTTGTTTCCTCTATCATATGACAATCCATGTAATCATTCAAGCCCTCTGCCGGAAAAATAAAAAGAAAGCGCAGATTTGCCGCGGTTTCGAAGCACCTTGGCAACGCGCCTTCCCAGGCAATTTCCGCTTTGAACGGCCTCGCGCGCAGATCAGCCGATCAGCGCGCTTCTCGCCATCCGTTACATGCGGTCAAAGCCGCAGGTGTTCAGGAAGCGCACAAAGCCCTCGCGTCCCTCGGGCGTTTGCTTGTATACGCCCGCGTCGGCCAGCACGCGGCGGCACTTCTCGCCCAGACCCTTCTGGATGATTTCCGCTGCCTGCTCCTGCGTGTTCGCGCTTCCAAAGCGAGAGAGAAGCTCCTGCGTCCAATCCCAGTGACAGGCAAGCGGCGCGTCGGCGGCGGGCGCATCGGTTCGCGCGCGCTCGCCGGTCAGGTATGCCTCCACGTCCTTCAGCTCCGTGAGCAGCCGTCCGGGCAGAATCATCAGACCCATCACCTCAATCAGGCCAATGTTTTCCTTCTTGATGTGATGCAAATCGGCATGCGGATGGAAAATGCCCAGCGGGTTTTCCGCGCTGGTGCGATTGTTGCGCAGCACCAGATCCAGCTTCCATTCGCTGCCCGTGCGGCGCAGGATGGGCGTGATGGTGTTGTGCTTCTGGTCGGTCTCGGCATAGATGCCCAGCGTCTCGTCCGAATAGCCGCGCCATGCATCCAGCACCTGAACTGCCCTGCGAATGAGCGCTTCCGCATTCGCGCTCTTCAGGCGCAGGCAGCTCATCGGCCAATCCACGATAGAGGCATGAATTGACGCATCCTCGCAGGCAAGCATAATTTCATCCCCGGCGCGATCCATCGGGAACTCATAGTTTCCCCCTTGGAAATGGTCGTGCGTGAGAATCGAGCCGCCCACAATGGGCAAATCGGCATTGGAGCCGAGGAAATAATGCGGGAACTGCTCCACAAAGGCGAACAGGCGGCGGAAGCCGGCCTCGGAAATCGCCATCGGGCGATGAATGTCGCTCAGCACGATGCAATGCTCGTTATAATATAGGTAGGGAGAATACTGCATGTGCCAGCTTTCCCCATTCAGGTTCAGCGGAAGCATGCGGTGGTTCTGCCGCGCCGGGAAGCCGGGACG
>CAZMGO010000090.1:0-4357 GCA_964565845.1 uncultured Oscillospiraceae bacterium | reverse complement strand
AAAAGCGCGCGCGTACCTCGTAGGGCGACGGCGTAACGCAGCCGGCCAGCTTCGCCGAAAACAGGTCGCGTGATTCGCCGGTATCGTTGATTACGCCGCGGCGAACCGCATCGTCGCACAGCGCGTTCAGCGCCTCGGTCATCGTGTCGCCCAGCGGCGCATCTGCCGCGTCCGCCTCGGGCGCGTCCAGACGCAGCGCCTCCAAAAGACGGTTGCGCGCATAGGCGCGATCCTCCGCCTCAATCTGCCGGGTTTTCTCCGCAAAGTCCAACAGCCGTTCCATCGCGGACATATAAAGGCCTCCTTATGTACATACATAGGGCTATTATTGCGCGTTCCGGGTGAAATGTCAAGAAAAAGTGTTGCCAAGAATGCAAATTCGCGCTAAAATAGAAAATGAGAAAAACTGAAGAGGTGGCTCAAATGGATTATAATCGGCTGGTTCGCCTGTACGGCGGCGAGGAGCCTGCCAATCGGCAGCTTGCGCGCTTTGAGGCGCTGAAGGAAAGCTTTATTCGTCATTTCGGCTCTGCTGACGGCTGCGAACTGATTTCCGCGCCCGGACGCACCGAAATTGCCGGCAATCATACGGATCACAACCATGGCTGCGTGCTCGCGGCGTCCGTGGACATGGACACCGTGGCGCTCGTCCGCAAAACGAACGACAACCGCGTAACGCTGTATTCCGCGGGCTACGATCAGCCGTTCGTCGTGGACGTGAGTGATCTTGCCGTGCACGAGGAGGAGAAGGAAACCACGCTGGCGCTGATTCGCGGCGTGGCGGCGGAAATGAAAAAGGCCGGGTTCGCCGTGGGCGGCTTTGAGGCGGAGGTGTCCAGCACCGTCATGCGCGGCAGCGGGCTGTCGTCCTCGGCGGCGTTTGAGGTTATGCTGGTTGCCGTGAACGACGCGCTGTACAACGGCTGGACGGTCGATCCTCAGCTGAACGCTAAGCTGAGCCAGAAGGCCGAGAACCATTATTTCCTGAAGCCGTGCGGGCTGATGGATCAGATGGCCAGCGCCGTCGGCGGGCTGGTGTTCATCGATTTTCATCACGGCGACGCCCGCGTGGAGGCCGTGCAGTATGATTTTCTGAAGAAGGGCTTCATCCCCTGCGTCGTGACCGCCGGCGGAGACCACGGAAATTTGACGAACGAATACGCCGCCATCCCTGCCGAAATGAAGCAGGCGGCGCACCTGCTCGGCGGCGAAACCCTGCGCGACGTGGAGGACAAGGTGGAATCGTCCCTCGCGCTTCTGAAGGGCAAGGTGTCCGACCGCGCCATTCTGCGCGCGCTGCACTTTGTGGACGAGGATCGCCGCGTGCGCGAGATGCTCACGGCGCTCAAAAACGATGACCTCGCCTCCTTCCTCGACGGCATAATCGCCTCCGGCGAAAGCAGCTGGATGCTGCTTCAGAACCTGTTCGTGCCCGGCGGCGACAATCAGGAAATGCCGCTGGCGCTGGAAATGAGCCGCCGTATCCTGACCGGCCGCGGCGCATGGCGCATTCACGGCGGCGGCTTCGCCGGAACGATTTTGGCCTTCGTGCCCGTCGATCTGATGCCCGCCTACCGCGAAGCGATGGACGGCGTGTTCGGGTCGGGCGCGGTCAAGCCCCTGTACATCCGTCCGGAGGGCGCCGTGTGGCTGCGCTGAGCAAGGAGACGCATGTATTATACGCATAGCAGCGAGGACACCCTCGCGTTCGGGCAGGCGCTGGGCGCCTGCCTTCAAAAAGGAGACTCCGTGCTTCTGTACGGCGATCTCGGCACGGGCAAAAGCGTGCTGGCTCGCGGCTGCGCACGCGCGCTGGGCGTGACGGACGCGATGGCCAGCCCCACGTTCACGCTGATGCAGCCCTACCGCGGGGCGGCGCTTCCCGTGTATCATTTCGACCTGTACCGCCTTTCCGGCGCGGACGAGCTGTTTGCCGCAGGGCTGGAGGATGCCATCGGCGGCGACGGCGTGGCGCTGATCGAATGGCCGCAGCAGGCGGACGTATGCCCCGACGTGCGCATCGAGCTTGACCTGACGCGCGGCGAGGGCTTCGACGACCGCGAAATCGAGCTTGCCTGCTTCCTGCCGGACGGGCGCGAGGCGCAAATACGGAACGCGCTTTCAAAATGGGAGGTGCGCGAATGATTCTTCTGTCCATCGATACCTCCGGCCCGGCCTGCTCCGCGGCGCTGCTCGCGGATGACCGCCTGCTGGGAGAAATCGTCGTCAATTCGGCGCTCACGCATTCGGAAACCATCATGCCCGCCGTGGACGAGCTGCTCGCGCGCGAGAATCTGACGTGCGCGGACGTGGATTTGTTTGCCGTCGCCGCCGGTCCCGGCTCGTTTACCGGCGTACGCATCGGCGTATGCGCGGCAAAGGGCATGGCGCATGCCGTCGGCAAGCCCTGCGCGCGCGTGAATTCGCTGGACGCACTCGCCGCCGGACTTCCCTTCGTTTCCGGCGTAGTCTGTCCGATTCTGGATGCGCGCCGCGAACAGGTATACTGCGCCGCCTACCGCTGGACGGGCGCCGCGCTGCCCGAGAAAATTCTGCCCGACGCGGCGCTGCCGCTGACCGCGCTGCTGGACGCGCTGCCAAAGGATGAGCCGATTACCTTCACCGGCGACGGCGTTGCCGTTCATGAGGCGCGCATTCGCGCGCTTTTGGGCGACCGCGCCCGCTTCGCGCCGCCGCATGCCCGCGTGCTGCGCGCTTCCTCCGCCGCATACTGGGCCAGACTGGATTCCTCCTGTCACATGGAGGCTCGGCTTCTGTCGCCCATCTACCTGCGCGCGCCGCAGGCCGAGCGTGAGCGCAGCGAAAAGGCGACGAGGGCAAAGCTGTGAAGCGCGCCATACGCTATGCCTCGGCAAACGATTTCGAGACCATCCTTTCCATTGAGCACGCCTGCTTCCTCTCTCCATGGGATGCGAACGCAATCGCGGACGACCTGTCTCAGAACCCCTGTGCGCGCTATCTTTTGATACAGGAGGGCGAACGCTTCATCGGCTATGGCTGCCTGTGGCTTTTGATGGAGGAGGCGCACCTGATGAGCGTGGCGATTCTTCCCGAGTTCCGGCGCGCGGGCGCGGGCGAGGCGCTCATGCGCGCGCTGATTCAGGCCGCGGCGGACGGCGGCGCGCGCTTTATGGAGCTGGAATGCCGCCGCGGAAATTTCGCCGCGCAGGCGCTGTATCATAAGCTCGGCTTCCTGCGCGTAGGATGCAGAAAGGGCTACTACGAGGATACCGGCGAGGATGCGCTTGTATACGCGTTGATCGCGCTTCCGGCTGGACATCCGGAGGACGACCCGTTTCTGAACGGCGCACGTCCTTAAAGCGGAAGTCGTAGACAAATTTACATTCATACGGTATCATAAGAAAATGTATGTCCATTAACGCTGTAAGGAGGCGTGGCGATTGGTCTTTGAGAAGAGCGGCGCCCGGATGAACTATGAGGCGGCAGGCGACAGCGGCCGCGTGCTCCTGCTTCTGCACGGCTGGGGCGGCTGCATCGACAGCTGGCTGCCCGTAATTCGCGATTTCAAGCGCGAATGCCGCGTTATAGCCGTGGATTTTCCCGGGTTCGGCAAAAGCCCGGAGCCGTCCGAGGGCTGGTCGGTAACCGAATACGCGCGTCTGACCGCGGATTTCATCGAGTCGCTGGGCGAGGAATCCATCGACCTGATTGCGCATTCGTTCGGCGGGCGCGTAGCGCTTCTGCTTTCCACGATGATCCCGGACAAAATCGGCAGGCAGCTTTTGACCGGCTGCGCCGGGCTTCCCGCAAAGAAGAGCGCGTCCGGCAAGCTGAGCGAGACTGCGTTTCATGCGCTTTCCTCTGCGGCGGATAACGCCTTCACGCGCCGCCTCATCGGTGCGGAGCGCATCGCGAAGGCGCGCGATGCCATGCGCGGGCTGTTCGGCTCCGCCGACTACAAGAGCGCCTCGCCGCGCATGCGCGAGACGTTTCAGAAGGTTGTCGGGCAGGATCTGACGGACTGCCTTTCTCAGGTAAAGGCCTCCACGCTGCTGATCTGGGGCGAAAACGACACCGCGACGCCGCTTTGGATGGGCAAAAAGATGGAGGAAACCATTCCCGGCGCCGGACTTGTGGTGTTTGAGGGCGCGGGACACTTTGCCTATCTTGAGCAGTATGCCCGCTTCTACGCGATTGCGCATAAATTCCTGCTCGGCTGACGAACGGAGGAGGTTACAAGACGAATGTGGTGGCTGATCATCGTTGAGCTGGTCGTTACCCTGCTCATTACGCTGGCCGCGTGCCGGTTTTATCTTCATATGCTGCAGCTGGAAAGCTATCAGCTGGACGGCTACATGCGCTGGCTGAAGCGCGA
>CAZMGO010000089.1:0-9894 GCA_964565845.1 uncultured Oscillospiraceae bacterium | reverse complement strand
TTAGCTCTCGCTGATTTCTTTTGCAAGCTCCATAATTTCGAAGGCATATTTCTTCTTTCCCTTTTCAAGCATGCGCCTGTAAATCGGATAGTTCACGCCCATTCCGGCCATTCCGAGCAGGCCGACGATGATTCCCAGCACGAAGGATGTGGTCGTTCCGCCGCCGATCTTTCCCATCGCAAGGCACATGCCGGTTCCGAAGATGAGCGCGGAAGCAATACCGACGCTGTAGGTGAAAACGTTGGCGGGCATCTTGGCCTTTGCGTCCAGCTTGCGAAGGGCAACCACCTTCGAGGTGTCCTTGGGCGCGTATTCGTTGGCGATCTGTTCTGCGTAAATCTTGTCTGTGTTCATGGCTATTGCCTCCTTCATTTGATGAGCCTATTATACCGATGAAAAAGGCAAAACGGAACGACACAAACGCCGTCCCGTGTCGATTTCAAAGCCTGTCAAAGCGATAGCGCGGCTTGCCGACGCTCTTTTGGCCGTATTCAATGGCCTCCGTCGGGCAATGGCAAATGCACGCCATGCAATGCGTGCACCGGCTTCCCCACACCGGCCTTCCGTCCCGAAGCCGAATGTTGTTCAGCGGGCATACCTCGGCGCATCGCCCGCAGCCGATGCAGCCGCCGCCCGCGCCGAACGCGTCGGCCTTCACGAAAAATCGATAGAAAATCGGGTTGACCAGGCCGCTCAAAAGGGATTCGACGAGCCTTGCCCGGGACGCGGCAAACGGCTCTCCCGCCTGAAGACGCAGAATCGCCTGCCGAATCGACGGCTCCGCCCGTTCCACGATTTTTCGAGCCTCCTCCGCCTGCGGCACGCCGAACATGGCGATATAATTTTCGGGCATGACGATCTGCGCCGTGCCCATATCGCGCAGCCCCTTGCGAAGGCTGAGCCGCCGGTTGTATTTCGCCGCGGCGCCAATCTCGCTTCCGCAGTCCATCACAAACCAGATGCGCTCCGCGCCGACCAGTATGGCCCGGGAAAGCCACGTCTCCACGATTCTCGGAATGCGCCATGCATACGTCGGCGTCACGACGATTACGTCGCGCCCCGTCTCCACCGGCGCTTCGTTTCCGGCCTTGATTCTCGCGTTCAGGTCGTCCGCCGGCTGCTTCAGCGCCTCGGAGATGCGCCCGGCTATATACCGGCTGTTCCCGGTTCCGGAAAAGCAGAAAATCATTTTCTCAGCTTCCTTCCTAATTTAATCCGCGCCCTTCTGCACGAACGACTGATAATCGCATCCAAATTCGGCCAGCGCGTCGATAATCGGCAGCATTTCCCTGCCCAGCTCCGTCAGGCCATATTCGACCCTCGGCGGCATTTCCCGATAATCGTGCCGATAGGCAAGCCCGTCGTCCATCATCTGGCGCAGGCTGTCGGTCAGCACCTTCTGCGAGATGCCCTCCAAATCCCGCCGCAATTCATTGAACCGCCACGGACGCATTTTCAGGTTTCGCAGAATCAAAAGCTTCCATTTGCCGCCAATCAGCGACACCGCCGTCGCCACCGGGCACGCCGGAAGCTCCTCCTTCGTCTTCATACGCACACCTCCATTTTTATTATAGCACATTCAAAAAATAATGTACAGTTACAAAAAAGTGCGTACTTGCTTTTGCGTGCGCGGCGCGCTACACTTACGTCTCGCGGGAAAAAGCCCGCGAATATCATTCGGAGGTTCCCAACCATGGCAGACTACGCGAAAATCAACATCGGAAACGAAGGACGCGCCGAGCTTCACGACAGGCTGGCCTTGACCGGCGCGGAAATCAGCCTAAATCGGCTTCCCGCCGGTGCGGGCGTACCGTTCGCGCATGCTCACAAAACGAACGAGGAAATCTACGGCATCCTCGAGGGCGAGGGCACCATGTGCCTTGACGGCGAGACGGTCGCCCTCTCCGCCGGAGACTGGCCGCGCGTCGCTCCCGCCGCAAAGCGTCAGCTCTCCGCGTCGGCAAGCGCCGGCATTGCCTACGTGTGCATTCAGGT
This sequence comes from uncultured Oscillospiraceae bacterium, assembly GCA_964565845.1. Taxonomy (GTDB): domain Bacteria; phylum Bacillota; class Clostridia; order Christensenellales; family Aristaeellaceae; genus SFHK01. Next base: position 7,899 of record CAZMGO010000089.1, on the reverse strand, counting down.
TCGCGAAGGCTCCCTTGAGGCCTTCACCGCCGGAGACGCCGTCGTGGATTAATCGCCCCCAGGAAAAGGAAGCGCCCGGCCGCGCTTTCTTTTTTCTTTTTCGCCGATTGACATTTTCGGCTTGTCGGAGTATGATGATAGCATCACTTGAGCGCCTGCGGGCGAAGGAGGTCTTTCCGTGAAGATTACAAGCGACATGCTCACCACGATGAACAACGCCTATCGCGCAAACCCTGTCATGAAGGCGGCGGCGCTGGCCATGGGTCATCAGCCGCTGAACGAGGTGGTTTTCGACTGCGAAAACGCCGCCAAGGGGCGCTTCCTGTTCAACCACGAGGTGGAAACCATGAAGGTGACCAACCAGAAATCCAGTGGACGCTGCTGGCTGTTCGCCGCGCTGAACCTGTTCCGCGAAATCGCCGCTAAGAAGATGAACGTGGAATTTTTCGAGCTTTCCCAGAACTTCATCGCCTATTACGATAAGCTGGAAAAGGCCAACTACTTCCTCGATTCCATCATGCAGACGCTCGACCTGCCCAAGGACGACCGTCTGGTAACCTACATTGTGGGCACCGGCATTCAGGACGGCGGCCAGTGGGACATGATGGCGAATCTGGTAAAGAAATACGGTCTCGTGCCCAAGGCGGCGATGCCGGAAACCTTCCAGAGCGAAAACACTCATTCGCTGAACTCGGCTGTCAACATCAAGCTGCGCCGCGCCGCCGCGATTCTGCGCCGCGAATACCGCAACGGCGCGTCCACCGAGGCGCTGAACAGCATCTGCCGCGAAACCCTCGCCGACGTGCACGACATGCTCACCGCCGGCTACGGCTGCCCGCCGGAGACGTTTGATCTGGAATACAAGGACAAGGACGACAAGTTCGTGCGCGTGGAGGGTCTTACGCCGAAAACGTTCTTCGACCAGTATATCGCCTTCCCGTTTGACGAGTACACCTCCGTCATTCATTCCCCGACCGACGACAAGCCCTTTGGCCGCAATTACACCGTGCGCTTCTTGGGCAACGTCGTGGGCGGCGACGCGATTTCCTACCTGAACGCCGACCTGTCGGTTATGAAAAAGGCCATCATGGAGACCATCGACGCCGGCGAAACCGTGTGGTTCGGCAGCGACGTGGGCTGGTTCATGGATCGCGCGCACGGCACGCTGGTAAACGACCTTACCGACTATTCCCCGCTGTTCGGCGGAATGGCGTTCGATACCACCAAGGCCGAAAAGCTGGACTATCTCATGAGCGCTATGAACCATGCCATGACCATCACCGGCTACCACGAGGTAAACGGCAAGCCCGTGCGCTGGAAGATTCAGAATTCGTGGGGCGAGGATCGCGGCGACAAGGGCTATTACATGATGACGGACGAGTGGTTCGACAACTTCGTCTATCAGGCCGTCGTGAAAAAGTCCCTGCTGCCCGCCGAGCTGGTCGCGCAGCTTGAAAAGTCTCCCATCGTCCTCGACCCGTGGGATCCCATGGGCACGCTGGCCGACTAAGCCGCATAAAGCCCGACGCGGAAGCGTTGAGCAGGGGGTCTGCCGTCTGTGAATCGCGGGCGGCAGACCCCCTTTCTGGTTGGGTGCATTTCGGACAGGATACGCGTTCAAGGCTCGTATCCCGTCCGTATTGCGCCTCCTCTCCGTGCATCCCATTAAACTGGTAAAATCAGATGAAAATTTATCGTTTTTCTTGACTTTTTGGACAGCCGGTCTTATAATATCGAATGGAATGAAAGGGCTTTCCTTTCAAACGCCGCTTTGCGCGCACGCGCAAAAATAAAAGGAGGATGTCTGATATGAAGAAATTCCTGTCCATGCTTCTGGCCGTTGCCATGCTGCTGACGGTCAGTGCCTTCTCCGTCGCCGAAACCACCGGCTTCGACGGCGAAATCAAGGTCTGGGTTGCCGACGCCGCCGTCGATTTCACCACGGCGCAGATCGACGCCTTCAAGGCCGCGCATCCCGAGTACGCGAACATGACCGTGACCGTCGAGCCCATGGGCGAGGGCGACGCCGCCAGCGCCATGATTACCGACGTTGAGAGCGGCGCCGACATCTACGGCTTCGCGCAGGATCAGCTGGCTCGTCTGGTTGCCGCCGGCGCGCTGGAAGAGGTCGCTCCCGACAACCTGCCCCTCATCACCGCCGAGAACGACGCCGGCTCCGTGGCCGCCGCGACGCTGGGCGACACCATGTACGCCTACCCCATGACCTCCGACAACGGCTACTTCCTCTACTATGACACGAGCGTTGTCACCGATCCCTCCACGCTGGAAACCATCATCGCGGACTGCGAGGCCGCCGGCAAGGGCTTCTACATGGAGATTAACTCCGGCTGGTATCAGACCGCGTTCTTCTTCGGCGCGGGCTGCACGCTGACCTATGACGTAGATAATGAAGGCAATCTCGTTGCCTGCCATTGCGACTATGCGTCCGAAAACGGCGTAAAGGCGCTCAAGGCCATGATCTCCGTTGCCAAGTCCCCCGCCTTCAACAACATTTCCTCCGCCTCCAACGCCACCAACATCGGCGCGATCGTGGACGGCGCATGGGATGCCAAGACCGTGCAGGAGAAGCTGGGCGACAACTACGCCGCCACCAAGCTCCCGACCGTTGACGGCTTCCAGATGGGCGGCTTCGGCGGCTTCAAGCTGCTGGGCGTAAAGCCCCAGACCGACGATGACAAGCTGGCTGCGTGCGACGCGCTGGCCTACTTCCTCGCCTCCGGCGACGTGCAGGCTGCCCGTTACGAAGCGCTCGAGTGGGGCCCGTCCAACCTCGAGGCTCAGAAGCTTGACGCCATCCAGAACAACTCCGCGCTGTCCGCGCTCGCCGCTCAGCTGAACTTCTGCATCGGTCAGGGTCAGTATCCGAACGACTACTGGTCTCTCGCGACCGCGCTGGCCGACAGCGTCATCGCCGGTGAGTACAACGACTGCACCGACGATCAGCTTCTCGAGGTTCTTCAGAACTTCCAGGATACCGCCATCTCCTACGCTGCGAACTGACGCGCTCTTCTCGTGGGCTGGAAGTGTATGCTTCCAGCCCATATTTTGAATAAGAGCTTGATGAAAGTGAGATGAAAACCCATGGTGTTCGGGACAAAGCGCATTTCCGATTTGGAATACCTGAGCCTGTCCCCGTTTGAAAGGTTTCTGTACCGGCTGACGCATTCTCTCGTTTCGCTGCCCGGCAGGCTGGCGCAGAGCGTCGTGAACGGCGCAAAATCCGTCGCGCGCTTCTTTGCCGCCATTTGGCGGGAGCTTTGCGATCTCGTGATGACGTTCGTTCACGGCGACCCGTGGACGCGCGTGAGCTATCTGATTATGGGCGCGGGCAATGCCGCGCGCGGACAATATCTGCGCGCCTTCTGCTTTTTCGCGGTGCAGACGCTGTTCAACGTGTATCTGTTTCTCTTCGGCTGGCCGTATCTGAGCAAGTTCGGCACGCTGGGCACCGTGGAAACCACGAAGGTCAACCGCAGAACGGTATACGGCGACAATAGCTTCTTCATTCTGCTGTTCAGCCTTCTGACCATCTTCTTTGCCATCCTGTTCGTCTACCTGTGGCGCGTGAACATCAAGCAGAGCATAAAATCCCATGAGCTGAAAAAAGCCGGCAAGCATCTTGCCACGGCGAAGGAAGATTTTGCCTCCCTGCTGGACGGTCAGTTCCACAAGACGCTGCTTGCGCTGCCGCTGACCGGCATCACGGCGTTCACCCTGCTGCCAATCGTGTTCATGATTCTCGTTGCGTTCACCAACTTCGACAAAACGCATCAGCCTCCGGGCAAGCTGTTTACGTGGGTGGGTCTGGACAACTTCCGCGAGATGTTTGCCTCCAGCACGTCCCGCTATTCCTCCACCTTTACGCAGGTGCTCCTGTGGACGCTGGTGTGGGCGTTCTTCGCCACGTTCCTCAACTATTTCCTCGGCATGATCGTGGCCATCATGATCAACAAAAAGGGAATCCGCTTCAAGAAGATGTGGCGCACGATTCTGGTTATGACCATCGCCATTCCCCAGTTCGTGTCGCTTCTGTACGTGGCGAAAATGTTCGCGAGCGACGGTCTGATCAACAGCTATCTGATGAAATGGGGCTGGATTAAAACCCCGCTTCCGTTCTGGACAAAGGCGAGCTGGGCGCGGGTGACGATTATCGTAATCAACGTGTGGATCGGCATCCCCTACGCCATGCTGATCTGCACCGGCATTCTGATGAACATCCCCGCCGACCTGTACGAAAGCGCGCGCATCGACGGCGCGAACGCCTTCCAGACCTACATGAAGATTACGCTGCCCTATATGCTGTTCGTCACGGGGCCGTATCTGCTTACCTCATTCATCGGCAACATCAACAACTTCAACGTCATCTATCTGCTGACGCAGGGCTCGCCCAAGGGCATGGAGCTGGAGGCTCCCGCGGGCTATACCGACCTTCTGATTACGTGGCTGTATAAAATGACGGTGGACAACACCGAGTACAGGCTGGCCGCGGTTATCGGCATCGCCGTGTTCGTGCTTACGGCGATCACCAGCCTGATCGTGTACAACTCGATTCCGTCCGTCAGGAACGAGGAGGATTTTCAGTGATGGCGCAGACAAATCGTTCTTCCCAAGCAAACGGCCGCGAAACGAGCCAAACGCTGGAGGAGCTCAAGAAGGCCTATCGTGCCTCAGACGCACATGGCCGCGAAACGAGCCCGACACTGGAGGAGCTCAAGCAGGAATATCGCTTTTCAGGCGCACATGGCCGTGAAACGCGCCTATCCAGCCTGTCCAAGCACGAGAAAAACACGAACACGGCCATCTACATCGTGCTGAGCGTGATTTCCGCCGTTTGGCTTCTGCCGTTCGTGTTTCTGGTTCTACAGTCCTTCCGCTCCTACGCCACCGAGGCGGGCGGCATGGTCAACTACCTGATTCCGAAGAAATTCTCGCTGGACAACTATCGGTTCCTGTTCTCCTCCGAGTGCAATTTCTTCACGTGGTACCTGAACACGCTCGAAATCGCCTCCATCTGCACCGTGCTTCAGACGCTGATCGTGCTGTCCGTCAGCTATGCGCTGTCGCGCATTCGCTTCCGCGGACGCAAGCTAATCATGAACCTGATTCTGGTGCTGGGCATGTTCCCGGGCTTCCTCACGATGATCTGCCTGTACTTCCTTCTGCAGAAGCTGGGGCTTACGCAGGAGGGAGCCATTCCCGGCCTGATTCTCGTGTACGTGGCCTCGTCCGGCATGGGCTACTACATCTCCAAGGGCTTCTTTGACACCATTCCGAAGTCGCTGGACGAAAGCGCCCGCATCGACGGCGCCACGCGCTTTCAGGTGTTCCGCGCAATCATCATGCCGCTTTCCAAGCCGATTATCATCTACACGGCGCTGATGGCGTTCATGGCTCCGTGGGCGGACTACGTGTACGCCTCCTACGTCGCCTTCGGCAAGGAGGACAGCTACAACGTGGCCGTCGGCCTTTACCGCTGGATGATTACCAAGGACTACCAGGGCTACTTCACCCGCTTCTGCGCGGGCGGCGTGCTGGTTTCCGTGCCGATTACGGCGCTGTTCCTGCTGCTGCAAAGATACTACGTGGAGGGCGTCACCGGCGGCGCAGTCAAGGGCTGATTTCCCTTTCCGTGCCTGTCCTCCGTGACAATTCCTTCCAATGATGCAGTTCACCCAAACGAGTCGGCCTTCCCCTTGGGGATTGCCGACTCGTTTCCTCGTCAAAGGACTCCCTCTGCCGGACTTACACCGCGCCCGCGGGCAGCTGCGCCTCCAGCTGGCCGATCAGGCTCGTCATTTCCTGCGCGAAATCGTTCAGCTCCCGCCTGCGTCCGTCATCGTCCATGGACAGGAAGTTTTTGAGCGGCTGCACGAAGCCCTTCACCGCGTTCACCAGCTGCGGCGCGCAGAAGCGCTCCTCCCGGCGCGACGCATCGATCAGCGCCGTAAGCGTTTCGCAGGCGCGCACCAGCTCGGCGTCTCCGGAGCGGTAGGCGCTCTCGTTGAGCCGGCGTCCTGCTTCCTCGGCGCTCTGGCGCATGCGGCGGTTTACCTCCGGCGCGCTGCAGTCCACGCCCTCGGCGCGCAGCCTTTCGACCAGCTCCTTCACGTATTCCGGCCGCGTCTTCAGCACGGCTCGATATTTGTTCTGATAGCGCAGGGTCAGACCGTGGTCGCCGCCGGACAGCCTTTGCAGGCACGCGCGCACGCTCGAGCCCTGTGCCCTTGCCTTGAAAACCTCCGTCATCAGCCATTCCACCTCTTCCTCGGCAAACGGCACAAAGCGCTGCGGCAGCGGCTCGTCGCCTTTTTGGCGGCGAACTTGGGCATAATAATAATTGCGGATGCTGTTCGGGCGTCGGCCGGTTTTCTCGGCAATGCGCTCAAATACCGATTTCAGCGGCAAGCCCTGCTGCTGCGCCTCGTCCGCGGTTTCCCAAAGAAGTCTGGACTCCGCGTCGCTCCACCCGGCGTGGCGTCCCGTCTTCACAAGAGCCTGTTCCATATGATCCCCTCCCAGATAGTCGTTGATAAAGAGTATGCGCGAGACCGTCATTCAATATACACATCGGGTAAAGATTAAAACTTTTATCCCCACTTGCATTACGCGCGGAATGCGTGTAATATATTGGAAGCTGAATGTCAAAGGAGGAAATTCGAATGATCAACAAGCAAATGTCCATCGGCGAGGTTCTGCGCATCGACCGCAACGTCGCGCCCATCTTCATGGAGTTCGGCATGCATTGCCTCGGCTGCCCCCACGCCACCGCCGAAAGCATCGAGCTGGCCTGCGCCGCTCACGGCACCGACGCGGACGCGCTGGTCGCGAAGCTGAACGAATACTTCGAAGCAAAGAAATAATTCCCGCGCAGGATTTCCGTTCGAGAGAGGGCTTCGACCCTCTCTTTTCTTATGAAGGAGCGCTGCCATGAAGAATCTCTCAAAAATCCCCTCGACGGAGAGCGAGCTGCCGCTCGGAAGGGCCTTCGAGTGGGTTGGCCGACCTTGGCTCGTGCCCGCAGCCTATGTCTGCGAGAGGACGCTCACGGTGGATTTCTGCATGCGTGCGGAGGCGGAGGCGCTTCGCGCATTCATGCAAAAATGGAAGCTGTCGCCCGAAAACGATGACTGCACGGCGTTTTCGCCGGAGGAGCAGCTTTTGCTGGAGGCGGAAAACCCGCTTTCGCTGGACTTCACGCCCGCGCTTTGCGTCAACGGACAGCCGCTGAACGCCTCGGAGCGCGTCTCTGCCTGCTTCAATCCCTGCCTGCCCGGCTGCCGAACGGAGCTTGCGGACGTCATGCGGCGCTATGGCCTGAATAGCGCCTTCGGCTGGGTCATCACGCGCGTGCAATTTCCGTGGAACGGCCAGAGACCCGCCGCTCTCCATTCGATCGAGCTTTCCCTGAAGCGAACGCCCGCGCCGCTGCCCGGGCCGCGCTTCACGGTGCGCGCGCCGGGCGATACCCTGCGCTTCACGCATCCGTTCACGGGCACACAGCACACCCTCACGGCGCAGTCTCTGGAGACGCGCACGCTGCCGGAAGCCGTTCCGGGACGCGGTCTCCCCGCATGCTTCACGCTTTTGCGCTATACCCTCTCCCCGGAGCCTGCCGCGCCGGTTCAGATTTCGGATGCCCACGAGGGTGGCGGCTCCGCCTGCCTCGTCCGCAGCGCGGACAGCTCGCATACCGCCTGCTCGGCGCTTCGCCTTCGCCCCGCCGACAACGGCATCGAGTGGCGCATCGTCTTCCATTCATTCGCCGATGATGCCCTCTCGCTGTCTCTTCTTTAAAAAAGCGGAGCCGACGCACCTGCCGGCTCTGAACAGCACCCCATTTGTTAGACAGTATGGTATAATGTCTAACGAATGGGGTGA
>CAZMGO010000088.1:5039-9932 GCA_964565845.1 uncultured Oscillospiraceae bacterium | reverse complement strand
GCTGGCAATGCACGCGTCGTTTCCGGCGGCATGGTCGGACTGCGTGAGGCCGCGGTGGTTGAAGATGTCCTCAATCTTGCCCACGCCGATCACGTCCATGTGGCTGCGCTTCAGAACGTCCAGCATGGTGTCGCCGAAGGGCTCCACGGAGAAATCGCGGCGGTTGCCGGTGCGCACATAGTGCCCGGCGCTGCCGACGAACGGACGGGCGATCACGCGGCCCACGCAGTTTTCGTCCTTCAAAAGGCGGCGCGCGATGCGGCAGATGTGGTACAGCTCGGACACGGGCACGACGTCCTCATGCGCGGCAATCTGGAACACGCTGTCGGCGGAGGTATACACAATCAGCTTGCCGGTGACATAGTGCTCGTCGCCCAGCTCCTGAATGATCTGCGTGCCGGACGCGGGACGGTTGCCGATTACGCCCAGACCGGTTTCCTCTTCGAATTTTTTTATCAGCTCCTCCGGGAAGCCGTTCGGGTAGGTGGGGAAGGGCTTTTTCAGCGTCAGCCCGGCCAGCTCCCAATGCCCGGTGGTGGTGTCCTTTCCGGCGGATTTTTCGGTCATGCGGCCATAGCAGCCCACGGGCTCCTCGTCGTCAATGCCGAGGATGCGCCCCAGCCCCAGCTCAATCAGGTTGGGAATGTCGGGATGCTTTAAATCCCACACATGCTTGAGCGTGCAGGAACCCGCGTCTCCATATTTGGACGCGTCCGGCGCGAAGCCGACTCCGCAGCCATCCAGTACGACGGTCACCGCACGTCTGATTTTTTTCATAAGAACTTCAGCCCCTTCCAAGCGTAGTATGTCGGACGCCGGGTCGTTTCATCCTCCGGCGGAAATTGCCATCACGCACATTTCGACACGCAGGGAATAATTCCTGCCGGACGAGCGATATTTACAAAAAATCATAGGAAAGGGCACGCCGTCGCCGCACGATATGTTATATTTTTTGCAGCATATATTCAAACGCGCGAGAATCGATTATAATGCATACTGAAAAGGTCGGATATGACAATGGGAGGAATTTACATGGCGGAGGCGCTGCTCAGCCTTGAGGGACTGGTGAAGACCTTTGACCAGACGAGGGTTCTGGACGGGCTGAATCTGACGGTGGGCGAGGGCGAGTTTGTGACGCTTTTGGGCCCGTCGGGCTGCGGAAAGACGACGACGCTGCGCATCATTGCCGGGCTGACCCTGCCGGACGAGGGGCGCGTGGTCATCGGCGGCGAGGACGTTACGCTTCTTGCGCCGGAAAAGCGCCCGGTAAACACGGTATTTCAGAATTACGCGCTGTTCCCGCACATGAACGTGGCGAAGAACATTTCCTACGGCATGCGCATCAAGGGTGCCTCGGGGCGCAAATGGAAGCCGCGCGTGCGCGAGCTTTTACGGCTCGTGCGGCTGGAGGGCTACGAAAAGCGCATGCCCTCGGAGCTTTCGGGCGGGCAGCGGCAGCGCGTGGCCATTGCGCGCGCGGTGATTCTTTCGCCGTCTTTGCTTCTGCTGGATGAGCCGCTGGGCGCGCTGGATCTTTCGCTGCGCCGCCAGATGCAGACGGAGCTGAAGGACATTCAGAAGCGGCTGGGCATTTCGTTTGTATACATCACGCACGATCAGGAGGAGGCGCTCAACATGTCCGACCGCATCGCCGTGATGCGCGCCGGGCGCATTGAGCAGATCGGCACGCCCGAGGACGTATACGAGCGTCCCGAAACGCGCTATGTCGCCGAGTTTATCGGGCAGGCGGCGTTGTTCGAGGGCACGGCGGACGCGGACGGCGCGAGCGCGTCGCTTGCCTGCGGGCAGGCGCGGCTGGTGCCCGGCGCGGCGTTTTCCGGCGAAAAAATCGTCATCGGCGTGCATCCGGAGCGGCTCCGCTTCTCCGAATATCCCGCCGTGGGCTTCCATATTCCCGCCGTGGTGCTTGCGCATCGCTACGCGGGCAGCATGATTCACACCGAGCTTACGCTCTTAGGCGACGGACGCCGCCTGACGGCCGTATCCGCCGCGCTGATGAGCGACCTGCCCGCGCCCGGCGCGCACGTGCACGTATACTGGGACGAGCGGCATGCCTCGGTGATTCGGGAGACGATGGCATGAAAAAGCGCGGCATAGGCATGCTTTTGCCCCTGTGGGTCTGGACGCTTTTGTTCGTGGTGTTCCCGATGGGCTACATTCTGCTTTTGAGCTTCGTGTCCGGCGACGCGTTCGGCATTCGGTATGTGTTCACGCTGGACAACTACCGTCGGCTGCTGAGCGAGGATTTGCTGGCATGCATCGCGCGCACGCTTAAAATGAGCGGGCTTACCACGCTCTTTGCGCTGCTTGCGGGCTATCCGTTTGCGTATTTCATGGCGCGCGCGGCGAAGCGCTGGCGCACGACGCTGCTTCTTCTGATCGTGATTCCCTTCTGGACGAGCGCGCTGATGCGCATGTTCGGCTGGCGCATTTTCTTTGAAAGCAACGGCGTGCTCAACGGCGTTTTGAAATGGTTCCACAACCTGTGGTACGGTTTTCTGCGCCTGTTCGGCGGCTATGCGGACGGCATACCGAAATATCGCCCGGTGAAGCTTCTGTACACGCGCGGGCTGGTGCTGTTCGGCATGGTATACACGATGCTGCCGTTCATGGTGCTGCCGATTTACTCGTCGGTGGAAAAGCAGGATGCGTCGCTGCGCGAGGCCTCGCGCGATTTGGGCGCAGGCCCGCTTCTGTCGTTCCTCACGGTGTCGCTACCTCTGTCGCTGCCGGGCGCGATTTCCGGCTGCGTGCTGGTGTTCGTGCCGTCGATGGGTCTGTTTTTCGTAAACCAGATTCTGGGCGGCGGCAAGGTGAACTATCTGGGCGACCTGATCGACTACTACATCAAGGGCGGGCGTGATTGGGCGCTGAGCGCCGCCATGTCCATGACGATTCTCGTGCTCACCCTTCTGTCCATGGCGATTTACCGCCGCTTCTCCGGCGGGGACGAAATGGGGGTCTTCTGAGATGAAGAAAAGAAAAGGGCGCGGACGCTTTTCGTGGATTCCGAATTTCTATCTGATTCTCGTGCTCCTGATTCTGTATCTGCCCACGTTCGTGGTGGTGGCCTATTCGTTCAACCGGCAGAAGGACGGCCTCAAGTGGACGGGCTTCACCACCGAGTGGTATCCGAAGCTTTTCCAGAGCCGGCAGATTATGGAGGCCATGCGCAACAGCCTGATTGTTGCCGGAGTCAGCTGCCTGATTGCCGCCGTCATCGGCACGCTGGGCGGCGTGGCGATGGCGCGGCGCAAAAGCCGGCTTTCCGGCGCGGTGGAATCGGTCTCCGCCATTCCGATCATGCTGCCGGAAATCGTGCTGGGGCTTGCGTTTCTGGTCACGTTTTCGCTGCTGGGCATCGAGCGCGGGCTTTTAAGCACCGTGCTTGCGCACGCCACGTTCTGCATACCCTATGTGCTGATTCTCGTGCGCAGCCGTCTGGCGGGGCTTGACCCATCCTATGAGGAGGCCGCGCGCGATTTGGGCGCGTCGCCGATGAAGGCGCTTCTCACCGTCACCGTGCCGCTGATTGCCCCGGCCATTCTTTCGGGCGTGTTTCTTGCCTTTGCCATGTCGCTGGACGACTTCGTCATCAGCTTCTTCGTGAAGGGCGCGGAATCGACCACCTATCCGGTGTACGTATATGGGCGCGTGAAAACGAGCGTGCCGCCCACGGTGAACGCCATGTGCACGGTGATGCTGGGCGTAACGCTTCTGGCCGTCGCGCTTTCGCAGCTGTTCAAAACCCGAAAACGGGAATCGCAAGGGAGGGACTCAATATGAAGAAACTCGTATCCGTTTTGCTCGTGCTCGCGCTGTGCCTTGGCGCATCCGCCGCGGCGGACATGGAATCCGCCAACCGCGTTGCAGCCGAGGCCGCCGCGGGGCTGCCCGAGGACGCGCGCTTCGTGAACATCTTCAACTGGACGTACTACATTCCCGACGAGGTTCTGGAGGAATTCGAGCGCGCCACCGGCATTCGCGTGAACTATTCGCCGTTCTCCTCCAACGAGGAAATGCTGGGCGCCATCGGCTACGCGCTGGGTCAGTATGACCTGATGGTCGCCAGCGACTACGCCGTGGACGCGCTGATTGAAAACGACTACCTCACGAAAATCGACCCTGCCCGGCTGGCGAACTACGAAAACATCAACCCGGCGTTCATGGGGCAGTACTTCGACCCCGACAACGCCTACTCCATTCCCTACACCAGCGTGTTTCCGCTGATTGCCTACAACCCGGACGAGGTGAGCGTGGAAATTCACAGCTTCGACGCGCTGTGGGACGCGAGCTTCAAAAACAGTCTCGTTCTGGTGGACGAAATGCGCACGATTATCGGCATGACCGCGAAAACGCTGGGCTACTCCGTCAACGAAACCGACCCGGCGCATCTGGCGGAGATTCGCGAAAAGCTGCTTCGGCTGAAGGACAACGTGTGCGTGTTCAATTCGGACACCTCTCACACCGCGCTGATTGGCGGGGACGCGGCTGCGGGCGTGATGTACGGCAGCATGGTCGTTGCCGGGCGCGACGTGATGGACATCGCCGTGGCCTACCCGGAGGAGGGTCTCTCCTGCGGCATTGACAACTACGTGATTCCCAAGGACGCGCCTCATCTGGACGCCGCCTATATCCTGCTCAATTACCTGCTGGACGGCGAGGTTGCCGCGACGGCCTATGAGCTGATCGACTATGCCGGCTGCAACTCGGCTGCGGCCGAATACCTCTCCGAGGAATACCTGAGCGACGATTCCGTGAACCCGCCTGCAAGCCTTGCGGAGTCCGCCGAAATCATTCGCACGCTCGACGACGAAACGCAGAAGCTCTACGTCGAAATGTGGCTGGCCTTCAAGGGCTGAACGCCATCCC
>CAZMGO010000088.1:0-4939 GCA_964565845.1 uncultured Oscillospiraceae bacterium | reverse complement strand
TGCGCCCCGCGGAACCGCTTCGGCGGCTTTCGCGTAGGATGCGTGGGGAGGGGGATTTTTCATGCCTTTCATTGTATGCAAATTCGGCGGCTCCTCGCTGGCGGCGGGCGACCGCTTTCTGCGCGTGCGCGACATCGTTCGCGGCGACCCGGCGCGCCGCGCCGTTGTCGTTTCCGCGCCCGGAAGGCGCGGCGGGGCGGACGAGAAGATTACCGACCGGCTCATTCGCTATGCTCAAACCGGAGACGAGGCGCAGTGGCGCGCCGTGGAAACGCGGTTTCGGGAAATCGGCGAGACGATCGGTCAGGACGCCGCACCGCTTCTCTGGGAAACGCGCGAGGCGATTCATCAAAGGGGCAGCGAGGCGTTCGCCGCTGGGCGCGGCGAGTACCTGTCGGCACGCCTGCTTGCGCGGCTTCTGGGCTTTCGGTTCGTTGACGCGGCGGACTGCGTGCGCTTTTCCGAGGGCGGCGCGCTCGACCGAGCCGCCACGCGGCGTGAAATGCTCCGCTGCCTGTGCGGCGAGCCGTTTGTGCTGCCCGGCTTTTACGGCGCGGATGCCTTGGGGCGCGCGTTTGTGCTTCCGCGCGGCGGCGGCGACATCACCGGCGCGCTCGTGGCCGCGAGCCTTGGCGCCGATGTTTATGAGAACTGGACGGACGTGGACGGCGTATACGACCGCGACCCTGCCGCCGACCCGCGCGCGCGCAGGCAGCGCCGCCTGACCTATGAGCAGATGGAGGCGCTGGCCGACGCGGGCGCGCGTGTGCTTCATCCGGACAGCCTGCGCCCCGCGCGGGAGGCGCAGATTCCGGTGCACGTGCGCAGCAGCTTCCTGCCGCAGGCGGGCGGCACGTGGATTGCCTGAGACGGGATTTATTTCCGTTTGTTAGCATTTTCTGTATATGGGCCGCGGCGCGGCGAGGTTTTGCCGCGGTTTTTTACGGAACGAAAACCTTCGCTTATCCGCACAAAAATGTTCCGGCGGGCATGTTTTGTTTGAGTTGATTTTTCCGAAAACGTATTGCCTAATTTGGAGATTTTGACTATCATTAGGAGGAGGTCAAATGGCCGCACAAAAAGAGAGGATCGTTTCATGAACATAAAGGTATACTATGTAAGCCCGAAGGGCGACGCACAGGCGATTGCCGAGGCGATTGCGCGCGAGTGTCGGTGCACGAAGGAGCCGCTGATGCCCGCCTATCCGCCCGAGGGTGTGGCGATGATGTTCATCGGCTGCGAGGGCAGCAAGGCCGACAAGGTAACGATGGATTTCATTTCCTCCCTGAATACGAATCGCGTGCGCAACGCTGCCTTGTTTTCCTGCAGTCCCCGCCGCGACAACGTGGCCATTGAGGAAATGCGCAGGGCGCTGGAGGCGCAGGGCGTGCGCGTGCTGAAGGGCTCCATGGCCTTCCCGGGCAAGGGCTTTTTGAGCGGCAAGCGTCCCGGTTCGGAGGATCTCGAGGCCGCGCGCAACTACGCGCGCGAATGCCTGAACAGCATCGGCAAATAGCGTCGTCCGCTTGCGGACGGAGGGCAGCCGCTTTGGAATACGTTCGTGTTCCGAAGCGGCTGCCCTTTTGAATCATTGACACGGCGCGGCAAAATCAAGTATAATAGCGTCAGGTGATTGACATATGGAAATAAACGAGCTTTGCGGAATTCTGGAATCCATTTTATATGTGGCGGGCGAGCCGGTGCGCATCGACACGCTGGCGCACGCGCTGAACCTGACGCAGATGGAGCTGGAGCCGGCCATCGAGCAGCTGCGGGACAACTGTCTGCTTGAAAAGCGCGGCCTTCGGCTGAACCGGCACGGCATGGAGATACAGATGTCCATCAACCCGGAGTACGCCAAATATGTGGAGATGCTTCTGCAGCCGGTGCAGAAGCAGTCGCTTTCGCAGGCGGTCATGGAAACGCTTTCGATCATTGCCTACCGGCAGCCGGTCACGCGGGCGGACATTGAGGCCATCCGCGGCGTGAAGTGCGATTATTCGGTGCAGCTTCTGCTGGCGCGCGGGCTGATTCAGGAGGCGGGACGGCGCGAAACGCTGGGACACCCGATTCTGTACACGACGACGGACAAATTTCTGGAGCATTTCGGTTTGGAGGGGCTGTTCGACCTTCCGAAGGAAAAACAGGAAAGCGCGGAGGAGGTACCCACGTGAGACAGCATATCGACACGATTCCGGTATGGGACGCGTACAAAACGGACTGCGAATGCCCGCTGTGCGCGCTGGAGGAGACCAACGAGAGCAACTATGTGGACGCGTTCATGGGCGGCAGCGTCATGGAACCGGACGTGCGCGTGGAGGTAAACAAAAAGGGCTTCTGCGGCCGTCATTTCAAAATGATGCTGAACAACAACAACCGTCTGGGCGTGGCGCTGATGGCGCATACCTATCTGAAGGAAACCATGGCGCGGCTGGGCGAGGCCTCCATGTCCGTGAACGAAGCGCCCGCGCGCGCGGGTCTGTTCGGGCGGAAGGCGCCGCAGGCGGGCGCGGATCTTACGGAGATTACCGACACCTGCATCCTGTGCGACCGGCTGAACGCCACCATGGACCGCTATGTCTACACGCTGATCTATATGTGGAAGCACGAAAGCGCGTTCCGGCAGACGCTGAAGGCGAGCAAGGGTCTGTGCCTGAAGCACTATGCCGCCGTCGTCCGGCAGGCGGGCGAGCAGCTGAGCGGCGCGGAAATGCGCTCGTTCATGACGGAGCTGAACAAGGTGGAGATGGACAACCTTGCCCGTCTCGAAAAGGAAATCGAATGGTTCACGCTGAAGTTCGATCATAAAAATGCCGACAAGCCGTGGGGCACCAGCAAGGATTCGCTGGATCGCACCGTTCAGAAGCTGCGCGGCAAGTGCGTGTAGGGCGGCATACGCCGGAAAGGAGCTCGCATGCCTGAATTTCGTTTTCCCGTCATCGGTCATGGCGGAGACTATAACCCCGACCAGTGGCTCGACCGCCCGGACGTGTTCGAGCAGGATGCGGCGCTCATGCGGGAGGCAAAATGCAACCTGATGAGCGTGGGCATCTTCGCGTGGGCGGCGCTGGAGCCGCGCGAGGGCGAATACAAATTTGAATGGCTTCGCGGCGTGCTCGACCGGCTGCACGCGGCGGGCGTATCCGTGCTGCTGGCCACACCCTCCGGCGCGCGCCCGGCGTGGATGAGCCGCAAATATCCCGAGGTGCTGCGCGTGGAAAACGGGCATCGCAATTTCCACGGCGGGCGTGAAAACCACTGCTACACGTCGCCCGTGTACCGCCGGTTCGTCACGCGCATGAATACGCGCCTTGCCGAGGAATTCGGCTCGCATCCCGCCGTCGTGGGCTGGCATATTTCCAACGAATACTGCGGCGAGTGCCATTGCGAGCTGTGCCAGAGCGCGTTCCGCGAATGGCTGAAGCGCAAATATAAAACGCTCGACCGCCTGAATCATGCGTGGTGGACGGCGTTCTGGAGCAAGACCTTCACCGACTGGGAGGAAATTCATTCCCCGGAGCCGAACGGCGAAACGCAGCTGTGCGGCCTCATGCTCGACTGGCGGCGCTTCGTGTCCGACCAAACCGTCGATTTCGTGAAGTGCGAGACCGCGCCCATCCGCCGCCTTGCGCCGAGCCTGCCCGTGACGATCAACACCATGGGCTTCTTCTACGGTCTCGATTATCCCAAATTCGCCGAAACGGTGGATTTCGTCGGCTACGACAGCTATCCCATGTGGGGCTCGGCAAGCGATTATGACACGGCGCTGGAGGCGTCGTTCACGTTCGATCTGGTGCGCGGCTTTTTGCGCAGGCCGTGGTCGCTGATGGAATGCACGCCCTCGCAGGTAAACTGGCATGAAATCTGTCAAATCAAGCGCCCGGGCATGCATATGCTTTCCTGCGTGCAGGCGCTGGCGCACGGCTCCGACACGGCGATGATGTTTCAGTGGCGCAAGAGCCGCGGCGGCCCCGAGAAGCTTCACGGCGCGGTCGTCGGTCACGACATGACCAACCAAACGCGCACGTTTAAGGAGGTCAAGGCGACCGGCGAGCTTTTGGAAAGGCTCTCTGAAATCGTGCATTCCGAAACGAAAGCGGACGCGGCGCTCATCTTCGATCAGGAAAACCGCTGGGCGCTGGACGGCGCGCAGGGCCCCCGAAGGGACAAGGATTATTTCGGCGTGACGTTCGACCATTATCGCGCGCTGTCCCGCGCGGGCGTGAATGTGGACGTGATCGACATGGAAAAGCCGTTTGATTCCTATAAGCTCATCGTCGCGCCGTACCTGTACATGCTCAAGCCCGGCACGGCGGAGCGCCTGACCGCGTTCGCGCAGGGCGGCGGCACGCTGGTGCTCACGTTCTTCACAGGCATCGCCGACGAAAACGACCTGTGCTTCTTGGGCGGCGCGCCCGGGCCGCTACGCCGGCTTGCCGGCGTGTGGGCGGAGGAAACCGACGCGCTGTACGACGGTCAGACGCATAAAATGGTCATGCGGCCGGGAAACGCGCTCGGTCTTTTCGGCGAGTATACCTGCGGCTTCCTTGCTGACTATATCCACGCCGAAGCCGCCTCCGTGGAGGCGGAATACGGCGACGACTATGTGTCCGGCACGCCCTGCCTTACCCGAAACGGCGGCGTGTGGTATATCGCCAGCCGTCCCGAGCCGCGCTTCCTGAACGATTTCTATGCCGCGCTTCTTCCCCGCGCGGGCGTAAAGCCGGTTGTCGAGAGCCTGCCCGAGGGCATGATTGCCTGCAGCCGCGAGCGGGACGGGCACAGCTATGTGTTCGTTCTCAACTTTTCCGGCGCGGATGCCGACGTTTGCCTTCCCTCCGGCGTGCGCCTCGATACGGGCGAACCCGTCGGCGGCATGACGATGCTTCCCGCAAACGGCTTCGCCGTGATTCGTCGGGAGTGACGGCGGGAGGGAATC
>CAZMGO010000087.1:0-9957 GCA_964565845.1 uncultured Oscillospiraceae bacterium | reverse complement strand
CATGCTAAATCCAGCCCTTCTCTCACTGTGGCATTTACGATGGGAATTCACGAGATAAAGGGAGGCGGGCAAGCCCGGCCTCCCTGAGAGGGTTAGTTATGCCTGCGGTCGCGGCGACGTTCGAAGATCTTTTCGATTTCCACCATCGGAAGGATGGACAGGGCAAGGAGCATGGCCACGGCGTATTCGGTCAGACGAATGCTCTCGAAGCCAAAGGCATTCGACAGGAAGGGAACGTAGATGACGGCGGTCGTGGATATAAGAGAGAGCAGCATCGCGCCCCAGATATAGAGGTTTTGCGTGCTCATGTGAAGCACGGATTTATGCAGCGAGCGCATGTTGAACGAATGGAAGATTTCGGCCATGGAAAGGGCGAGAAATGCCATGGTCATGCCGTCGGCACTGTTTGCGATTTCCCATACGCCGGACTCCATATAGTGTCCGATGAAGTAAGCGGCCATTGTGATGACAGTCAGCATCACGCCCTGAACGGCTACAGCGATGCCCATGCCGCCTGCGAAGATACCCTCACGGGGATTGCGCGGCGGGCGCTGCATCAGATCCTGTTCGCCGGTTTCCATGCCCAGCGCCAGTGCCGGGAAGCAGTCGGTGATCAGATTAATCCACAAGAGGTGAACGGGCTTCAGAATTGTGAAGCCCAGCAGCGTGGAGAAGAAGATGGCAAGCACCTCGCTCATGTTGGAGGCGAGAAGGAACTGAATGGCCTTTCGAATGTTGTCATAGATGCGGCGTCCCTCGCCGACGGCGTTTACGATGGTGGCAAAGTTGTCGTCGGCCAGCACCATATCGGCAACGTTCTTGGTGACGTCGGTGCCGGTGATACCCATGCCGACGCCAATATCCGCGTTCTTGATGGACGGCGCGTCGTTTACGCCGTCGCCCGTCATGGCGGTGACCTTGCCGTGCTTCCTCCATGCGTTTACGATGCGTACCTTGTGCTCCGGCTGCACGCGGGCATACACGGAGTATTTTTCGATTTCGCCGTCAAGTGCCTCATCGGAAATTTCATCCAGCTGCGCGCCGGTAATGGCCTGCTCGGGGGAAGTGATAATGCCCAGCTGCAGGGCGATGGCTACGGCCGTATCTCGGTGGTCGCCGGTAATCATGATGGGACGAATGCCCGCGCGGCGGCATTCCTCGATGGCAGGCTTCACCTCGGGGCGAACGGGGTCGATCATGCCGGTCAGGCCGATATAGGTGAGCGACTGCTCAAGGAAGGCCGGGCTGGTGTTTTCAGGAAGAGAATCCCAGTGGCGCTCGGCGGCGCACAGCACGCGCAGCGCGCGATCGGCCATTTGCTTATTCCGCGCAAGGATGTCGGCGCGCATTTCCAATGTCAAAGGGATACGCTGACCGTTTACGAGGGCGTGCGTACATTTTTTCAGCACCTCGTCCGGCGCGCCCTTGGTATACTGCACGATTGAGCCGTCCGGCAGACGATGCAGCGTGGACATCATCTTGCGCACGGAATCAAACGGCGCTTCCCCGACGCGCGGCTGCTCCGTTTTCAGAGCAGGCTTTTTGAGACCCTCGGCGGAGGCGAAGCTTACCAGCGCGCATTCGGTGGGTTCGCCAATGGCAGAACCGTTTTCGTCCAACTCGGCATCAGAGCACAGCGCCATGGCGGTCGCGAGCCGCGGCGTGTCGTCGCTCGCAGTCTCGACGACGGTCATTTTGTTCTGAGTGAGCGTGCCGGTTTTGTCGGAGCAGATGATCTGCGCGCAGCCCAGCGTTTCCACCGCCGTGAGCTTTCGGATGATGGCGCTGCGCTTGCTCATGCGAATCACGCCGATGGAAAGCACGATCGTCACCACAGCCGCAAGTCCCTCAGGAATCGCCGCCACGGCAAGCGACACGGCTATCATGAAGGAATCGAGCGCCGGCTCATGACGCAGAACGCCCACGACGAAGATGATGGCGCAAATGCCCACGACCAGATACGTGAGCGTTTTGCTCAGCTGGGAAAGCTTGATCTGCAGGGGCGTTCGGCCTTTTTCCGCCTTATCCAGCGCGTCGGCGATTTTGCCCATTTCCGTCTGCATGCCCGTCTGCGTAATCACCGCCTTGCCGCGGCCATAGGCGACGGTCGAGCCCATGTATAGCATGTTGCTTCGGTCGCCGAGCGGAACGGCACGGCCGTTCTCCTCATTCAGCGGCTCCGTCTGCTTGACAACGGGCAGCGATTCGCCGGTTAGCGCCGCTTCCTCCACCTTCAGGGAGGCCGCCTCAATCACGCGCGCGTCGGCAGGCACGGCGTCGCCTGCCTCCAGCAGGATGATGTCGCCGGGAACGAGCGCCTCGCTCGGAACCGCTTGCTGATGACCGTTTCGGATGACCTTGCTTGTGGCCGCGGACATTTCCTGAAGAGAGGCCACGGCCTTTTCGGCCTTGCTCTCCTGAAGCACGTTCAAAACGGCGTTGATGACCACGACGATCAGAATGATAAATGCGTCGGCCATCGAGTCGCCCTGAAATGCGCTTGTAACGCCGGAAATCAGCGCTGCGGCAAGCAGGACGAGGATCATTGGGTCGGCAAGCTGCTGAAGAAAGCGCTTGATCAGGGGTGTCTTGCTCCCCTCCTTCAGCCGATTTCGTCCATACTGCGCCGTGCGGCGCTGCACCTCGGCGTCCGAGAGCCCCTCGGTCGTCGTCTGCGCATCCGTCAGCGCCTGTTCAATGGTTTTCTCGTAGTCCTTCATCCATTTCGCTCCTTCTTTGCATCGATTCTTGGGAAATAAAAAGAGACCTACCTGCTCTTGTGAACAGATAAGTCTCATCATTTCAAATGAAGTCAGGAAGCCGGGGCTTCCGTGATGGTGGCTCCATTACGCTTGCGCGTTGACTACTCCCTCATCAATGGATAAATCATACACGCTTTTCGCCCGTTTGTCAATGGGATTTTCGTGACAAATCGGTTAACGATGTCATTTCGCGTTTGAAAAGGAAAGTCGGATGGAGCCGGTGGTTGCGCTGGCATTCAGCATACGCGCGCCGCCGTCCAGCTCCTCCGGGAGCGAGTTGGAGCCGGTAGACACGGACGAGCGAATGGTGTAGTCCGCGATGCTGCCGGCAAGCGTTCCGCTGATGCTGCCCGTTGTGGTGTGCAGTGTAAGGCTCTGCGCATCCACCGCGTCGAGCGTGATGCTGCCAGTTGACGTGCGGGCGTTCAGCGTATTTGCGGAGATGTTCATGAGATTGGTCGAGCCGGTACTACCCATGCGGGAAATTTCGTCAGCGGTGACGTTTGTCATGGATACGCTGCCGGTGCTGGTTTCGGCTTCGATAGACCCGGCAACGTTCAGATTTGAAATGCGAATGGAGCCCGTGGTTGCCTCCAGCTCCAGTTGGGCCGGATTCAGGTCGGAGACCGAGATGGAACCCGTTGAGGTGGAAATGCGCAGCTCGCCGTCAAAGTCCACGGGAAGGGAAAGAATCGCGTCATAGCTGCGCAGATTCAGCGAAATGAGGGAACCGCGTGCAACATTCAGCGACAATACGCCTTCAGAAAAGCTGAGCATATCCTTGTGCGGGTCGCGGCTGTACCAGCTGAGACTTACGTTTCCATCCTCGGAGGGAAGGACGGTGACAGAGTCCACGTCGAAAGTCAGGAAAATGCTGCGAACGTCGGAGGCCTCGTAATCGCGGTGGCAGAGCGTGCGTTCCTCCGAAAGGGAGAAAAGATCGAGGCTGAAGCCGGAGCTGATTGCCGATGCGGCGCAGAGAACCAGACCGACGATCACGAGAATCAGGGCAATTTTTCGTAGTGTACGCATGGATTAAAACCGCCTTTCAAGCATTCGTTTCATGAACGCACGGGCCTTCACCGTCAGTGAGGCGAGTGCGCGGAAGAGATACGCGTTCAGCGCGAGAACGGGCCGCAGCAGAAGCAGGGCAAGCCCCTCGATCACAAGCGACGCGCCAATAGCAAACAGCACGGGCGTCGTGTGGCGGAAGGTGCCAAATAAGCACGCGCCAAGTCCGCCAAGCCCTCCGACGAGCAGGCTCAGCTCAACCGCGTCCACGGCGACCAGCGCGGAGAAGAGCGCCGCCAGCAGGGCAATCAGCAGCGCAAGGGACGTAAGCGCCAGTACGAGCAGAAACGGCGCGCCCAGCGCAAATAGAATCCATTCCATTGCGCCATATTCGCGGCGGGGCGGTATGGAGGCTTCAAGGCACAGCACGCACGCAACCTCCTCGGGCGCGTCCAGCCGGGCAACGGCCTCCGCCTCGGACAGACCCTGTTCGCGGCTGTCGTCAATCATTTCCGCGTAGAAGTCCAGTGTTTTCTGTCGGTCGGCAATACCGACGCGGCGCAGCGCGCGGTTCAATGCGCGCAGGTATTCATTCCGTTTCATTGGGGTTCTCCTTCCCTATCCAGTCGAGTATGTGAATGAGCTGCTCCGTTTCCTCGCAGAATTCGCGCAGTCTGGCCCGCCCCGGCGCCTCCAGCCGGTAATAGCGGCGCAAACGACCGTTGTGCTCCATGGAATAGCTCGAAACACAGCCCGCAGATTCAAGCCGCTTGAGAATGGGATACAGCGTCGATTCCGAAATCTCGATGTGAGGCGAAATATCCCGAATCAGCTGATAGCCGTAGGCATCGCCGCCGCGCATTGCCGCCAGCACGCATAGATCCAGAATTCCCCGCTTCAGCTGTGCATCCATTTCATACCCCCACGCGTAATACTATGCGACGCATAGTATACACCCGTGCAGCGGCATTGTCAATAGGGAAAAATCGATTTATTCGAGCGATTCCGAGAGATTCCTCGTTGACGGATGCACCAGTTAAATGTATAATGAAATCAAAACAATACGAGCGAAGGGGAGAGAGCTTATGAATCCTTTTGTAAACGCGAAACCGATCTGGGTGGATGATGGCGGTGTGGTGAACGTGTACGCGGCGTTTGAAACGAGCTTCATCGCGGGAAGCGAGCGGACGCTTCTGCGCGTGGCAGCGGAGTCGCACTATGCCGTTTATCTGAATGGGGAATATGTGTATTCCTATCAGTACCCTGATGATGAGCGCCTGCGCGTGTTTGACGAGATTGATCTCTCGGCACAGGTACAGCCGGGCGAAAATGAGCTGACCATCCGCTGCTATTGCGCGAAGAAGGATTCCTTTGTCTATATTCGCGGGCATGCGTATCTGATGTTTGAGGTGTTCGCGGACGGGGAGAGCCGGGCATATAGCGATCTCAACACGCGCTGCGCACTGGATGAGCGCTATGCTCGCGGCGATGCGGCACTGATTTCGCCGCAGCTGGGCTTTACCTTTGACTATGACGCGACGAAGCCGATTTCCATGGGAAGGAATGCGGTGGCAGCAGGCGAAATTCCGCCATTTACGGGTCGCCCGATCGACCAGTGCACGATGGGTGAGCGCATTCAGGGAAAGCTGGCCGCGCAAGGCGTATATCGTGAGCGGGACGATGCGAGGAGCCTTGGTCAGCGCATGCAGTATGCCTATCTATCCTTCATGGAGCGGCGGCAGCTGGAGACGGACGGCGTGTTTGCGAGCGACGCGGGCGAGGGAATCTATCTGATTTACGATCTCGGGCGCAATGAGGTCGGCCTGATGGACGTGGAGCTGACGGTGGAGGCGGACACCGAGGTGCTGATCGGCTGGGGTGAGCATCTGGACGATCTGCGCGTGCGCAGCTACGTGGGAATTCGCAATTTCTGCGCGCGGTATGTCGCGCCGAAGGGACGCTCCCGCTTTTTCCATCCCTACCGCCGCGTCGGCGGGCGCTATATCCAGCTGCTTGTGCGCGCGCACCGTGTGAAGCTTCACTATGCGGGTATGCGTCCGCTGACGTATCCGCTGCCGCAGGGCGCGCACATGGAGCTGGAGGACGCACTGCACCAGCGCATTTACGATACCTGCCTGCGCACGCTGGAAATGTGCATGCATGAGCATTATGAGGACTGCCCGTGGCGCGAACAGGCACTGTACGCCATGGACAGCCGAAATCAGATGCTGATCGGCTATTATGCCTTTGGCGAGTATCGCTTTGCGCAGGCGAGCCTGCGGCTGTTGGCGCGCACGCTGCGCCCGGACGGTCTGCTGGAGCTGTGCGCGCCGTCTCGGGCAGACGTGAACATTCCGTCGTTCTCGATGATGTACGTTGTAGCGCTGTGGGAGAATCTTCTGTTTTCCGGCGACCGTGCGTTCGCGCAGGAGATGCTGCCCGTTGCTGAAACGATTGTGAAAACGGCGCTTGCGCGCGTTCGCGATGATGGCCTTCTGGCGCGCTATGCGGGCAAGTGGAACTTCTATGAATGGTCGGCCGGGCTGGACGGTCATCTGGAGAAGGGCGTGGATGTGGATGAGAATCGACTGGAGGCGCCGCTGAGCGCGTTTGTGATTCTCGCGGCGCGTGCATTGGCGCGCATCGAGCGCGTTTTTGAGCGTATAGAGGAAGCTGACGCGCTGGAACGCAGGGCGAAGCAACTGGCGAGGGCTGCGCATGAGGCGTATTACGATGCGGCGAACGCGCGGTATTATTCCTTCATGGATGCCAAAGGCCGAAGCGGCCTGAGCGAGCTTACGCAGGCGCTGTGCGTCGTTTCCGGCATTTGCCCGGACGGCGAGGTTGGCCGCGTGTGTGCAACCCTGACGCAGGGCGAGCTGGTGCCGGTAACGCTCGCCTATACCGCATTCAAGTATGATGCGCTGCTTGGCCACGCGGAGGGCTACGGCGACTGGGTGCGCCGGGATGTGGAGTCTCAATGGGGCAAAATGCTGTTTGCCGGCGCGACGAGCTTCTGGGAGACGATTGACGGTGCCGACGCGTTTGACTATGCGGGCAGCCTGTGTCATGGCTGGTCGGCCGTGCCTGCGTATTTGTATTTTGCCTACGGTCTTGGCATTGCGCCGGAAAAGCCGGGCTGGGAGAGCGTTGCCTGCCATCCGATCGCGGGAATGCCGCGCGTAAGGAGCGCCGCGATTCGGCTGTATGACGGAAGCGTGCAGGAGATATAGGAAGAAGGGCGTACCGGAAATCCGAACAGCCGATTTCCGGCACACGCCGCGTTTTCGCCGCGGAATGAGAAGCAGCGAAGAGAAGCGCGAAGGAGGATGACAAATGAGTGAACCGAGAATTGGACGGATACTGAAGGATTTTGCGCCGGGAGAAGGAAATCCCCGAAACAGCGAGGGTGCGTTTCTGAAGCGAAAGGATGGCTCGCTGCTGTTCGTGTTCAGCCGCTTTGTCGGAAACAGCGACCGCGATTCTGCCACCGCGAGCATTGCAGCGGTGTATTCATATGACGGCGGCGAAACATGGTCGGAGCCGGAGGCGCTGTTTACAAGCGCAGGGCACGAGGCCGTAAATATCATGAGCGTGTCGCTGATGCGCATGCAGAACGGCGACATCGGGCTGTTCTATCTCGTGCGGAAGACGTTTTCGGATATGCGGATGGTTCTTCGCCGTTCCGCGGACGAGGGGCGGACATGGGGAGACTTTACCATGTGCATGCCCCGACAGGGCTGGTTTGTCGTAAACAACGACCGTGCCGTGCGGCTTTCCACGGGGCGAATCGTGCTTCCGGCGGCGGAGCATCTGGTAACGCGGGCGCCGGACGGCGGGCTGTGGTATTCGCGTGCGCTAAGCACCTTCTTCCTGTCGGACGATGACGGGCGTACATGGCGGGAAAGCCACGAGCTGGTCTCGCTTTCCGGAATTGATTCCCCGATTGGCTTGCAGGAGCCGGGCATAATTGAGCTGAAAAACGGTATCCTGCAGGGCTGGGCGCGCACGGATTTGGGAAGGCAGTACCAGTTCAGCTCTCGCGACGGCGGGGATACGTGGTCACCTGCCGTCCCCTCGCGCTTTTGGTCGCCGGTGTCGCCGCTGTCCGTGAAGCGTTTGCCTGACGGAAGGCTGTTTGCCGTGTGGAACCCAATTCCGCTGTATGAGACGCGCACCGAAACGGGAAATTGGGGCAGAAGTCCGCTTGTGTACGCATTCAGCGCCGACGAGGGACAAAGCTGGACGCCCGCGCGCGTAATCGAGGACGATCCGTTCTGCGGCTATTGTTATACGGCCATTCACATCGAAGAGGATCACGTGCTGCTGGCCTACTGCGCCGGAGACGTACGCACGGACAGGCAGTGCCTGAATCGGCTGCGAATTCTTCGCATCAATTCGGACGAAATGGAGACAAAATAGGAAATGCAAAATTGCATGGCGGCCGTTGCAATTTAACATCCACGGCACTATAATAAGAAGCGGCGGGATATTGCTTCCCGCTGCTTTAGACTGCTTACACGGATGGGGGATTTCGATGCGAGGAAAACATGAGATTGACATGACGGAGGGCTCGTTGTGGGGCAAGATTGCCGCATTTACGGTTCCTCTTATGATTACCGGCTTCCTTCAGCTTTTGTATAACGCCGCCGACAACGTGGTCGTCGGTCGTTTTGCGGTGGACAAAGAGGCATCGCTGGCCGCCGTAGGCTCGACGGGCGCGCTGATTAACCTGATTGTCAACCTGTTCATCGGCCTGTCCGTCGGCACCAGCGTCGTCGTTGCCCAGTACAAGGGCGCGCAAAAGGATCAGGAGGTACAGGAAACCGTCCATACGTCCGTGACGATCTCCGTAATCTTCGGCTTTATCCTGATGATTATCGGACTTACGCTCGCCAAGCCGCTGCTTCTCCTGATGGATTCGCCGGAAGACGTAATCGATCTCGCGGCGCTGTACATGCGCATTTACTTTATCGGCATGCCGGTAAACATGCTGTATAACTTTGGCTCCGCCGTCATGCGCGCGGTTGGCGACACGCGGCGCCCGATGTTTATCCTAATCGTCAGCGGTATGATCAATGTGGTGCTGAATCTGATATTCGTCATCGCGTTCCACATGGACGTGGCGGGCGTGGCACTAGCGACGATTATTTCGCAGGCCGTATCCGCAGTGGCTGTGGTAATCTGCCTGATGAACAACGAGGACTGCACAAAGCTCTATCCCAAAAGGCTGGGCATCAGCATGAAGCGCGTGAAGGAGCTGGCCGAGAGCGGCATGCCGGCCGGTCTTCAGGGCATGCTCTTCTCGCTTTCAAACGTCCTCATCCAGTCCAGCGTAAACTCGTTTCAGTCCACATTCATGGCAGGAAATGCGGCGGCAGGCAACATAGAGGGCTTCGTATACGCAATGATGAACACGCTCTATCAGGCGTCGCTGACATTCTGCGGGCAGAATGTGGGCGCGAAGAAGTATCACCGCGTAGGCAAGATTACGCTAATCTGCGGTATATACGTGACGGTGCTCGGCCTGGTCATGGGCATCGGCGTGTACAAATGCGGTCATGCGCTGATTTCCATCTATAACGAAAATGAGGATGTCATTGCAGCCGGTCTGATTCGACTGAAATATGTCTGCCAGCCCTATTTTTTCTGCGGCCTGATGGACATGCTGGTCGGTTCGCTGCGCGGAATGGGAAAATCCGTTATGCCGATGATTGTGTCGCTGCTGGGTGCGTGCGCATTGCGCGTGGTGTGGATTTACACGGTGTTCCGTCTTGATCCCCAGCCGGAGGTGCTGTATATATCCTACCCGATTTCGTGGTTTGTAACGGCAGCCGTTCACTTTGTGTGCTTCCTCGTGGTGTATAAAAAACTGCTCGCAAGAGGCAGCGCAGAGGGTGTGCTCGCGGAATAGCGCGGCATGGAAAAATATCGGCGCAGCTTTCGTTGTCTGACGGAGGCTGCGCCGCTTCACTTGTTTTTTCGCCTCAGGTGTTGGAATTCCCGTCTTTTTGTGTTATACTGTCTATGCGCCATGACGAACCTCTCAGCGCTTTGCCGGGTTGTATCATGGGCGCCTTGGTTCGCCTTTTCCTTGCGGAAATGTCCGATTTCATTTTGCAATGAGTCGCGAAAAACCAAATTCCGTCACATCCTCAAGCTCCCCAGCCGCAGTGCGGAGGCA
>CAZMGO010000086.1:0-10040 GCA_964565845.1 uncultured Oscillospiraceae bacterium | reverse complement strand
GACAATGCGGTTTTCGCACAAACCCCAAGGCATATTGTACTGTTTTCGTTACAGTAGGCGTCGGGAGTTTTTGTGCGTTAGATAGAAAAAGAAGATGAATTGTGGGAGTGTGGCATACGTGAAGTATCATGGCTTGAATACAAAACAGGTTGAGGAAAGCAGAAAACAAAACGGCACGAACGTATTGACGACGGTTCCCCCGGAACCACTGTGGAAAAAAAATCCTTGAGGGTTTTAAGGATCCGATGATCTTGATTCTCTGCGTCGCTCTGGTCATCCAGGTTCTGCTGTTTTTCTTTGGAAAAGCAGAGTGGTATGAGCCGACCTGTATTTTAATCGCCATCATGATCGCCAATGGTGTGGCTTCCATTTCCGAAAGCAAGCAGGAGGGTAAGGCGTCGGCGCTGAAGGAGGAAGAGGAAGCCAAAGAAACCGCAAAGGTCATTCGTAACGGCAAGCTTCAGGAAATTCATGTCGGCCAGGTAGTCGTGGGCGATATCGTTTATCTTCAGGCGGGCGACAAAATTCCTGCGGACGGTGACGTGATCGACGGCGAACTCAAAGTAGATCAGTCGGCGCTGAATGGTGAAACCGAAGAAGCGACCAAGCGGCCACAGACCGAAGGCGGTACCTACGATATCAAGGATTTGCTCAATCGGCATTACGCGTATCGCGGAACCGTTGTCTGCGGTGGAGAGGGCTATTTAGAGGTCAAGGTTGTCGGTGACAAAACGCTGTTCGGTGAGCTGGCGCTGGAGGTGCAGGAGGAAACCCGGGAAACGCCCTTGCAGGTGAAACTCGGAACGCTGGCCAAGCAAATTTCGACTTTCGGTTACATCGGCGCCATCGCCATTGTGATTGGCATTCTCGCTAAGACTTTTGTTGCCGGCGATTTGCCCAGCGACTTTGCCGGATGGGTGATTCTGCTGATTAATGCCATAACCGTCGCGGTGACGATTATCGTGTGCGCGGTTCCGGAGGGGCTGCCCATGCTGACCTCCATTTTGCTGAGCTACCAGAGCATGCGCATGGCAAAGGACAACGTTCTCGTGCGGAAAATCAACGGCTTAGAAACCGCCGGCAGCCTGAGCATTCTGTTCAGCGATAAGACGGGAACGATTACCGAAGGCCGTTTGTCCGTCGTGGAAATGGCTACGGGCAACGTGCGCAGGTTCAAAAAGCTGAACGACATGCCTGCCGCGCTGAAAATGGACGTCGTGATGGGCATCGGCGTGAACAACAGCGCGTCGGTCGGTGAAAACGGCGTGATCGGCGGAAACAGCACGGATCGCGCGCTGATGAGCTTTCTGATGGACTGCAAAGCCGCCGACCAGATCGCACTGGCGGATGTGCGTCAGTTCAACGCGTTCAACTCAACGAAAAAGACATCCAGCGTCACCATTTCCAGCAATGGCAAGACCGTGACCTATCTAAAGGGCGCGCCGGAGCGATTGCTGGATCGATGTGTGTCGTATATCGACGAAAACGGCGAAACGAAGCCGCTGACGGAAAAGAACTATCTCGTTTCCTATATTAATGAACAAGCGGGGCGTTCCATGCGCTTACTGGCCGTTGCCAAGGCGGAAGGCCCGGACGAAAACAACGAAACGCTGACACTGTTGTGCATTCTTTCCATCCGTGACAACGTGCGGAAGGAAGCCGCCGTTGCGATTCGAGAAGTGCAGAATGCCGGCGTTCAGGTCGTCATGGTGACTGGCGACCGCAAGGAAACCGCTGTGGCCATCGCCAAAGAAGCTGGGCTGTTGAAGGACAGCGCCGACGTCGCACTGACGAGCGCCGAGCTGGCAGAAAAGAGCGACGAAGAAATCAAGGTGCTTCTGCCGAATCTGCGCGTGGTTGCGCGCGCGCTGCCCACAGACAAGAGCCGGCTGGTAGCGCTGGCGCAGGAACTGGACATGGTGGTCGGCATGACGGGCGATGGCGTAAACGATTCGCCCGCGCTGAAAAAGGCGGACGTTGGATTTGCCATGGGCTCCGGAACGGAGGTCGCCAAAGAGGCCGGCGACATTACGATTCTGGACGACAACTTTGCGTCGATTGAAAAGGCAATTCTCTATGGACGCACGATGTTCAAGTCCATTCGCAAATTCCTAATCTTCCAACTAACGGTCAACGTTGCCGCGGTTTTGACCTGCTTCATTGCGCCGTTGCTGGGCGAGAACACGATCATGACGGTCATTCAGCTGTTGCTGGTCAATCTTGCCATGGATACGCTGGCAGCTATCGCCTTCGGCAGCGAGCCTGCACTGAAGGAATATATGCGCGAAAAGCCCGTTCCGCGCCGCGAAAGCATCGTCACGCGCGATATGCTGTTTGAGGTGATTACCTCCGCGCTTTACATTACGACTGCCTGCCTGTGCATTCGTTTTTTGCCCGTGTTCCGTCAGTGGTTTGGCATTGCAGGCATGGAGGACGCGCACCTTGCGACGTATCTGAACTCGGCCGTTTTTGCCACGTTCATGATGGGAATTACCATGAACGGCTTCAATGCCCGAACCGCACACATCAATGTGTTTGAACACCTCGGACGAAATACAAATTTCCTTCTGGTGATGGGAACGATTCTGGCCGCGCAGTTTGTGTTTGTCACGGTCGGCGGAGAGGTGCTCAGCGTAACGGCGCTGAATCCGGTGACGTGGCTGATCTGTTTGGTGGCCGCATTGCTGGTCATTCCGGTGGATTTTGTACGCAGGGCATATATCAACAAAAAGGGAGCGTGAGAGCGTGGCAGTTAACCTTAGAAAAGGACAAAAGATTGATCTGACGAAGGGCAGCCCGGGATTGGCGAAGATAACCGTCGGCCTGGGCTGGGACATCAATCAATACGACAGCGGTTCAGAATTTGATCTGGACGCTTCGGCGTTTCTGCTCGCTGCAAACGGCAAGGTTACGCGGGACGCGGACTTCATCTTCTACAGCAATGCCGACCATCCGTCGGGAGCGGTTCATTACGGCGGCGACAATCGCACGGGTGCGGGCGAAGGCGACGACGAGCAGATTCAGGTGGATCTGACTCGGATTCCGGAGAATATCGACAAGATTGATTTCACAGTGACGATCTATGACGCTGACGTTCGTCGGCAGAATTTCGGTCAAGTCAGCAATGCGTTTGTCCGAATCGTCGACGATGCCACGGGCGAGGAAATTATTCGCTACGATCTCGAAGAGGATTTTTCCATTGAAACTGCCGTCGTGGTGGGTGAACTCTATCGTCATAACGGCGAATGGAAGTTTAACGCCATCGGAAGCGGCTATCAGGGCGGACTCGCCGCACTGTGCGCGCGCTACGGGATTGATACCTAAGGCCAACCCGCGCAATTCGGCAAAGGCGGGAACAGCGTCTTTTTCGTCCGCCGCAAAGATCTCGGTCGCCTTCGGCGATCCCTTTTTGCGATTACTCTGGGCGAGGAATTTGCGTTGCCGTACGACCCTGTTGCACGGCGTTGTTCAAATGAATGGAGGAATTTACGATGTCGGTAAGTTTGCAGAAGGGACAGAAAATCAGCCTGACCAAGGGCGGTGCTGGACTGAGCAAAGTGATGGTAGGCCTGGGCTGGGATGAAGCGCAGCCGACGGCGACGGGATTTTGGAGGCTCTTCGCATCCAAGCCTCAGGATATTGACTGCGACGCCTCAGCGATTCTCTGCGGATCCGATGGAAAGGTGATCAGCAGCCGCGCCAATGACTGCTGTGTTTACTTCGGAAATCTTCGCCATTCCAGCGGAGCTATCGTTCATCAGGGGGATAATCTGACGGGTGCGGGCGACGGCGACGATGAGCAGATCATGGTCGATTTGACGAAGGTGCCGCAGGATATTGCCAAGATCGTGTTCGTGGTCAATATCTACGACGCAAACGCGAGACGTCAGCACTTCGGGATGATCCAGAACGCGTTCATCCGGCTGGTGGACATGAGCAAGGGAAGCGAAATCTGCAAGTTCAATCTGACGGACAATTACAGCGGTATGACCGGTCTGGTAGTCGGCGAAATCTATCGTCACGAGGGTGAGTGGAAATTCAACGCTATTGGACGCGGTGTCGTGGAAGCGAGCCGGCTGGATCGTCTGATTGCGCTGTATCGCTGAACTGTGGAAAAAACTGTGAAATACATACGGAGGAAAAGAGAAAATGGCTATCAATCTTTCGAAGGGCCAGCGGGTTAGCTTGGATAAGGGCGTTCGCCTTGCACTGGTCGGTTTGGGCTGGGACACGAATCGCTACGATGGATCTGCGGACTTTGACCTGGATGCCTCGGCCTTTATGCTGGGCGCGAACGGCAAGGTTCGTTCGGATGACGACTTCATCTTCTACGGAAACCTTCAGTCGAAGGACGGCGCAGTGACGCACACCGGCGACAATCTTACCGGCGAAGGCGACGGCGACGATGAAACGCTCTTCATTGATTTCACAAAGGTTCCGGCGGATGTGCAGAAAATTGCGATCACCGTGACCATTTACGAGGCGCAGGAGCGCGGACAGAATTTCGGCCAGGTTTCCAACGCCTATGTTCGCGTGGCGCGCCGCTCCAACGAGAACGACACGGTAGGCATTGAGGAACTGCGCTATGACCTTGGAGAGGAATTCTCCATTGAGACGGCGCTGGTCGTGTGCGAAATTTACCGCCAGGGAGCGAATTGGAAGTTCAACGCTGTCGGCGCAGGATATCAGGGTGGTCTCTATGCGCTTTGCAAGAATTATGGCGTGAACGTCTGACGCAAAACCGAACGGAAGAGCGTTTTGCAATGGGCAGGGATAATCCTGTTTGCAGCGGATATCTCTGTCCGTTTTTATCAATTTAGGAAGTGGAATCGCATGGATACGAAAAGACAGAAAGTAAGAATCTCGTTTAACGCGCCGGCGATTTTTACGTTCGCGCTGATCTGTCTGGGAGCGCAGCTGCTGAACCAATTGACCAGCGGAACTTCAAACCGGGCTGTATTCAGCGTGTATCGCGCTTCTTTGCTGGATCCGATGACTTATGTGCGCTGCGTTGGGCACGTATTCGGCCATGCCGACTGGGATCATCTTTTGGGAAACATGATGTATCTGTTGATTCTGGGACCGATGCTTGAAGAAAAGTACGGCACGTCGAATATCGTCTTCGTCATGCTGGCCACCGCTATTGTTACGGGAATTCTGAACACGGTTTTCTTCCCTCAGACCTGCTTGTTGGGCGCAAGCGGCGTGGTGTTCGCGATGATTCTGCTCGCCTCCATTACGACGACCGAAGCCAGAACCATCCCGCTGACGTTTATTTTGGTTGCAACTCTATATCTCGGCCAACAGATCTATCAGGGCATCTTCATGCAGGATGACGTTTCGCAGATCACGCATATCGCAGGCGGCGTGGTCGGCTCAGCCTTGGGATTTGTCATGAATCGAATGAAAATGAAGCAGCATCAGAGGTGATCGGCATGTATCAGCGCGTCAGGGCTTTCACTCCGGATGATTGCTTTCTGCCGATTTCCGCGCGCCAACAGAAGGGTGTATTCTTTCTGCGTGTCACTCAATGCTCGGACGAGATCGTCCAGTGGATCTGGAAATTCCACGAGGCGGCGCGAACTCGAGGCGTGATTCTTGAAAACCAGATTTCAAATCTGGACGAACGCCAGCTCGGCTATTACATGGAAACGATGGGGCCAGCGTTTCAGTCGGACACTGGATTTATTCGCCGGGCGCTTCAGAAATGGATGCCTCGTATGCCGGAGGGTGTTCGCGCCGAATTCGCCGAATGCTTGAGCGATCAGCTTCAGCAGCTGCGGCGGCAGGGAAAGTCCGAAGGAATTCAAAAAAACGTTTACGTCAAGCTCATGGGCTGGCTCTACTACAAATTCGAGCGGCTTATACCATTTCTCGGATCGGACGACGCGCCGAAAGTGCTGTATGAGGGCAACAATATTACCGGCCACGAGCTGATTCTTCTGAGAATTTTCATGGCCATGGGCGCGGATATTGTGCTCTTGGAAACGCGGTCGGATGACGCATATCGAAAACTGGATGGCGTATCTGCGTATTCGCAGGTGCTGAGCGTCGCGGGTGGGAAGTCGTTTTCCTCCGACTTCAGCCTGAAAAGCCTTCGAAAAACGCGCACGTCTCCGCTGAGACCAGTGTCCGTGACACCGAGGTCGGTCTCCACGCCGCCGAGACTGGTGGAAAGACCCGTGCAAAATCACGCAGGCAGTCAAAAGCTGGATGTTGAAAATCGTCTGACCGCGCCGTCGAAGGAACCCTGCACGAATGCATGGATGCAAAAGGCAGACTGGCAGGAGATCCTGATGGCGCCTGTGATGCGTGGGAGCGAACCGACGTTGTTTTACAACGCATTTATTCGCGTCAGCGGGGCGCAGGACAAGCTGACCTACGTGAACGAGCTGTATCAGTTTTATCAGAATCTGCAGGCGAACCGCCGCAGGGTCTGCATTCTGGACGGGGCGCTGCCCATTCCTTTTCCAGAGGAGATTCAGAAAATCCGTCGGCGGAATTACAGAAATGTCGAGGAAATGACGCTGGATCTGGTGGGAAACATTCCGGCAGCAGCGTCGGTAGAGCTGCAGCGAACGATGCAAAGGGCGTTCGTACGGACGATAAAACAGATGCGCAGCCATGAGGACAGCCTGAACCGACTGACGACAGCGGCAGTGTATCTGCTTTGCTGGATTCAGCGCTATCAAGAGCGCATTTTCCGCGGCTGGCGCGAGGGAGATGTTCCGTGTATCATCAGAATGGGCGGATGCGAAACGGAGCGAGAGGCGTTTTATATGCTTTATCTCAGCCAGCTGCCGGCGGACGTGATCATTTTCGCGCCCAATCTCAACCAGCCGTGTGTCTTGCGTGCGGAATCGCTACTGGAAATCCAGAGCTCCCAGAGCATGCCTTCCATGCCTTTTCCACAGCAAAGCGGCAATCTGATGATGCACACCGCCGCTTCTTACGCCGAAGACGAGTTGACGGATGTGCTGTATGGCGACACCGGAATGTATCGAAATCGCCAGTTCAACCATGCAAACGCGATTACGTTGCAGACGACCTTCGACGAGATCTTCATCCTGTGGGCGCAGGAACTGAAGTATCGGCCAAATTTTTCGGTGGGGAATCAGGCAGTCAACATGCCGGTAATCTACGCCAAAATATCCGGCGTGGAAGAGGGAAAGATGGCTCCGTACTGGCAAAAGGCAAAAACGCTGATTTCGGCTGAGGACACGCTGATATTCAGACAGTTCTCTGTGGCGCAAAGCGGCGGGAACTCCTTCCAAGCGTTGGCTGCGAAATGCCTCAGAGATGGGCGCATTCGACGCGTCGAGCTGAAGGCGAGCCGCCAGTATCCCTTCGGATTGATCCGAGAAGAGATGCAGGAGCATATGCTTGATAAGCTTCAGTGGATGCTGGACGAGAGAATCATAAAAGGCACCTTCGAAAACGGCACGGAGTACACCATTCTTGCAGCGGTGCTGAACATGCGAAAGGAGATTTTGCGTCAGATTCAAGGCTTCGACTTTACCCGGAAGAATCCCAAACTCGTGGTCGTCAGCACGAAGGAAGCGATGCCGTCGCTGGAGGACACGATTTTGCTGACGTTCCTCAATCAGGTTGGCTTTGACATTGCGCTGTTTGTGCCAACAGGCTATCAGACCGTCGAGCCGTATCTGAGGGATTGCTTTCCGATTGAACATCAAATCGGAACATTTGTGTACGATCAGGATATTCCAGACTTTGCTTCGCTTCCGGAACCGCGGGGGCTGCAAAGACTGAATCAGCTTTTGAGGAGGGGAAACTAACATGGCAATGAATTTCACGCATCCAGCTTCGCATCCCGTACAAGCTGCACCCGCTTCCACCGAAATTGCAGAGGTCAAGCCCTACGACATTGTGGCAGACCGCGAACAGACGAGCCGGGCGCTGGCGCATTCGCCCGAGGTGGAGGCGCTCACGGCGGCGATTGACGTCAACGATCCCAATACGATTGTAACCTTTGGTGCGCAGTCTGCGGAAGAAATTTCCAAGGCATCCGACGTGGTACTGCGCAGCATGAATATGGCACAGATCGACGAGTCGAGCCGCATGCTCAACGCGCTGGCCAAGATCATGGATCAGTTTGATCTGGACGAGATTCAGCAGAATCCGACGCTCTTCGGAAAGCTCTTCGGCAATCTTCGCAAGCAGTTGGACAAGGTTCTCGCAAAGTATCACACGATGGGCGATGAGGTGGACAAGATCTACGTCCAGCTCAAGCAGTACGAGAACGAGATCATGCAGTCCAATCGGAAGCTGGAGACCATGTTCCAGTCGAATGTGAATTACTATCATGACCTTGTGAAATACATCGTCGCCGGTGAACAGGGCTGCCAGGAAATTGCGGACTACATCGAGCAGCTTCAGCAGGAGCTTCAGCAGACGGGCGATCAGGCCATTCAGTTTCAGATTCAGTCATTACAGCAGGCGCAGATGATGCTGGAGCAGCGCACTCAGGATCTGCGCACCGCGGAAAACGTCGCCATGCAGTCGATCCCCATGCTGAAAACCATGCAGTTTAGCAATATGAACCTCGTGCGCAAGATCAATTCGGCGTTTATCATTACGCTGCCCGTGTTTAAGCAGGCACTGGCCCAGGCAATCATGCTCAAGCGCCAGAAAATTCAGGCCGACGCCATTTCCGCGCTGGACGAGCGCACCAACGAAATTCTCGTTCGGAACGCACGGAACACCGTAGAGCAGGCAAAAATCACCACCCGAATGGCTGCGGGCAGCTCCATCAAAGCGGATACGCTGGTGACCACCTGGCGAACCATTGTGGATGGCATCGACGAAACGCGCCGAATTCAGGAAGACATGCATAAGCAACGCATCGAAGATCAGGCCAAGCTGGAGCGAATCAAGCAGGAGTTTCAGGCGAAGTTCAGTATGCCCAATCGGTAATGCAGGCCATAGCCATCGTCCGCTACTTTGTGATAAAGCTCTACCTTGACTGCGGTCTCTGCCCCATTGCATACAAGGTTTTTGGCTGGCTCTTTTTCTCTGCCCAACCGGTGCAAACGGCGTCGAAGCCAAAGGAAAACCTGTCTTCGTGTGGTGATTATAAAGGATGCGCAAGGAGGTGTGCAGAGGGGGGGTGGAGGCTGCATACCTGCGCCTCCTAATTCTACAGTTATATAGGTGAAGGCACACCTTGAAAGCCAGTCAGAAATGACTGGTTTTCTTTTTATACAGACGACAAAGCTCTTCACCTCGCTGAGCCGATTCTCCCCCTCAATTGCCGCGGCAGCAAAAACATGCCGTAGGGATTCTTTTTGTATGGAAGCCATGCGTGCGAGGATTTCCATGTGACGATTTCGTCACATAAGAGACTTCTTAACTTGTGAATGCTATACTCCCTATCGTGTGGGGGTGGCTGCATTGGAACGGATTTTATTGGTTGAGGATGATGCTACATTAGTCCGAATATTACGCGACTTTCTGAGCGAGGAAGGGTTTCAAATTGAAGCGGTTAATGGGCAGAGCTTAGCGAGTGCTGCAATGAAAAAGGATTTTGATCTGGCGTTGGTCGATATTCTGTTGGAAGAAGGCAACGGCTTTTCTGTTTGTGCGGAGGCTAAGAGCAGGGATATTCCGGTAATATTCCTAACGGCCTCCGGCGATGAATATAGTGTTGTGACAGGCCTTGATATGGGGGCGGACGATTACATTTCAAAACCGTTCCGTCCGAAGGAGCTTGTTTCGCGCATTCGAAGCGTCCTTCGCAGAGCAGGCAGGCATCAGAGCCTTGTTTCCCTTGGCAGCTTGAAAATTGATACCGAAAAGGGATGCGTGACGAAAAACGGACAGGATTTATTTCTATCCGCTTTGGAATATAAGCTGCTGCTGGCTTTTTTGAATCGTCGAGGGCAGGTTGTTTCCAGAGCTCAATTATTAGAGGAAATCTGGGATTGCTCCGGCGATTTCGTTACAGATAATACGCTAACGGTATATATCGGATGACTGTAAAATGAAATAGGACACCCCTCAAGGAAAAAGCGAACCAGTGC
>CAZMGO010000085.1:271-10049 GCA_964565845.1 uncultured Oscillospiraceae bacterium | reverse complement strand
TCAGAGCAGGTGCAGCGCATCCACATTGCGCTGATTGAAGCTTCATCGCTCCGGGCAACCAGATAAAACGGGAAGCGGCATGATTTTCGTCACGCCGCTTCCTTGCGTTTCACGACCATTATGTCGTTATTCGGCTTCGAACACGATGGAAACGCTTGCGCTCACCTTCAGCTTGGAGGCCTGCACCAGCGTGCCCGCAGCTACGGCGGCGTCCTCCTCCGTCGCACTGTTCTTGTAAAACGCGTTCACACCGCTGTCGCCGCTGTAGGAATACGATTCGGTCATCGTTTCAATTCCGGTAATCTTCAGCCCGGCTGCGGCTGCCATGATCTCCGCCTTCCTGCGTGCGTCCTTCACGGCGGCGGTCAGCGCCTCGGCAGAGGCCTCCTCGGTATCGGATGCGGAAAACTCAATGTCATTCAGCGTGTTCGCACCGGCGCCGAAGGCAATGTCGATAATCGTGCCAACCATATCCATATCGGTGGTGCGAATGGCAAGATAGGAGCTGGCGTTATATGCGGTCAGCTGCTCCACGTCCTTCGAGTAATCATATACGGCATAGATGCGCAGCCGATCGGTGTTGATGTCCTCCTTCTTGATTCCGTTTTCCATCAGCGCCGCGCGAATTTTCTCAATGGTCGCATTTACGGTATTCTGCGCTTCAAGCACGTCCTTGTTTTGCGTGGTGATGCCCAGCGTGACCACCGCCGTATCTGCGGCCACAAGCACCTCGCCGCTTCCGCTTACGTTGATTTCCGTCTTGTCCTTCCCGTCCGCACAGGCAGTAAAGACCATCAGCGCAACCAAGCCTGCCATTAGAAGAATTCTCAGCGTTCTCTTCATTCGTTCTCACCTCTTACCCTTTACTTTTTCTTTTTCCGAATCGCATAAACAGCTACGCCTACAACGATTCCGACGACAATCAGGATGCCCGCCACCGGCGCTATCACCGCCAGCGACACAACCATATCCCGGAAGAATTCGCCCACCGCATGCAGTGACTGCTGAAAGCCGGAACGGCTTCGCTCGCCCAGCGTCGGTTCCTTTGTGGGCTCCGGCGCAAACTGGCTCTTTTCCCAAAGCGTCATGTGCACGGTTGCGTAGGACACATCCGAATCATACCGATTCAGAAGCTTCTGCAGCTCGTCAATCGCGGCATACGCCTCCTCCAGCTGATCGTTCAGCGTCTGAAGCTCGTCGCCCCGCGCCTCGGGAATCAGCTGATTCAGCCGTGCGGCAATCGCCTGCTGTGTCTCCAGTCTGGCTCCGGCATCGTAATAGTAGGCCGCCACATCCTCCGCCGTGGATTCCAGGGAAAGCGTCGTTCCCACATCGTCCAGCGCGGTCACGAACGCATCCAGCTGCTCCACCGGAACGCGAATCTCGCTCGTAAGACAGCGCACACCGTCGTCCTGCGTCAACAGATCGGAAGCAAAATAGCCCTCGTATTCGCTCACAAGCGCCTTCAGCGTGTCGCGCTCCTGATCAAAATTTTCCGTTTCCGCTTCGCGGCTTGCGCCGTATACCAAAATCGGGGCCGTCGGCTTCGGCATTTCCTCCTGCACAGCCGCCCCCTCCATCATGACAAGGGGCTCATCCTCGTTCACATCCGAGGCCGTGGCAGCCCGCCTGCTCATCGCGCCCTCGTCCTCCT
The DNA here is from genome assembly GCA_964565845.1 of uncultured Oscillospiraceae bacterium. Classification (GTDB taxonomy): domain Bacteria; phylum Bacillota; class Clostridia; order Christensenellales; family Aristaeellaceae; genus SFHK01. Next base: position 8,395 of record CAZMGO010000085.1, on the reverse strand, counting down.
GCACGGTGCCGCCAGTTCTCTGGTCGTCACCGTCCGTTTCGAGCACGACCGACGTTCCCGCATCCGCCGTCATCCGCAGGTTCTCTCCCCGATCCCCCTGCTTTGCCGCAATTCTCCGCTCTGCCGACTCCCCCGCTGCGGCGTATGTATCGACAACCGCTTCATTCGAACTCGTCCCGACGGAGAACACATCCATGCCGGTTCCGCGCAGCGCAAGCGTGCTTCCGACCATCACGACCAGCGCGGCAGCGACGGTGCCAAATACGCGATACAGCCTTTTCCTCTTCCTTGCCGAAATCTCTTTTCTGACGGCGCGACGCCACCCTGCCTGCACGTCTAGCGGCACAACGATCCCGTCGTCCAGTCCGCGCAGCATTTGAACCAGCCGTCTGCCTGCGTTCAGCTCCTGGGCACATTTCGCGCATTCATCCGCATGCGCGTCCATCCGGCGCATCTCCTCCGCGCTAAGCGCGTCGTCCAGATAGGCGTCCAGCCGGCTCATAAAGCTCTCACAGCTCATCTTTGGTTCCACCATTGACCTCGCACCTCCTTTCTCTTATGGTTAGACGCTCCTGCGGCCAAATAGTTCCGCCTGCTCGGATAAAATATTTCGAAGTTTTTCGCGTCCTCGGCTGATTCGGCTTTTCACCGTGCCGACGTTTGCTTCCAGTATATCGGCGATTTCCTCGTAGCTGTAGCCCTGCACGTCGCGCAGTACGACGGCAGAGCGCATGTCCTCCGGCAAAAGCTGAATCGCCCTTGAAAGCGCGCGGCGAATCTCGGCGTTGTCTGCGTGCCTTTCCGGCGAGGCGTCCTCATCCGCAGGCGACCAGCCAATGTCCAGCAGCGCGTCCAGCGACTGCGCCTGCCGCACCTTCTTGCGGCGAAGATTGTCAAGGCAGGTGTTCATTGTAATTCGATACGCCCACGTTGCAAACGAAGATTGACCCTTAAAGCTTCCAAGGGCCTTATATATGCGCAGCATGGCGTCCTGCATGCTGTCCTGCGCATCCTCGCGATTGCCGCACATGCGCAGCGCAACCGCGTACATGCGCGGCTCGTGCTTTTCCATCAGCTGCTCAAAGGCATACGCATCGCCGCCGATGGCGCTTTCCACCAGGCGTTCCTCATCCATCTGCACCCATTTTTCCCTCCCGTCTCACTGGCGTGCTTTTGGTATTATACACGCCATTTGAATTTTTGCCAAGGGGTTGATTTTTTTTCGAACGTATAGTATAATGGTACAGTCGTTCATCGGCAAGCCGGTGTGTTGGAATTGGCAGACGAGGCGGACTCAAAATCCGTTGGGCTAATCACCCGTGCGGGTTCGACCCCCGCCACCGGCATAGCAAGAGGTTCTCACGGAAATCGATGAGCACCTCTTTTTTGTTGGAGGCATATGAAAAAACGTGTGAACTGGGATTCGCTTCTGCTTCGCCCAGTCTCGGAAAGCTACGTGCCCGCAGCCGACGGCCTTCGCGTGCTGTGCGTGGGCATCGTTATGTGGTTCCACATCTGGCAGCAGTCGTGGCTGAATCCGTCCATCCTCGGCGAGGATTTCAATTGGCTGGTGCGCAGCGGGTATATGCTGGTGGATCCGCTTCTGACGCTGAGCGGCTTTCTGCTCTTTCTCCCTTGGGCACGCGCTGCGGTTTCCGGCGCTCCGTCGCCCTCCGCGCGCACATTTTATAAAAAGCGCGCCGCGCGCATTCTGCCCAGCTACCTGCTGTGCGTGTTTGTGATGCTGTTTTGCGTGGCGCTGCCGCAGCGCCAGTATGCCTCTTCCGCAGAAATGTGGAAGGATCTGCTGACCCACCTCACATTTACAAACGTATTCTTTCCCGCAGCCTACACCTATACCCACCTGAACGTGGTTTTATGGACCGTGACGATCGAGGTGCAGTTCTACCTTTTCTTTCCGCTGCTGGCGCGCGCGTTTCGGCGGTATCCCCTGCTTACCTACGCGGCCATGACCGGCGCCGCGCTGCTTTACCGTTTCGGCTATGCGGCGCAGCTTTCGGACACCACGCATGTAATCAATCAGCTGCCCGCCATGCTGGACGTATTCGCAAACGGCATGCTCGCAGCCTATGCCTATCAGGCCGCCGCCCGTTCCTTCAAGGCCAATCGCGCCGCTTCCGCGCTTCTGACGCTCGTGTCCATTGCATGCCTGTACGGCATCTGTCAGCTCATTCGCGCGCAAACCCTCGCAAGTACCGGCGACTATGCAGCCCTGCGCCTTGGGCAGATGCAGCGGCGGTATGCGGTTTCCTTTCTCACGTCGATCTTTCTCGTTTCGGTCTCCCACGCGCTGCGGCCGTTCCAGTTTTTGTTTGGAAACCGCCTGATGCGCTTCCTGTCCGGCGTCAGCTTTCAGGCGTATATCTGGCATCATCCGCTGGCCCTGCAGCTGAAGCGCTGGCGCTTTCCTGCCTATTCCGCGCCCAGCAACCCGCAATTCTATTCCGAGCCCGTCTGGCAGCGGCGCTATACGCTCGTCTGCTTCCTTGGCACGCTGCTGCTCGCCGCGCTTGTCACGTATCTGTTCGAAAAGCCCATCGCCCGCCTTTTCCTTCGCTGGAAAAAGAAAGGCACCGGCGACGTCAGCTGTCAGCCGGTGCATCCGCAGACGGAAGACGAATCGTAAAGGTGGAGCCTTTCCCGACCTCCGACTGAACGCCGATCGTTCCGCCCATCAGCTCCACAACCTTTTTGGCGATTGCCAGTCCCAGTCCCGTGCCCTTTGTGCGCATGCGCGATTTGTCCGCCTTATAAAACCGCTCCCAGATGTACGGTACGTCCTTCGGCTCAATTCCCGCGCCGTCGTCGCGCACGGAAAGCTCCACGAACCGTCCCTGCTTTCGCGCGCAGGCCTCAATATGCCCGCCGGTCGGCGTGAAGCTGAGCGCGTTATCCAGCAGGATAATCAGCACCTGTATGATGCGCTCCTCATTGCCCATGCATACCGTGCCTTCCTCCGCATTCACCGTAAGCTGAATTCCAGCGTCCTCGGCCAGTCTGGCCACGGATTCGACCGCGCGCGCCAGCGTCGGCTCCACGCGAATCGCTTCCAGCTCCATCTGTGCCCTGCCATCCTGCAGGCGCGAAAGGTCAAGCATCTCGCCGATCAGCTTTTCGAGCCTTCTCGTCTCGCGATAGATTACCTGATAGCAGCTGTTCTTTTCCTCGTCCGTTTCCAAAACGCCGTCCATCAGCGGCTCCACCATGCCGCGAATGCCCGTGAGCGGCGTTCGCAGCTCATGCGACACATTCGCGATATATTCCCGCCGAAGCTGCTCCAGTCGCGTTTCCTCCGAAACGTCGCGCAGCAGACAAACCGCGCCGATGCACGCGCCCTCCGCGCCCTGCATCGGTGAAGCCACGGCATGAATGGCGCGGCCGGAGTCGCTCGTCCACACGGCGCTCTCCTTTTCACCGGAATCCATGCACACAACCAGCATCGAAAGAACGTGCCTCTGCGGCTCTCCTGCGCGGGCATTCTCTGCTTCCCAGCGATCGATTTCCAGCATTTCCAGCGCCGGCGCATTCACATGGAACACCCGTCCGTCTCGTTCCACGGCCACAATGCCCTCGGCAATGGCCTCGAACAGCTGCTCCAGCTTGCTTTTTTCGTTTTGCAGATTTTCAATCACGTCGTTCAGGCGGTCGGCCAGCACATTAAAGGTTTCGGCCAGCTGCCCGATCTCGTCTGCCTGCGCCACGGGCGCATGACGCGAATAATCGCCCGCCGCCATCGCGCGCGCCACCTCGTTCATGATATACAGCGGCTTCGTGATGCTGCGTGAGAATATCGACGTAAACGCCACGGCAACCACCATCGCGCAGGCCGCGGCAGCGATCAGATAGACGGCAATTCGCATCCACATCACGTCCACATCCGCAACCGTGCGAAACAGCATCATCGCACCCACGGTTTCGCCCTGCGTATCCTGCAGCGGCACGCCGGCGTATACGATCTTGGCCGTCAGGAATTCAACGTCCTCCACCCCGCGCACCGTGCCTCCGGCGAAAATGTCCTCGAAGATGCTGCGATCCATGTTGGACACAATCTCCGTATAGGCCAGCCCCGCCGTATCCTCCTCATCCGGCGTTTTCTTTGAGGTTGGATTCGGCGGAGACTGCGTAGCGATATAGTCCTGGTTTACGATCACAATCTTCGCGTCCACCAGAGACTGATAGCGCCTGAGCTGCTTCCACTCAAAGCCGTTTTTCTGCGTGATCGCGATATACTGCGCCTTCTCAACCAGCTCCGTTTCGTTGGACTGGATGATATAGTTGCGCACCAGACGATACGTCATAAACGCCGTCACGGACAGCACGACCGCAATAATCAGCATATAGCCGGTCAGCATCTTGTGGTAGATTCCCACGCCCGACCGGCTCTGCGTTTTCAGCTTCAGCATTTATTCTCCGATCTCAAAGCGATAGCCGACGCCCCACACCGTCTTAATATCCCAGCCATTCTCCGGCAGGCACAGCTTGGCGCGCATCCGCTTAATGTGGCTGTCCACGGCGCGCGTATCGCCCAGAAAATCATAGCCCCAGATGCTCTGCAAAAGATGCTCGCGGCTGAACACCTTTCCCGGATTGCTGGCAAGCGTGTACAGAATCTCGATTTCCTTGGGCGTGCACGACACCGGCTGATCATTCAGCTTCACGATGAACGCGCCCATATCGATTTCCAGGTTTTCAACGCGTACAATCGTACCCTTGCTCTCATCCTTGATCTCGTGAAGACGCCTGAGAACCGCCTTTACTCGCGCAAGCACCTCGCGCGGACTGAAGGGCTTGGTAATGTAATCGTCCGCGCCAAGCTCCAGTCCCAGCAGCTTATCGAATTCCTCTCCCTTTGCGGAAAGCATAATCACGGGAATGTTCGCATCCCTGCGAATCTCCCGGCAAACCGCAAGTCCATCCTTTCTGGGCATCATAATGTCCAGAATAATCATGTCCGGCTTCAGTGAACGTGCCTTTTCCACCGCATCCTCTCCGTCGTAAGCCGAGAAAATCTCATATCCCTCCCGGCGGAAATACGGGCTGAGCGACTGATGCACGTTCGGATCGTCATCCGCGATTAATACGCGGTAGCTTGCTTTATATCCTTCCATTTCCATCCCTCCATGATCGCATGATACCGAAAAAATATGGCGTTTCCTTGTCATGCCTCATAAGAATTCTGAGGACGGTTTTGAAAAAAGCTGAACAGCGTCAGTTTTCCCCGTCAAACAACGGCTTATTAGCCGGATACAGCATGCAATATCGTTTGTATCCGCGCCGATAGACCTCGCGCACGGCAGGATCCGGCATATAGAAGCGTTCGTCCTCATGCAGCACGCCAATGGCGTCCTTCAGATTGCTCCAAATGCCTGCGCCGACGCCCGCGATCAGCACCGCGCCGTACGCGCCGCCCTCCTTCGCGGCGGACATCGTGTATACCGGCAGCTCGAAAATATCCGCAGCCATCTGCTTCCATACCTCGCTGGAGGCGCCGCCGCCGGATAAATAAACCTTCTTCGGCGCAATTTCCGCGCTCATCCGCTCCATAACCTGCTTCAGCGAATACGTAACGCCCTCCATAACGGCACGCGCCATGTCCGCCCGCGTCGTACCCAGCGACAGGCCATAGAATACGCCGCGCGCATTCGGGTCCGGATACGGGCAGCGCTCACCCGTCAGATACGGCGCAAACAGCACGCCGTTCGCGCCCGCGGGCACGTTCTTCACGCGCTCGTCTATATAGGCATACGTGCCTTTGCCCTCGCGCGCCGCATTTGCCGCGTCCTCTCCGGCCAGCGTCTTCACAAACCAGCTGAACGCGCCGCCCGCCGTCAGCGTGCAGCCGAACGCATGCCACAGTCCGGGCTCGTTGTTGCAAAACATCTGAAGGCTTCCCTCGGGATTCGGACGAAAGCCGGGCATACCCATCGAAACATTGCCGCTGGTGCCAATGACCACGCCCAGCACGCCGGGCTCCACCAGTCCGGTGCCCGTTGTCTGAATCACCGCGTCGCCGCCGCCCGCGTATACGTTCAATCCCTCGGGAAGCCCCGTCTCCGCAGCGGCCTCAGCCGTTACGCAGCCCGCGAGCGCCGTCGATTCCACCGCCTTCGGGAAAATCGTCTTTTCAAGCCCCGCAAGCGCAATCAGCTCGTCGGCCCACACGCGGTTTTTCGTATCAAAGAACCCGGTTCCGGACGCCTCGGATACGTCGGTCAGCACCTGTCCGGTCAGGCGGAAGCGAATATAATCCTTCGGACAGCAGAAAATCCTCATTCGCCTGAAGCTCTCCGGCTCCTCGTCGCGCAGCCAGAGAAGCTTTCCGCCGGTATAGCCGGTGAGCATGCGGTTATTGGTATAACGTAGAAGCCCTTCCACGCCGCCCGCGCGCTCGGTAATCCAGTCACACTGCTTCTGCGTGCGCTGGTCGCACCACAGAATCGCAGGCCGAATCACGCGCATTTCCTCATCCAGCGCCACAAGGCCGTGCATTTGCCCGGAAAACGAAACGCCGCAAATATCCCTCGCGTCCGCGCCTGCTTTCGCAAGCACCGCTCGAATGCCCTCTGCCGTGCCGCGCCACCAGTCCTCCGGGTTTTGCTCCGCCCAGCCGGGACGAGGCGTCGAAAGCGGATATTCCTTCGTTGCCGAAGCAATGACCCGCCCCGTTTCGTCGGCAAGCAGACACTTTGCGCCGGACGTTCCAATGTCAAGACCGATCAGCATCCTCTTCGCCATGCTTTTTCCTCCTGCTTTTGAGCGCCTTCGTCATCTTCCGGGAGACCTGCGTAATTTTTCTGGAATCCAGCCGGTTTTCGTTGCCCTCAGCCAGCCGCTTCATGTTCGCGCGATGCGAAAACAGCGCCAGTGCGCAGGCGACAAACGCCCCGCCAATCGCATACCAGCTCTCATGGAACAGGAAAACCAGACCCACAAACGAACAGGATGACAGGATCGAAGCCAGCGACATATAGCCGGAAATCAGCAGCACCAGCACCTGAATGGCAAGCAGCACCAGCGCAATTCGCCAGTCCAGCACGAGAATGTATCCAAAGGACGTGCTCATGCCCTTGCCGCCGCGAAAGCGAAACAGTGCCGGCCAGTTATGACCGAGAATCGCGCAAATGCCGCCAATGTGCATGCCCAGCTCGCCGCCAATCCACTTGCCGATCAGCGCGCCCAGCACGCCCTTGAGCGCATCCCCGATGAAGGTTAGAAAGCTCGGCACCCAGCCCAGCGTGCGCATGACGTTGGTCATGCCCGCGTTGCCGCTGCCATAGTTGCGAATGTCGATTCTGCCATACAGCTTCGAAACGATCACACCCGTTGATACACAGCCCAGCGCATAGCCGATTACCGCGCAAAGCGCGTAAAGCAGCACCTGCTTCATTTATTCCTCCTTCTGTTCCCGCTCGCGCAGAACGAAACGAATCGGCGTTCCGTCGAAGCCAAAGGCCTTTCGGAACTGGTTTTCCAGATACCGTTCATACGAGAAGTGTAAAAGCTCCTTGTCGTTTACGAACAAAACGAACGTGGGCGGCTTGGTCGCCTGCTGCGTGCCGTAATAGATGCGCAGTCGGCGGCCCGACGTAGCCGGCGGCTGAAGCGCCGTCTGCGCGTCGGTCAGGATGTCGTTTAAAAGGCCGGTCGTCACGCGGCGCGACGCCTGCTCGTTCACGCTGCGAACCGTGTCCAGCACTCGGTTCACGCGCTGCCCGGTCTTTGCGGAAATAAAGATCACCGGCGCATACGCCATAAAGCGCAGCTTCTCACGCACCTCCTTGACGTACCTTTCGAGCGTGCCCGTCTCCTTTTCCTTTGCATCCCACTTGTTTATGACGATCACGGCCGCCTTGCCCTGCTCGTCGATGTAGCCGGCAATCTTGCTGTCCTGCTCGCTCACGCCCTCGGTTGCGTCAATCAGCAAAAGCGCAACGTCGCAGCGGTCGATGGCCGCCAGCGAACGCACGACGGAGAAGCGCTCCAGCGACTGATATTCAATGGCGCGCTTTCTGCGGATGCCGGCGGTATCGATAATGATAAACTCGTCGTCGCCATCCTTAAAGCGGGTATCGATGGCGTCACGCGTCGTGCCCGCAATATCGG
>CAZMGO010000085.1:0-261 GCA_964565845.1 uncultured Oscillospiraceae bacterium | reverse complement strand
CCAGAATGCGGTTCACCAGCGACGATTTGCCCACGTTGGGCTTGCCGACAACGGCGATGGAAACGGTGTTCGTCTCCTCCTCCTCCTCGCTCTCCTCCGGGAAATGCGCAACCACCAGATCCAGCAGGTCGCCCAGATTCAGAAGGTTCACCGAGGAAATGCCGATCGGATCACCGATGCCCAGCTGATAGAAGTCATAAATGCCGTCCATCATGCGGATGTTGTCAATCTTGTTGACAACCAGTATGACCGGCTTGCCCG
>CAZMGO010000084.1:0-10064 GCA_964565845.1 uncultured Oscillospiraceae bacterium | reverse complement strand
TCGCGCTTCGATGCGCCGATGGCGCGCAGGATGCCGATTTCCTTGGTGCGCTCGAGCACGGAGATGTAGGTGATTACGCCGATCATGATGGACGAGACCACCAGCGAAATGGCCACGAACGCAATCAGCACATAGGTGATGGCGTCGATAATCGTAGTTACGCCGGAGAGCAGCACGTCGATATAGTCGGTGTAGCGCAGCACGCGCTCCTCGTGTCCCTCCTCCTTCATGCGGGCGTTGTAGTCGTCAATATAATCGGTTATGGCCTTTTTCGCCTCGAAATTCTTCGGATAAATCACGATGGAGGACGGCTCGGACAGATCGGCTGCGCCCAGCGCCTTCAGATTCTCCTCATAGCTGGTCTGCGTACTCTGCGCCGCCTGCGCGCCCGTCGTTTCGGTGCTGACCATCGTTTGCTGCGCGAACGGAAGGCCGGTAAACACGTCCGTTTCCGGGTCTGCCATCTGCGCGCGGACGATTTCGCTCTCACGGGCAGAGGTTATATATTCGTCGGTCAGCGACTTCAGATAGCCGATGCTGCCGCCGTTCATGCCGCGCGCCACGGAATCCTCGCTGGGGCGCACAATGCCGACCACGCGCAGGGTAAGCCCGTTGTCAAGCGCCGCCTGAAGCTTGGCTTCGTCGCCGCGAATGTCCTCGTACAGCCCCGTCTCCGGGTTCAGCTCATAGTACGCCGAGGGCAGCACCAGCTGATAGGTAAGCTCCAGAAGCTGCTCATAGGAGTAGTTTTCCTTCTTCAGCTCGAACGACTGACCGCGCACAAAGCTGGCAAAGAAATACGAAAGCTCGCTTTGCGGCTTGAGTCCCAGCGTGTACAGCGTCATTTCGCTCAGGCTGTTGTCCTCGTTCACCACCAGCACAAGCTCTTCCTTCGACTCGGGCCAGCGACCGGCAATCACGTCATATTGCTGATCCAGCAGCGTGCGGTTGTCAATCAGCTCCGTCCACGCGTTCATGCTGCGCCCGCCGATCGCCGAGGAAAGCGAGCTCATGCTGCTCATATAGGTGCTCACGTCGCCGGACATGCTCATGCCCAGCATGCTTTCAAACAGCTTCGACGGGTTCACCTGCAGGGGCTGTTCCCCGGCGGTCGACCAAATCTGCATATCCACGTCGTACTGATAGCTCACGTCGCTTACCAGCGAGCGAAAATCGGCGTCTCCGTCAATCTGCGCCTTGAACGCAGACAGGTCGTTTTTCTCCACGCCGTTCATCATGGCGGCGAACATGTCCGTCATGACCTCGCCGGAATGGATGTAGCCCTCCTCGCGCTCGCCGTCGTTCGTATGCTGCCCGCCCATGCTTTCCAGAAGCGCCGAGGAATCCATCGCCTCAGAGGTGATGGTGAGCGGATAACCGGACAGCGTTTCCTCCTCCACGCGGGAAATATAGCTGCGGAAGCCGTGCGACAGCGAAAGAATCAGCGCGATGCCGATGATGCCGATGGAGCCCGCGAAGGCGACGAGAATCGTGCGTGTCTTCTTGGTCAGCAGGTTGTTGAGCGAAAGGGAGAGGGCCGTAAAGAACGACATGCCCGGCTTTTTCACCCTTGCCTGCGAAACGGGCGCTTCGGTCTCCGGCTCTGCGGGCATGGTGTCATCCACCACGCGGCCGTCCAGCAGCCGAATGACGCGCGTGGAATACGCCTGCGCCAGCTCCGGGTTGTGCGTGACCATGATTACCAGACGGTCGCGGGCGATTTCCTTCAAAAGCTCCATCACCTGCACGCTGGTTTCGCTGTCCAGCGCGCCGGTGGGCTCGTCGGCAAGCAAAACGTCCGGGTCGTTAATCAGCGCGCGCGCAATCGCCACGCGCTGCATCTGCCCGCCGGACATCTGCGACGGCTTTTTATGAAGCTGGTCGCCCAGTCCCACGCGCTTCAGCGCTGCCTCCGCGCGCGCCCGGCGCTCGGCACGGGAAACGCCCGTCAGCGTCAGCGCCAGCTCGACATTGGCCAGCACCGTCTGGTGCGGAATCAGATTGTAGCTCTGAAACACGAAGCCGATGGTGTGGTTGCGATACGCGTCCCAGTCCTTCTCCGAAAAATCCTTCGTGGACTTGCCGCGAATCACCAAATCGCCGTTGGTGGCATGGTCGAGGCCGCCAATCAGGTTCAGAAGCGTCGTTTTGCCGCATCCGGACGGCCCAAGAATCGATACGAATTCGTTTTTTCGAAAGGTGATGGAAACGCCGTCCAGCGCCTTCACGCTCTGGCCGCCGGTTCGGTATTCCTTTTCAATGCCAATCAGGCTCAGCATGGTTAAAATCCCTCCAATCTGCTCGTATTATAGCACGCGTGCCGCGCCTTCGGGTGAAGTTTCACGCAAATTCCCGCACAGCGCGCGGCACAATATCTGGACAAAATTATGACGCCGCGCCCTGCACGGCTCGGAAGGCATGCGCAGCCATCCGTCTCTCGCGGACATCACTCGGCAAGGGCACACAGACAGCCGGACAGTCGAATGAGCCGCTCGTCAACGTCCCCGCGCCCATAGGCATTCAGAAAATCGTCGCGGAAATCGTCGCAGCCAAGGTTGCGGTTCAGCGACCAGAGCGCCCAGAACAGGTCGAAATGACGGTTTCCCACGCCCGCGCCGCCCACGTCGATGAATTCGGTGAAGCAAAAATCCTCCAGCATGCAGTTGGGCAGGCAGAAATCGCCGTGTATCAGCGCATCGTCGCGCAGAAGCCCCGCGTGCGCGTCTACGTATCGCCGGATTTCCTCCGCATCGTCGATTCCCAGATACGCGGCAGCCGGGGCATACAGCCCGCGGTTGGCCGCGCGCGCCCGTTCAAACGCATTCAGCCATTCGGCAGACAGGCCGCAAATGGGACAGCCGTCCGCCGCGCTTTCATGCAGCCTGCGCGCCGTGCGCCCCAGCTCCGCCGCAAGGCGCGCAGGCTCGGCGCAGTACGCGGGAAGAATCGCCGTTTCGCCCCGCGCCCGACGCGACAGCAGAAAATCGCGCTCGCCCGTCTCGTAGACCAGCCGCTCCGGCGCAAAGCCCCTGCCATGCAGATAGGCCTGCATGGCTGCCTCCCGCGCCAATTGCCCCGAACCATCCGTCTTCAGATACAGGCCGCCGTCCACGTCAAAGAAATACACGTCCGCGCCGGAGCAGCCGACGCGGTTCGGCTCTGCCGCTGCGCCGCGCACGCGCGCGGCGATGGCGTCGGGAATAAGCAGCGTATGCCCTGTTTGCATGAAACGCCTCCTGTCGCGCCGCTTTTCGCCGGGCAGGCACACGGCGGCGCGCCTTGCCCCCTGTGCGGCTCAATGCCCACGGTGCTTTTCGCGATGCTTTTGCCTGCGAAGCTGAAGCCGACGCTCCGCCTCCGCTTCGCGCAGCTCCCTTGTCCGTTCGCGGCGCTGAACAGCCTGCTGCTCGCGCTGAAGGGAGAGCGCCTGCTGCGCACGCGTGCCGATGCCCGCGCTCTCCATCTGACGAGCCGCCTGACGCTGCCTGCGCTTGGGGTTGACGCGCTCGTTTCCGCTTCGCTTGGCGCCCTCGAGGGAGGGGCTGAGCCGCAGGGTGTATGCATTTTCCAGCAGCCACGCCTGCACCTCGTAGTCTCTTGGCTCCGCGCCGAATACGATTCGCGCCGCTTCGTAGCGTCCGTCCGCTTCACGCTCGTACAGTCCCACCCAAAATGGTTCATCAAATAAGACGGTCAGCTTTACGCTTACGTCTGCCATGGGGTACTTCCTCCTTAAATATGAAGCTGAAACGCGGGAAACGGACAACCAAGGAGGCAGGTTACTGATGAGGGGTGCGTGTCCCCTCACTTCCGGACTACCGGCCGGAACGTGTTTTTATTCCCGCGGCTGCGCCCTTTGGGCGCATATTCTCCTCCGGCAGCGCCGGTGAAGCTCGGTTGGTGCGTCAGTCGTAGGTCTCCAACGCATCCTGCGTGTACTCGTCGATATAGTACAGGTGATGAACGACCGCATCGGTAAGGTCGCGCCCGAAAGCCTCGGACAGCGCGTCAACAAAGGAACGATAGGTTGCGCGCGCAAACCGATTTTCGCGCACGTACAGCCCCACGCCGTTCAGGAACGCATCGCGCCCCATCAGCAGCCGAAGCTCATGCATGACCGCCGCGCCGCGCTCGCGGGTGACGATTTCGTATTCGCGCTGGGTCGCAAAGCGGTTTGTGAAGCTGTCCACGGACAATCCGCCGGGAATCGTGACCTGAAGTGCCGGACGCACGCGTGCGTCAAGCTCGGCGGCAAATGCGTCCTCGCCCTCCGATTCCTCCATGAGCAGAAGCGAAAGGTATTCGCTTACGCCCTCAATCAGCCACGCCTCGTCGCCGGGGTTCACCTGAACCACGTCGGACAGAAAAACCTGCGCCGTCAGCGCGGCTACGCGCGCACGAAGCTCATCCTTGCTCTCCCAGTCCGACTCGCAGGGAATCAGCACGCCGCCGACAAGCATTTCTCCTGCGGATTGCGCCTGAACGATGGTCAGCGTGTCATAGGGATAGCCTCCAAGCAGCGGCTCCAGCGCGTTCAGTGCGTCGATCGCCGCATCCCGCGCCGCGGAAAGCTTTCCACGGCTCTGCCCAAGTGCGCGAACCCGCACGCCGGATTCCGCCTGTCCCTCGCGCACATGAAACTTCCGGCTGATAACGAGACCGAAATCGCAGGCGTTTTCCTGCTCCACGCGCACGCGGTCAAAGCCGTTCCCCGCATCCTCGCGCAGAACCTCGCCCGCAGAGGCAACGTCGTAATCATGGGGCACATAGATGTCTGCCGTGTAATCGGCGCGCTCGCAATAGGCGTATCGACCCGCGCGCGTAACGGGATTCAGCGTGAACTCGCCGTCCTCCCATACCGCCAGCGCCGGATAGAAGCCGGTCAGCCGCCAATCCCTTGTGCCCGCGCCCAGAAATGCATGGTTGTCGCTCAAAAGCAGCGTATAGACGAACGCAAACTCGACGGTTTCGCCCGCGTCCACGTCGCACGCGACGCGCAGAAAGCATTCATTGTCGCCCTGCATCGCCCATTCGGCCTCCTCGCCGTTTACCGTGACGGACGAAAACGACAGCCCAGCCGGGGCATAGCCGTCCGGAAACGCCGAAAGCAGCGTTTCGTTGTCATAGGGCAGCGTGGTTTCGCGCCGGAATACGTTTCCGTACACGGTGAACAGCACGTTTTTCAGTGCCTCCCCGGTGCGGTTTTCAAAGGAAACCGTCTGCGTGACGGCGAAGGCCTGATTGTCCTCCAGCATAATCATGGAGAGCCGATAACGCACAGCGGCATCCGCTTCCGCCGTCGCGCAAGCGAATGCCGCCGCAGCGCACACAAGCGCCGCAAGAAGAGTGCGAAGCACACGCATCGTCAATAAGCTCCGAGCATGTAAAGCAGAAGCGACACGATGGAGCCGCCTGCCAGCAGGATGCACAGAAACAGGCACAGAACGCGCACGGCGCGCGTCTGCCCGCTTGTCTTTTTCTTCATGAAGCTCCCCCTTACTGATCCTTGGGATCCACATAGGACGCATCGGTTTCCACGCTGCGAATGTCATCCAGCGGCCAGAACACAAACTTGGCACGGCCAAGAATCATATCCGACGTAATCGGGCCAATGTCGCCGGAGGTGTCATTGGTTATGTTCATTTCGACGTTCGGGCCGTTCCACCAGCGGGAATCATGGCTGTTATAGCGGTTGTCGCCCACCACGAAGTATTCATCCTCACCCAGAACATACTCGTAATCAATGCGGTGGTTTCGAGCCAGAACAGTAAGCTCCTCCTCCGAAAGCGTGACCTCCTGCCCATTCGAATAGAACTTGCCGTCCTTCTCCTGCACGGTGTAGCTGCGGCTGTAGCGGGAGGGATCCAGCGCTTCCCCGTTGATATAGGTTACGCCGGACACGCGGGACACGGTGTCGCCCGGCATGCCCACGATGCGCTTCACAAAATCGGTCTGCACGGTAATCAGACCCAGCAGCTTGTTTGTGCGTCCCGGATAGTGGCAGATCACCACGTCGCCGCGCTGAAGCTTGTTTTGAATTCGCACGTCATAGGCCGTTACGCCCAGACGGTCGCCATTGTTCAGCGTGGGATACATGCTCGAGCCGTCCACGCGGATGGGCATGAACAGATACGTACGGCACAGCACCACCACCAGCAGCGCCACAACAAGGGAAACCACCCATTCGCGGATTTCCTTAAGCACCTTCTGCTTGCCGGTGAGCTTTTCTTCCTTTTTATTCTTTTTATCCTTCGGCGTTTCCTCTGCGGCCGGCTCCGCGGTTGTCTCTGCAGTCGGCTCGGTGTTCGCTTCGTTTTCGGCAATGGCCTCTGCCGGGTTCTCGTTCAGCTGCTCGTTTTCGCTCATAGGTTTCGTTTCCGTCCTTTCATGAATTCCGCCCGAATCAGCGACCGCGAAACATGCGGTTCACCGGCCAGAGTATCACACCGGCCTTCGCCCTGATGTCCGTTTCGTACACAAGTCCAAGCGTGCGCCCGTCGGCAACGCCCTCCGCGCTCAGGTCGGAGGCCAGCAGCAGGTACGCGCCCTCCGGAAGCTCGCCATATACCAGCCCCGGCGCCTCGCCCAGCGCGATTTCCTTCGTGCCGCCGTCGTAGACCAAGAACCTCTGCCCGTCGCGCACGTCGATCAAATCGCCCGGCATGCCGACCACGCGGCGCACATAGCAGCCGTTCGCGGCGGCAAAATAGGCGTACACATCCTCGCCGCGCGAAATCGCGTCGCCGCGAAGCAGGGCCAGCCGGTTGGCAAGCACCACGTCGTTTTGCTGATAAACGGGCTGCATCGCGTTCGTTTCCATTTTCACCGGCACGAACACAAACAGCCGGGTAAAAAGCGCCAGCAGGCCGAAAATCACAAGGCACAGGAAAAACGCCCTTCTTGCACGGCGGCGCGCCCTCCGGCTTTTTTTGACGGGTTTACGCTTGCTGGCCATCTGCTTCCCCTTCCGCATGCTCGACGATTTTCTTCAGTCTCTTTTCAAAGTCCGGCCGCCCCATCATGACCACATGACCGCACAGGTCGCAGCGAATCTTGATGTCCGCGCCCACGCGCGTGATCGTCCAGCGGTCGCTGCCACAGGGATGCTTTTTGCGCATCTGTACCCGATCGCCTATGTTCAAAAGCACGCTTGTCACTTCCCTCTATTATAAACAATCCTTGTAAACCCCGTATGAAGAACTCTGCGCGGAATCAGGACATTGCGGATGCATCCACATATCCGAAATACACGCGCCCCTTCACGTCGGTCACGCGCAGCATCAGCCGCCCCTCGTACATGGGCACGGCCAGCTCAAACGTCGGCTCCGGCTTCTCCCGGGAGCGGATTCCCTCGGCATAGGAATAGAACACGCCGCCGCGCTCATAGCCCGCCGCCCAGCCGTCCACGGCGTCCATGCTCTGGGGCAGCGCCGGATCGTCCGATACGAAGGCCTCCAGCCGCACGGCAGTGAAGCCGATGCCGCTTTCCGCCCGCGCGTGAATCTCCGGCGCGCCGTCAAACGGCGCATGCGTGAACTGCACCGACACGCCGTTCGTGCGGCGGTGAACCAGCTGCATCGACAGCGGATTATCGTCCGCCGCCAGAAAGCGCCGCCCGTTTTTCACGGCAGCCTCTGCCGTCGTGCCGCTCCCGGCGAACAAATCCATCACCAGACCGCCGGGACGGCTGGCGCTGCGAACGATGCGTTCAAGCAGCCTGAGCGGCTTCTGCGTATCGTAGCCCGTGCGCTGCGGGTCCTTCTGCTGAAGGTGGTTTACGTCCGTCCACACGTCGCCGGGCACAACGGGGTCATCGTCGTAATAGGTATACACCCGCCCGCCGGAGCGAATCGAGCGATATACGCGCCCGTCCGCGTCCACGTGGCGCTTCATGTGGTTTTCGCGCCCGCCGGGCACGACCTCGGCTACGTCCTGAATGTGGAAATCATAGTCCTTCGTTTTGGAATACATCAGGATTACGTCGTGCTTTCGCGGAAAATAACGGCGCGCGCTGCCGCCCGACTGATACGCCCATATAATCTCGTTCAAAAAGCAGCCTTCTCCGAAGATTTCGTCCATCAGAAGCCGCAGGTACGGATGCATGCGCCAGTCGATATGCACGAAAATCAGCGCGTCGGAGGCCATCAGCCCCCTTGCGTTCACCAGCACGGCGCGCATTTTTTCAAGATACGCCTCCCGCGTCTGATTGTCCTGATACGCGCGTAAAACCAGTGAGCCGCGGCCGCTTTTCCATTCCTTCGCGCCCACACGCACGCGCGCCTCAAACGTTTTGCCCGTGAGAAACGGGGGGTCGAGATAGACGAGGTTCACCCTGCCCTCATAGGTCTCCATAAGCCGCTGCGCGATTTCCGCCGCGTCGCCCAGATGAAATTCGTTCTGCGGAGCACCCTCCTCCGCGCGCAGGATCTCCCGGTCGATTTGCGCCAAATGTACCGTCATCGCGGCGCCCTCCGTTTCGTTGATTGCCTTCTTACAGCCTTTTCGAGGCCGACGGCTTCTGCCATACCGCAAAAGCGCCCCTTGGATTCCTTCGTTTTCCTGTTCATGCCTCTCATTATACCATATCGCGGGTCGTTTGAAAATTGATTTCCGTGCGAATGACCAGAAAAATCTTGTAATTTCCCTGCGGTCATGCTATAATGAGTCGCCTGTCTATTCGCGCGCAAGCGCATTTCCTTGGGAGGTTGGTTTATGCAGGTTTTCCTCGACAATTTTACCGCCATCACATGGCAGATGGTCGTCATGTGGGCGGTGGGCGGCGTGCTCATCTATCTGGCAATCAAGAAGGATATGGAGCCCACGCTGCTTCTGCCGATGGGCTTCGGCGCGATTCTGGTCAATCTGCCGTTTTCCGGCGCGACGGAGGTCATTGAAACGCTGTACAACGCGGGCATCGCCAACGAGCTGTTCCCGCTGCTTCTGTTCATCGGCATCGGCGCAATGATGGACTTCGGTCCGCTGCTCTCCAACCCGCGCATGCTGCTGTTCGGCGCGGCGGCGCAGTTCGGCATTTTCTTCACGCTGTCCGTCGCCAGCCTGCTGGGCTTTGATCTGAAGGACGCGGCGTCCATCGCCATCATCGGCGCGGCGGACGGTCCCACCTCCATCGTGGTGGCGAATGCCTTCGGAACCAAGTATGTGGGCGCGATTATCGTTGCCGCCTACAGCTACATGGCGCTGGTGCCCATTGTGCAGCCCTTCTGCATCCGTCTGGTTACCACCAAAAAGGAACGGCTGATTCGCATGGAGTATAATCCCCAGTCGGTCAGCAAGACCACCCGCATTCTCTTTCCCATTCTCGTGACCATCATTGCCGGTCTTGCGGCGCCCGCGAGCGTGGCGCTGGTGGGCTTTCTGATGTTCGGCAACCTGCTGCGCGAATGCGGCGTGCTTGATGGGCTGTCCGATACGGCGCAGAAGGTGCTTGCCAACCTGATTACGCTGCTGCTCTGTCTCACCGTTGCCTTCTCCATGGAGGCGGAGGCCTTCCTTGAGCTGGGAACGCGGATGATTATGGGACTGGGACTTGTGGCCTTCATGTTCGATACCTTCGGCGGCGTGCTGTTTGCCAAGCTTCTGAACCTGTTTATGAAAAAGAAGATCAATCCCATGGTCGGCGCGGCGGGCATTTCGGCGTTCCCGATGTCCTCGCGCGTGGTGCATAAGATGGGTCTGAAGGAGGACCCGCAGAACTTCCTGCTCATGCACGCGGCTGCCGCCAACGTGGCCGGACAAATCGCGTCCGTCGTCGCCGGCGGACTCATCATCGCACTGATCGGTTAAGGAGGTCGTCTCATGAATGTGAAAGCGTTTCTGGATACCCTGCCCATTATGGGGCGCGGCATGCTCGGCATCTTCGCCGTGATGCTGGTTATCTTTCTTCTGATTCTCGTGCTGAACGCGTGCTCCGGCCGCAAGAGCCGCTGAGCCGACTCTCGCGCGGAGGGCTGCTCAGTCCTCCGCGCATTTGCTTTTCACCGTTTTGGAATACAATCCCGTCACAGCAATGCTTACAAATGGAGGCGCAGCATGAACGCGATACT
>CAZMGO010000083.1:7358-10197 GCA_964565845.1 uncultured Oscillospiraceae bacterium | reverse complement strand
CGAGGCTTGCGCCGTTCAGGGTCTCGGCGGGCAGGGTGAAGGTGATTTCGCCCTCGAATTCGGTTACCTTTCCTGCGTACTCAAAGGCAAGCGACAGGCAGGCTGCGTTCCTTCTCGCGACAAGCTCGCCCTTGGGAAGGCTGTCGTCTGCGGTGTATGCCGACGCGCCCTCGATAAGCTCCAGCCGCTCGGCGTTTTCCGCCTCGCCGCACACCGGGCAGAGGGTCAGGCTTTCGCCGTTTACCGTATATTCGTACCACTCGCAGTCTACTGCGGCGGCATGGCTGCAGTTGTTCCGGCGGCATTCGGCGGTGTGGGCTTCGTTTCCGTTCGGATTCCATTCGCCGAACCAGTGTCCCAGCTTCTTTACCGGGCTGTCGGTATAGGTTTCCGGGCAGCGGCTGCACGCATAAAGAGTATAGCCGTCCGTTTCGCAGGTGGGCTTCACGGTTTTCTCAAAATGCCAGTCGTGCCCCAGCTCGGAAATTTCCTCATAGGTCGTGTAGGTGCACCTTGAGCAGGTTTCGTAGGCTTCCCAGCCGATCTCCGTGCAGGTCGCGGCCTGCGCGTCGTGGGGAACGGTGTCGTGGCCCAGCGCGGAAATTTCCGCGTAGGTTGTGTAGGTGCATCTTGTGCAGGTTTCGTAGGCCTCCCAGCCAATCTCCGTGCAGGTCGCGGCCTGCGCGTCATGGGTCACCTTGTCGTGACCCTTCGCGGAGATTTTCTTATAGGTTGTGTATGGGCAGTTTTTGCAGGTATAATACACATAGTTGCCGTCCTCCGTGCAGGTCGCGGCCTGCGCTTCATGGCGCACCGTGTCGTGAGGCAGCATGGGAATTTCCTTTTTGGTTGAGTACGTGCAGTTTTTGCAGGCCTGATACGCTTCCCAGCCAACGCTCGAGCAGGTCGCGGCCTGCGCGGCGTAATCCTCCAGGTCATGGGGAGGGGTAGTGCCATATTCAAGCCCGCATACCGTGCATACGGCCTTCTTGCCGCAGGTAGCCGTGCCGCCGGTATGAGCGCCCGTCGCCGCGCCATGGCCATACATGTTCTCGCGTCCGCATACCGAGCAGGCATAAATGCCGAAATGCTCCGACAATCCATAAGACTCTGCGTTCCTATATTGGCCTGTAAAGTCCCACCGCTGCGTCTTTTGACACGTGGAGCACCATTCCTGCATGGAGGGGATCTCCGCCCCCCCCGCGGAAAGACAGCATGCGGCCAGAACGACCAGCAGGGTCAGGCAGAAAAGACCGATTTTCTTCATGATGAGTATTCCTCCTTCAGCTCGATTCGGGAAAACCAATGGACGGCGCCCTTCTTGCTTCCGTATGCATTTATCATATACGATTTAACGGAATTTTGCAAGTTTTTTGGAAAGCGGCATTTTTATCGACGCCGCCGCCTTGACAAACGCGAAAAACCGTGCTACAATGCAGGTAATCAAAGAAAGGCGGACAAACGGGCACGATGAAGAACAACTGATCGGAAACGCATGAAAAGAGAAGCGGCGCGCTTAAGGCGCGTCCGGATTTTTGTGCGGTTTCGGAGAGGTTGTATTTCTTTTGCCCGAAATTCGCGCAGAAGGCCTCTCCGTATGCCGCGGGGAGGTTTTTTCTATGGCTGAATTGCTCTTGGAGGCGACGGGCGTGCGCGTGGATTTCGCGCTGCGCCGGGTGTTGGATATTGACCGGTTTGAGCTGTACGACGGCGAGCGCGTGGGGCTGGTGGGCGAGAACGGCGCGGGAAAGAGCACGCTTCTGCGCGTGCTTGCCGGCGAGCTTGTGCCGGACGCGGGCAGGGTGCACCGGCTGGGCTCGATTTCGCATCTTGCGCAGCTGGGCGACACGGACGTGGACGACGACCAAATGGACGCGCGCCTGAAAAGCGAATTTTCCGCGCGCGAAAGGCGCGAGGGGCTGTCCGGCGGGGAGCGCACGCGGCGGCGCATCGCGGGCGCGCTGACCGGCGCAAGGCAGATTCTGCTTGCCGACGAGCCGACGGTGGATTTGGACGAGGCGGGCGTGACGCGGCTTGAGGCGCGCCTAAAGACCTACGCGGGCGCGATCGTGCTGGTGTCGCACGACCGCGCGCTGCTGGACGCGCTGTGCACGCGCATCTGCGAGCTGGAGGACGGGCGCATTACGCAGTATCCCGGAAGCTATGCCGCCTATCGGCGGGAAAAGGAGCGCAGGCTGCGGCTTGCGCGCGACGAATACGACAAATACAGAGCCGAAAAAGCGCGCCTTGCGGAGATGATTCAGCGCGAGGCGGAGCACGCGTCGCAGAAGCAGCACCTTCCCAAGCGCATGGGCAACAGCGAGGCGCGGCTTCACAAGCGCGAGGCGACGAACGCGCAGACCAGAATTCATCAGGCGCGGCACGCGTTTGAATCGCGGCTGGACAGGCTTGAGAAAAAGGAGCGCCCGCGCGAGGCGGTCTCCATCCGCATTCGTCTGGGCGCGTCGGGCGGCATTGCCAGCCGTCTGGCGGCGAGCGCGGCGGGGCTGCGGCTCGCGCCCGGCGGGACGGCGCTTTTGGAGCACGCGTCGTTTGTGCTGCCCACCGGCACGCGCACGGCGCTGATCGGTCCCAACGGCTGCGGGAAAACCTCGCTCATCCGAAAAATCCTCGCGGGCGACGGCGTAAGGCTCAGCCCGGGCGTGCGCATCGGCTATTTCGGGCAGAACCACGAGGAGGTGCTCGACCCGGAAAAAACCGTGCTCGAAAACGTGATGCGCCGAAGCGTGTTTACGGAATCGGACGTGCGCACGGTGCTTGCAAACCTGAACCTGCGCGCGGACGACGTGCATAAGCCCGTGTCGGTTTTGTCCGGCGG
>CAZMGO010000083.1:0-7258 GCA_964565845.1 uncultured Oscillospiraceae bacterium | reverse complement strand
GCTTGCCGACCTCGCCGCCCGCCTGTCCGCGCCCAAAAAGGGCGACTCGCCCGAACGGCTCAACGAGGAATACCTTTCCGTCGCCGAGGCGCTGAGGCGGGAAAAGCAGGAATAAAGGCGGCTCGGCGGGGATTCTCCCGCTGCCGAGGCGTTCAGGCGGGAAGCACGCCGCATTTCGGACGGCTCAGCGAGGAATACCCTTCCGCCGCCGAGGCGCTGAGGCGGGAAAAGAAATTATCGTCCTGTTTCCCGCACCATGGCGAGTGTTCCTACAGCATTTGACTCTCTGTAAGAACACTCGCTTTTCTCATACAACGTTTTCGGTCTGGGGCGCAGCTGACGATTCCCCCTTTTCTTGTATTCACCGACGCCGGAGGTGCCGCGAGTGGGAACACATCGGGAATAAAGATGGATCCCCTACAGCGGTAATGGATCACAGGGTGTTGCTCCCATGTTCCGTCAATCTTTTCTGCCTGATGGACTTCGTTGCGAGCAATACCCAGAAAAAAACGCCGCAGCCGATCCGCTCACCTATATGGGCATGCTATCGAAATCTGTCCAGCAGGGAGTACTTTGCAGCAAATGCCGAACAGATTCAGGAAGAAGTGCTGTTCACGATTAACTGGCGCAGCGATGTCACAACGGCACATGGGATACGCTCTGACGGCGTTTTGCGGGATAGTACGCGTGCGGATACGTTTTTTGGGGGCATATGCCGCTGTATTGCAAGAAAAAATGACTTTTCACGAACTATGACTTGCGTCAATATGTAGAATCAAGTATAATGATGGATAGTTGTGTAGGCACACTTCGCACATATGTGTTTGATATTCAATGTCAACTGAAAGGGGTATCCATTATGACATTCACTCGTGACAATCTATTTTCAAACATGGATGTTTTGATAAAAGAAGCCATACGGTATTTTTGGAACACGCGGGCTGGACAAATTGATAAACAGCATCGGAATCAAACCCACGATCAAGGAAACCGTGGAGCTGTAACGGGTGCTAAGCAGCTTGACGGTTTTGTAGAATTAGTAAAACAGGTGCTTTTAGTCTATGGACTGCCAGAAGCATGCATTCACACGAACTCTTCGCTGGAACTTCCCGGATATTATCGTCCGAACAAGAAGTGGGACTTGTTGGCTGTTCATAATGGGAGACTACTTGCTTCTATTGAGTTTAAGAGTCAGGTGGGTCCCTCTTTTGGGAATAACTTTAACAATCGAACGGAAGAAGCCATGGGAAGTGCTTTAGACTTATGGACAGCCTACAGAGAAGGCGTATTAGGTACAAATCCCGCTCCTTGGTTGGGATATGTAATGGTCTTGGAAGATTGCGATAAATCCACCTCTTCTGTAGCTGCAACTTCTAAGCATTTCCCAATTATGAGGGAATTTGTTAATGCATCCTATAAAAGGCGTTATGAAATATTCTGTCAAAAACTCATGTTGGAAAGACAGTATTCTGCCGCTTGCCTAATTACGACTCAAAAATCTACCGAAAATCCCGGTAACTATTCATCGCCAGTAGATGCACTTTCGTTTTCTAACTTTATTGCATCGCTGACAGGGCATATCGATGCAGCACTAAGGAGTAATGTTTAATGGGCACGAGTCATACTCTTTATCACGGCGATGCAAGAAACCTTAGTTTTCTTCCTGATAATAGCGTCCATCTGGTTGTAACCTCTCCTCCTTATTGGAATCTAAAG
This sequence comes from uncultured Oscillospiraceae bacterium, assembly GCA_964565845.1. Taxonomy (GTDB): domain Bacteria; phylum Bacillota; class Clostridia; order Christensenellales; family Aristaeellaceae; genus SFHK01. The sequence goes on along the minus strand of CAZMGO010000083.1, from coordinate 5,542 downwards.
GAATATAAGCGAGGTGAAAATCAATTAGGCATTATTGACGACTATGAGATCTTTGTGTTTGAGTTGTCGAAGGTCTGGCAAGAATGCTATCGTGTGTTGGTTCCCGGCGGACGTGTTGTTTGTGTTGTCGGTGATGTTTGTCTATCTCGCAGAAAATATGGAAGACATGCTGTAATGCCGCTTCACTCTGATATTGCGGTTTCATGCCGCAAGATCGGATTTGACAATTTGAACCCGATTTTGTGGCACAAGATATCCAATGCTGCATTTGAAGCCAATTCAGGGTCTTCTTTTCTGGGCAAGCCCTATGAACCCAATGCCATAATCAAAAATGATGTGGAATATATTTTGATGGAACGTAAGCCCGGAGGATATAGGAATCCATCAAGCGAGCAAAGGGAACAAAGCCGCATAGCAAAGGACGATTATGACGCATGGTTTAGACAAATTTGGAACCTTCCGGGTACATCGTTGCGCAATCATCCAGCACCATTTCCGCTCGAACTTGCGACGCGCCTTGTGAAAATGTTTTCGTTTGTTGGAGATACGGTTCTGGATCCATTTTGCGGAAGCGGAACAACTATGATCGCTGCAATGCAAAGCGGACGCAATAGTATCGGTATTGAAACAGAAATCGAATATTGCGACATGATTGCCAATAGACTATATAGAGAGAATAATCTGATTTCTGATTACACAATTAATATAGTTAAGTAAATGCAAAAGGACGGAAACGCCGGTCTCGTCTCCGTCCTTTCCTTATTAAGTTGTCGTCAATCAGAAATGCCTTCATGCCGTACGGTACTGTCAAGCTTTATCATTTTACAGTTATCCATTCAGATTTTTTGAACAGAATTCCGCTTTGCATCTGTACAATCGCGCCGGATTTATGTTATAATGGCGCCGGAGCAATGCTTTCACAAGGGTGGTGCGGCTATGAACTTTGTTTCGGTGGACGGCGGCGGCACGAAGCTGAACGCCATCTGGTTTGACGAAAATCTGAATCTGCTCGGGCGGGCGCGCGCGTCCGGCGTGAACGGCACCATTACGCCCAAGGAGGAATACCGCGCGCACATACGGGACTGCTACGGCGCGCTGTTCGGCGGGCACGCGCCCAAGGTGATCGACGAGCTGTTCGTAATCTGCGGCGCGGACTACGCGGACTGCCTGCCCGAGGGCACGTCGCTTTGCAGAACGCAGGCGATGGGCGAGATTCACGGCGGGCTGCTTGCCGGGCGCGGGCTGCGCGACGGCATACTGGTGATCGCGGGCACGGGCTCAAACATTCACCTGTGCGAAAACGGAAAAAGCACGGATTTCGTGGGCGGCGTGGGCGCGATCTTGGGCGACGAGGGCAGCGGCGTATGGATGGCGCGGCAGGCCGTGCAGGCCGCGGTTCGCTGCGCGTTCGGCTGGGGCGAGAAAACCGCCTTTACCGAGCTTCTGATGGAGCGGCTTAAGCTCACGCAGATTTTTCAGCTGGTCAATTATCTCTACGCCAGTCCTTCCCCGTTTCAGCGGCTGGGGCTTCTGCTTCCGCTGGCGGGCGAGGCGGCGCGCGCGGGCGACCCGGTGATGCTGGACGTATTCGCGCGCGGCGGCGAAATGCTGGCTAAGCAGACGCTGGCGCTGCTTGCCCGGCATCCCGAGTTTGACGGCAGCATCGTCATCTGCGGCGGCGCGTGGAAGGCACATCCCTCCACGTTCGAGCGCTTTTCGGCGCTTATCGGCGAAAGGTACCCGTCGCTTTCCATCTGCAAGCCGTGGTTCGAGCACGTGCTTGCCGGCCCCATGGACGTGCTTCTGCGGCAGGGCGTTTCGCCCGAGGACGCGCACGCGCGGCTTTTACACGCATTCCCGGATTATGAATGGAGGGTTTGACCATGGACGCAATTTCCGCTTACTCCGGCGCGCTTCTTGAAACGCTGAACCGAGCCTTCGACACGCAGGCGGACGCGCTGCGCGAGGGCGCGCGCCTTTTGACCGAGGCGACGCTGGGCGGGCACAACATCTTCGCCTTCGGCTGCAGCCACGCCATTCTTCCCATGCTTGAAATGTATTACCGCACCGGCGGCATGGCGACGATCAACCCCGTGCGCGCGCCCGGGCTGTGTCTGGACGTGGATCCCGCCACGATGACCAGCGCCATGGAGCGCATGCGCGACTACGGACGCGTGATCGTGGACGGGCAGCCCTTGGGCGCGGGCGACGTAATCATCGTGCACAGCGTGTCCGGACGCAACAGCGTGTCCATCGACGTGGCGCTGCGCGCGAAGGAAAAGGGCGCGCGCGTGATCGTGCTTACGAACCTGTCCATGTCCCGCGCCGTAACCAGCCGCCACCCGGACGGCGTGAAGCTGTATGAGGTGGGCGACGTGGTGATTGACAACTGCGGCTGTCTGGGCGACGCCGCCATTGACGTGCCCGGCGTGCCGGAGAAGGTCGCGCCGACCTCCACCGCCGTGGGCGCGGCGCTGATGAACGCCATGATGGCGCAGGCCGTGGCGGACATCGTGGACGCGGGCGGCGTGCCCCCGGTGTTCGTGTCCGCCAACGTGGACGGCGGCGACGAGCACAACCGCGAAATGCTCAAGCAGTACGGAAGCCATATTTTCTATATGTAGGAGGGAATCAACATGCTTCTTGAAAGGTATCAGGCTCGCGTGGACGAGCTGCTTCGCGAGGTTCGCGAAACCCAGCAGGAGGCCATCAAAAAGGCCGGCAGGCTCATTGCCGACACCGTCGCAAAGGGCGGCGGCGTGTTCCTGAGCGGCATCTGCCATTCCATCGAAAACGACGCCATCTACCGCGGCGGCGGCCCCATCTTCTACAAGCATTTCTCGTGGAGCCTGAACGTGGAGCAGCAGGGACGCGAGCGTCCGACCGACGGCATGGACACCAACATGGAGGGTCTCGCCGCCTACGCGCTCAAAAAAAGCCGCATTCGCCCCGGCGACGTGCTGGTGGTCGGCTCCGTGTCCGGACGCACGGCAAGCGTGGTCGATCTGGCCTATGAGGCCAAGAAGATGGGCGTTCACGTGATTGCCTTCATCTCCATGAAGTACGCCACGCAGGTGGAGCCGGTGCATTCCAGCGGCAAGAAGCTGTATGAAATGGTCGATCTGGTCATGGACAACTGCGCGCCCGCCGCCGAGGGCATGATGGACGTGGAGGGCATCGAGGCACCCTACGCCGCGGCCTCCGGCATCGCCAGCGATTACATTCTGTGGAGCATGACCAGCGTGGCGGTGGACGAGCTGATGCAGCGCGGCATCACCCCCGGCATTCTGAAGAGCGCCAACTTCCCCGGCGGAAACGATTACAACAAGACCGTCGTCGAGCCGCATTACGACGAGTTCGGCTGGTAAGCGCGAGCGCGAAAGGAGCAGCCATGAACGTAGGCATTTGCATTCATCATTCCGCCGACGGCATGCGGGAAGCAATGGAAACCGCCGCCGCCAACGGCTTCCGGCACGGTCAGCTGATCAGCTGGAATCCCGCCAACTGGACGGACGAAAGCGCCGCCGAAATCAATGCCCTGTGCGCGGAGCTTGGCTTCACCATCACCGCCTTCTGGTGCGGCTGGGAGGGGCCGAAGTTCTGGAACTTCACCGAGGGCCCGCAGACGCTGGGTCTGGTGCCCGTGGAATACCGCCATGCGCGGCTGAACAACCTTCTGAACGGCGCGGCGTTTGCCCGCAAAATCGGCGTGGAAAACGTCGTTACCCACATGGGCTTCATCCCCGCGCTGCCCTGCGACCCCAATTACCCCGGCTTCCTTGCGGCGATCAAGTTCCTTGCAAACGCGCTCAAGAAGGAGGGGCAGAGCCTGCTGTTCGAAACCGGGCAGGAAACGCCCGTCACGCTTCTGCGCCTGTTTGAGGACGTGGGCACGGGCAACCTGTTTGTAAACCTTGACCCCGCCAACCTCGTCATGTACGGCATGGCGAATCCCGTGGACGCGCTGGACGTGTTCGGCGATTACGTGCGCGGCGTGCACGCGAAGGACGGACTGTATCCCTCCAACGGGCGCAATCTCGGCCCGGAGGTGAAGGTCGGCACCGGCAAGGTGGACTTCCCGAGGCTCATCGAGGGACTGAAGGCGCACGGCTTCGATGGCTCGCTCACCATCGAGCGCGAAATCTCCGGCGAGCAGCAGCGCGTCGACATTCTGGACACCAAGGCATATCTGGAGGCGTTGATTTAATATGTTGAAGGTCGCCATCGTGGGCTGCGGCGGCATCAGCCGCTCCCATCTGAACAGCTGGAAAATGATTCCGGAGGCGAAAATCGTCGGCGCGTGCGACGTGCGCGAGGAAAAGTATCAGGTGTTCGTGGACGAAACCGGCTGCAATGGCTATACCGATTTCTCCGCCATGCTGCGCAGGGAAAAGCCGGACATCGTGGACATCTGCCTGCCCACCTATCTGCACGCGGACTACGCCGTGAAGGCTCTAAAGCGCGGCTGCCACGTGCTCACCGAAAAGCCCATTTCGCTTAAAATGCGCGACGTTGACCGCGTGTACAACGCCGCCCGCAAGGCCGGCCGCCGCGTGATGGTCGCGCAGGTGCTGCGCTTCTGGCGCGAATACATGGCGCTGGCGGACGCGTACCATACCGGCAAATACGGAAGGCTTTTAAGCGGCTCCATGCTGCGGCTGGGCAACATGCCCAAATGGTCGTGGGATAACTGGATGCGCGACCCCGAGCGCAGCGGCCTCGTGCCGTTCGATCTGCACATTCACGATTTGGACTTCATCATCGCCACCTTCGGCACGCCCAAAAACGTGGTCTGCGACCGCGCGCGCAACGACCGGCAGGACTACATCCACGCCATCTACCACTTTGACGATTTCTTTATCGCCACGGAGGCCGCGTGGTTCGACTGCACGTACAAATTCCAGAGCGGCTTCCGCTTCCAGTTCGAAAAGGCCGTGCTGGAATTTAAGGACGGCGAGCTGACCATCTTCCACGACGACAATACCTCCGAGAAGCTGGCCGACGAGCCCTCCGGCGAGGAAAACGGCATCAACCTGCCCAAAACCAACGCCTACTACAACGAAATTCGCTACTTCACCGACTGCGTGCTCGAGGGCCGCGACTGCGACCGCGTCCAACCCGAGGAGCTTAAGCAGGTTCTGCGCTTCATCCGCAGACTGGAAAAGTAGCCCGAGACCATTTCCCCCAAAAAGGCGAGCCCCGCATAGGCAGGGTTCGCCTTTTGCGTATAAGACGGGCGGAACACGAAAGCCTGAAGCTTTATTTCGGGGAAACGCATATTTTTCCCAATTTCCGATAGAATGATTCGTGTGATGTTGACACAGCTTCCGGCTGAGAGTATAATGCCATTACGGGAAAATGCAACAATTCACATTTTCCCGAAGTGAGGAGCGCAAGAATATGGAACAAATCAGGCGAGATCTGTATCTGAACCGACTGATCGAGCGAAGAGAAAACGGCATGATAAAGGTCGTTACCGGCATCCGAAGATGCGGGAAGTCGTATCTGCTGTTTAAGCTGTACTATCAATATCTGATTGAAT
>CAZMGO010000082.1:0-10202 GCA_964565845.1 uncultured Oscillospiraceae bacterium | reverse complement strand
GGCTTCTTCATGCATTCGTATTCGCCGCCGGCGAACACGGAGGAATTGCCCTCCTTCAGCGCAAGGCCGGTGAGCGCGCACAGCGCCTTTGCGTCGGCAAGCGCCTTTTCGGGCGAGCCGCTGTTGATACCGACGTGCTCAAGCTTCAGCCCCAGCATGACCTTCACGGCTTGCCGGGTCAGCTCGGTGATGCGGCTCCAGTCCTTCGCCTTCACGGCGTCGCCCGGCACCATCCAGCTGCCGCCTGCGGCGCGCACCTTGGGGAAGGAAAGGTAGTCCATCAGGTTCTTTTCGTTGATTCCGCCGGTAGGCACGAATCGCATGCCGCCGTACGGCGCACTGATGGCCTTGATGAAGCTGATGCCGCCGGCGGCCTCCGCCGGGAAGAACTTCACGGTGTCCAGACCGAAGGACATGGCCGCCTCAATGTCGGATGGGTTGGCGCAGCCGGGCAGCACGGGAATCTGATTTTCCACGCACCAGCCCACGACGGTGGGATTCAGGCCGGGGCTGACGATGAACCGCGCGCCTGCGTCCACGGAGCGCTTTGCCTGATCGACGGAGAGCACGGTGCCCGCGCCGAGGATAACCTCCGGCAGCGCGGAGGAGACATTGCGGATGGCCTGCTCCGCCGCCGCCGTGCGGAAGGTGATTTCCGCGACCGGCAGCCCGCCGTCGCTGAGCGCGCGGCAAAGCGGCACGGCGTCGTTTGCATCCTCTACCTTGATGACCGGAACCAGACCGGCCAGCGACAGCTTTTCAAAAATATCCATTGTGAGTCCCTCCCGGTATGCAGATAAATTGCATCCTTATTATACGCCCGGCGGGTGCGGATTTCAACGGCTGCATGCGTTATTTATCCAAATTCCCCGCGCGAGCTATACGAGCTGAAGCTGCTTTGTGACCGCAGCCGCGGGTGTGCGCCCGGAGAAGAACTGATCCAGCGTGGTGAGCACGGAGGCGGCGATTTCCGAAAGGGCTTCGTCGGTTAAAAAGCCCTGGTGCGCGGTCACGATGGCGTTGGGCAGCGTGACGAGCAGGGAAAGGTGCTCGTCGCGGTCGGAGGAATCGCTGGTGTCGTGGTAGAATACGCCGTGCTCCTTCTCGTATACGTCCAGCGCCGCGCCGCGAATCTCGCCCTGCCGAAGCGCGTTCAGAAGGGCGCGGCTGTCGATCAGCGCGCCGCGCGACGTGTTGATCAAAAGCGCACTGCGCTTCATGCGCTTAAGCTCCCTTTCGCCGATCATGTGGCGGCTTTCTGGCGTGAGCGGGCAGTGGAGGGAAACCACGTCGCTTTCAAACAGCAGCTCGTCCAGCGAAACATAGGAAAGGCCGCTGTCCTCTGCGGGGAAGGGATCGCAGGCAAGGGTGCGCATGTCGAAGCCGCGGCAGATGCGCTCGTAGGCGCGGCCAATGCGACCGGTGCCGACGATGCCGGCGGTTTTGCCGTATAGATCGAAGCCGGTCAAACCGTTCAGCGTGAAGTCAAACGCGCGCGTACGGCGGAACGAAACGTGCAGGCGGCGATTGAGCGCCAGCGTCAGCGCCATGGCGTGCTCGGCTACGGCGTGCGGAGAATAGCCGGAGGCCGTGGTCACGGTAAGCCCCAGTCTCTCTGCTGCGGCAAGGTCTACATGATTGTATCCCGCGCAGCGCATGCAGATCAGGCGAATGCCGACGGCATGGGCGGCCTTCAGCGAAGCCTCGTCCAGCCGGTCGTTCACGAAGGCGACCATGGCGCGGCAGCCGTCCGCCGCCTGCGCGGTCTCGGGGGAAAAGGCTTTTTCAATATAGCGAATCCGATAGGTGGAATTCAGACGGTCGAACCACGTGCGGTCATAGGGGCGGGCGTCGAAAAAGGCGATTGTTTCCATAAATAACACCTCGAAACGCATCGATTTGGCTTCAGGTTTGCCGAAAATCGCGTCGGTTATGCGCGAATCCGAAGGTTCATATGGATATAACAATCATCTGGTATAATTTTCCAAATGGAATTCGGAGGAGAGCGCTTTGATCGTAGATCTGTCCTGCCCGATCGAGCTGCGCGGGTATGAGCTTTTAATGGATGACAATGGTCATACGCGCGCGTATATTCGCCTGTTTAATCTGTCCGACCGTGCCGTGGTTGCCTATTCCGCGACGACGCGCTGGTATAACGGCCTTACGCGCGCCGACGTGAGCGAGAATATTACCGTGGACGAGATGCTTGTGAAGCCGCGCAGCGGGTTTAAGCTGGTGCATTCGCTGGTGGACTTTTTGAACGCCGACCATGTGGAGATGTATTTTACGCTCATCGAATTTGAGGATGGCACGGTATGGAGGCCGACGGACGGCGATTTGGTGGACATCGGCGAGCAGCCGGTTTTGACGGGCGAGGCGCTGGATCGGCTTCGGGCGGCGGCGGGTGATGACGCGGTGCAGTATCCGCAGACGCAGAAGAACTTCTGGCGCTGCGTGTGCGGGCGCATCAACCTGCTGACCTCGGAGAGCTGCGTTCGCTGCGGGCGCGAGCAGCGCGAGGTGCTGATTCGGTTTAACGAGAAGGCCTTCAGCGATAAGCACGGCAGGGGCGCGCGAGGTCAAAGAGAGCCGCAGGAAAAGCGCATGCCGCGCGCGGGACAGACGGCGGTTGTCGTCGTGCTGATGATGCTGCTTGCGCTGCTGGGCTTTCTGCTCGGGCGCGTGAGCGTGCAGGAGCCGTCGCTGCGGCAGCCGTCCACGACGGCGGCGCCCACCTATGAGGAAGGGCCGGGCGGGGCGAATGTGTAGGGGCGAAAGGGCAAAATACGCGCTGCGCTTGGCACGTGCGGAGGAGATTGCCGACATTTTTTCGCTCTATGAAAAGCGGATTCGCTGGATGGACGAAAAGGGGATTCGGCAGTGGAATGCCGTTGATTATCTGAGCGTCTACCCGGCGGACTATTACCGGAAAATGCGGGAGAAGCGCTGCCTGTACGTGCTGGCGGATACGGCTGCGGGCAAAATCGTCGGCGCGGCGGTGCTGCTTTCGGAGGACGAGCGTTGGGCAGGAAGCGAAGAGGAAGTTTCCTATTATATGCATAATCTTGTGGCGGATACGTCTGCGCCGGGCGCGGGACGCGCACTGCTCGCAGCCGCGGAGGCGCTGGGACGGGCGCGCGGCAAGCGATATATGCGGCTGGACTGCGCGGCGGACAGCGCGTTCCTAAACGGATACTATGAAGCGCTGGGCTATTATGCCGTCGGGAAATGTCAGGATGGGCCGTATGTGGGCGTGAAGCGGCAGAAGGCGCTGTAGGCGAACACTGTTTTTTAAAGAGCCGCCGGGCATTTCGAGGGCCTTCAAGCCCTCGAATGTCCGGCGGATTTCTTATGCCTGCGCGTACAGCGCGCGTGCGGTCTTAAGGCTTTCCTCTGCGGGCAGGGTGGGGTTATATTCCAGACCGCATGCGCCCGCATAGCCCGCGTTGTCGATGGCACGGAAGATAAAATGGTAGTCGTTTTCGCCGAGCTGCAGCTCATGGCGGCCTGGGTGTCCGGCGGCGTGCAGATGTGCGATGAGGTCAAGGTGGTTCACAACGCTGGGGATGATGTTGCCCTCCATTACCTGCTGGTGGTAAATGTCGTATACCATTTTTACGAGCGGGTGATCGACCTCGCGGAGGATGTCAAAGCTCTGCGCGGATGACCAAAGGTAATAGCCGGGATGGTTAACGAGCGTGTTGAGCGGCTCGATCATCAGGGTTATGCCGCTGTCCTCCAGAATGGGACGCGCGTCCCTCAGAGCCTGAACGATGCTTTCCTGCTGCGCGGCGCGGGGCGCGCCGGTGTCGGGGCCGACCTGCGTGATCAGGCGGCGAACGCCCAGCGTCCGCGCGGCGGCACAGCTTTCGCGCAGACCGCTCAGCCATGCGCCGCGAAACGCCGGGTCGGTCATGCGGAAGAACGTGGTGCACAGGCTTAAAAGCTCCACGCCGGTTTCGTCGAGCGCACGGCGCACGGCGGGAAAATCAAAGCCGCGCCAGTCATAGCCCTCGGCGGCGTCAAAGCCCAGCGCCTTCACGCGGCGCAGGGCGTCTGCGAAGTCCATTTTCGGGAAAAAACAGGGAATCGGTACGCAAAGTCTCATGTGGATTTCCTTTCGCCATGCCTACAGGCTTTCCAGAAACCGACCGATGCGGTGGGCAAGGATGGCGCAGCCTGCGTCGTTTGGATGCACGCCGTCCGGCGCGAGCCGAGCGCGATTGCGCGCATTCATCGGCTGAATGCCGCTGGCGGCGTACAGGTCGAGCACCGGCAGCGAGTAATATTCCGCCGTGCGGAGCAGGATTGCCCGATAGACGGACAGCGGCGCGGCATCCTCCGCCTTCCCGCTGCCGCGCGGGCAGTCCTCATCCCAGCGGTGCAGGGGCGTGAGAATCACGACGGGCTTTCCGGCGTACATTTCCAGAAGACCGTTCATCAGATAATGGCATGCGCCGCTGAACGTGTCCGGCGTGCGGCCAAAAAAACGTGCCGAGCGGCGCATCGCCATGCCCAAAATCATTGGTGCCGCCGAATACGACAACCGCGTCGGCATTCGGATCCATCTCCGCATAGCGGCTGCAAAGGTCGCGGTCGAAGGTGGGATTGCTGAGCGTCGGGTTCTTTTGTATGGCGATGCGCGTGCCGGAAATGCCGTAGTTATTGGCGGCCTTCAGGCCGAATTCGCGCGCGAGCACATCGGTATAGCGCTTTTCCGGGCAGGATGCGCCCACGCCCTCCGTGATGCTGTCGCCGATAAAGTTGATCACTGCGCCTTTGAGAAGCACGCGAAATGCCCCGCTTTCTTTACAGGCTTTCCAAGAATTTGCCTACGCGGTGGGCGATGAGGGCATGTCCCTCGTCGCTGGGATGCAGGCCGTCGGGCAGAAGCCGCGCGCGGCAGACGGCGTTCGCGGGCTGAATGCCGCTGCATGCGTACAGATCGAGCACCGGCAGCGAGTAGTATTCCGCCATGCGGAGCAGGATCTCACGATAGGCGGCCAGCGGCGCGACGTCGTTGGCCTTGCGGTCGCCGCGCAGGCAGTCCTCGTTCCAGCGGTGCAGAGGCGTGAGGATGACAACGGGCTTTCCGACGTACATTTCCAGAAGACCGTTCATCAGATAATGGCATGCGCCGCTGAACGTGTCCGGCGTGCGGTCGGCAAACGTGCCGATGGGCGCGTCGCCGTGACCGAAATCGTTGGTGCCGCCGAATACGACAACCGCGTCGGCGGTTGCGTCCATTTCGGGAAAGCGGCGGCAGAAGTCCAGATCGTAGAGCGGGCTGTCCGCCGCCGGGTTCTGCTGGCGGGCGATGCGCGTGCCGGAAATGCCGTAATTGTTCACGGCCTTCAGAGCGAATTCGCGCGCGAATACGTCGGTATATCGATTTTCCGTGCAGGAGGCGCCCACGCCCTGCGTGATGCTGTCGCCGAGGAAGTTTACCGTTGCGCCCTTGAGAATCATGTGCATCTACTCGCTTTCTTTTGTCAGTTCATACATCAGAATTCCGGCGGCGACGGCGGCGTTCAGGGATTCCGCTCCGCCGCGCATGGGAATTTTCAGCCTTACATCGGCCATTTGCTGTACCTCCGGGGATACGCCGTGCGCTTCGTTGCCGATGACGAGCACGAGCTTTTCGCCGGGCTTTGGCCGCGTGCGCGCATACAGCGGTGCGCCGTCCAGCGCGGAAACGACGATGCGGAAGCCGTCCGCCTGCGCGCGGGAAAGCAGAAGCGGCATTTCGCCCGATACTGCGGCGACGCGGAAGCCGCTGCCCATGCCGGCGCGCTGCACCTTCGGCGACCATGGGTCGGCGCAGCCTGCGCCCAGCAGAAGCGCGTCGAAGCCTGCCGCGTCGGCTGTGCGCCAGATGGTGCCGAGGTTTCCGGGATCCTGCACGCCGTCCAGCGCTACGAGCCTGCGCGCGTTCGCGGGGATGCGCGTCAGGCGCGGCATCGAAAAGGACGCGCAAACGCCCTGCGGTGTTTTCGTATCGCATGCGGCCTCGATGGCGGCGCGCACGACCAGCCGTACGACGGCGCCCGCATGTGCAAGCGCCTCCGTGAGCGCGCTCTCCTTCTCGGCCAGCGCCTCGGTCGGCGTCAGACCGCATGCCAGCGCCTCGCGAATCATGACCTCGCCCTCCACGAGAAACAGGCCGCTTTCCTGCCGCGTCTTGGCATCACGCAGCGCCTTCAGACGCTTGATTGCCGGGTTGGATGCGCTGGTAATCCGTTCCATGAGCATGCTCCTTTGAAAGACTGCGCCCGCGCAAGGAAAAGCGGACGTTTAACAGCATTGTCGAGCCTCGATCAAAAGCCGGTTCTTGAACATTAACACATCATCGTTTATAATGCAAGCAGAGATGTGAAAATTCTCGCCCGCGAAGCGGATTTTCGCCTCGGGCGACGGATATAGACAAAGGAGGAGAATCCATCCATGAAGCGGATAGGCGTATTGACTTCCGGCGGCGACGCGCCCGGCATGAATGCCGCGATTCGCGCCGTCGTTCGCACGGCGCTGAGCAATCAGATGTCCGTGGTTGGTTTTAAACGCGGCTATAACGGACTGCTGATGAAGTCCCTGACAACCGAGGACGATTATGTGGAAATGAATGCCCGCAGCGTGTCCGGCATCATTCACAAGGGCGGCACGATGCTGATGACCGCGCGCTGCTTGGATTTCCACAAGGAGGCCGTGCAGAAGGAGGCCGTGCGCAACCTTCGCGCGCTGGGCGTCGAGGGTCTTGTGTGCATCGGCGGAAACGGAACCTATGCCGGTGCGCGTGCGCTCAACAAGCTGGGCATGCCCACAATCGGTGTTCCCGGCACGATTGACAACGACCTGAACTACACCGAGTTCACCATCGGCTTTGACACGGCGTTAAACACGGCCGTCGAGGCGGTTAACCGCATCCGCGACACCGGCGAAGCGCACGAGCGCGCGTCCATTGTCACCGTGATGGGCCGCCACTGCGGCGATATTGCCGTGCATACCGCCGTGGCCTGCGGCGCGGAAATGGCGATCATTCCCGAGGTGTCGTGGACGCTGGAGGAGGTGGCCGACACCGTACATAAGGGCGTAATCGGCGGCAAGCGCTCGATGATTCTGATTTTCGCCGAGGGCGCGCAGGATTCGCTGAAGACGGATTTGAAGGCGCTCAAGAAGGAATATCCCAAGCTGCACATCACCCGCGAGCATGTGACCAGCAGCCAGTATGCCGAGGTTATCGAGGCGCTGAGCGGTCACGAAACGCGCGCGACCGTGCTGGGCTACACGCAGCGCGGCGGCAGCCCCACCGCCAACGACCGAATTTTGGCCACGCGCACCGGTTCGCATGCCGTCGAGCTTCTGAAAAATGACCTTGGCGGCCGCGCCGTGGGCATCAGAGGCAACAAAATCATCGACGTATCCTTCGACGAGGCACTGTCTCCCATGGTCTTTGACCGCGAGTACTACGACCTCGTGGATGTGACCGGCTATGTGCAATGAAGATTGAAACGATTCGGATTACCGGCATTGGGTCGGAGATGCAGGGCGTCGGCCGTCTTTCGGACGGCCGCGCCGTTTTCGTGCCCTTCGCGATTCCCGGAGAAGCCGTGGACGTGCGGATTGAAGCCGAAAAGAAGCGCTTCTGCACGGCGCGCCTGCTGGATGTGCGCGAGCCGTCGCCCGACCGCGTGACGCCGGTCTGCCCGCATTTCGGTGTGTGCGGCGGCTGTCAGACGCAGCATATTGCCTATGCCCGCGCGCTTCAACTGAAGCGCCAGAGGGTTGCGGACGCGCTTTCGCGTCTGGGCGGCGTGCAGGCACCCGAGGTGGGGGAGACGCTCGCGTCGCCGGAAATACTGGGCTATCGAAACAAGGCGGAATTCGCGTTTGACGGCGAGAAGGCGGGCGTATGCGAGGGAGGCACGCATCGGGTGATCGACATTACGGAATGCCCGCTGCAGACGGCCGGCGCGAACCGCGTGCTCGCGTTTGTGCGCGCTCGGCGCGAAAGCCTGCCGCTTAAGAACCTCGTCGTGCGCACGAACGCGGCAGGGGAAATGATGGTTACGCTGTCGCTGTATGCCCGCGCCGATGCCGGCAGACTGGCTCGCGCGATTATGGCGGAAATTCCGATGGTTCGCAGCGTGTACGCATGCGAGCTTTCGCGTCGTCCCGCGCATGCGCTGGACGGCGTTTGCCGCAGGCTGGCCGGTGCGGAGACCATTTCCGAGACACTGGACGGCCTGCGTTTTTCGGTTTCCCCGCAGTCGTTTTTTCAGGTCAACCGCCCGCAGGCGGAGCGCCTGTACGGCGAAGCGCTGGCACTGGCCGCGCTGAAGCCCGGCGACCGCGTATGCGACGTATACTGCGGCGCAGGCACGATCACGCTTTTTGCCGCGCGCGCGTGCGCAAAGGCAACGGGCGTCGAAATCGTCGCGCCTGCCGTGGCCGACGCGCGCAAAAATGCCGAGACGAATCGGCTCTCCCACAAGGTTCAATTCATAGAGGGCGACGCGGCAGCACTGTATCCCGGACTTCGGAAAAGAGAACGCTTCGACGCGGTTATCGTCGATCCGCCCCGCAAGGGACTGGATGCGCCCGTCGTTCGCGCCCTGTGCGAGTCTCCGGCGGATAAGCTGGTCTATGTTTCCTGCAACCCTGCCACCCTCGCCCGCGACCTGAAGCTGTTGGCACCCGCCTATCGCCTTGCCTCCGTTCGTCCTGTCGATATGTTCCCTCAGACTGGGCACGTGGAGACGGTATGTTTAGTGTCCAAGCTGTAAAGTCGGCAGTATATTGAGATCGAACCGGGTGGAAGGGATTTGACGAAGGGAGAAACGTATGCCGGAGTCCTATTACAGGCCCTGCAGAGAGCTTGACATCTGCAACGAGCTGATTGAAAAGTATTTTAATACACAGCAATATGAGAAGTGCTTTGCCGGGCACATGGTGCTTGCCGAGCAGGGCTATCCGCTTGCCGAATGCCAGATCGGCTATTTCTATTACGACGGTCTTGGCGTGGAGAAGAATCCTGAAAAGGCGGTTTACTGGACGCGCAGAGCCGCCGATCACGGCGACCACGACGGGCAATGCAATCTTGCTTGGTTTTACGAGGATGCCATTGGCGTGGAGCGCGATAGGGAGCAGGCGAGCTTCTGGTATCGAAGGGCAGCTTTACAGGGGCATGACCTCGCCATCGAAAAATGCAGAGAGCTTGGCATTGACCTGAACGCGCCGATGCTTGAACGTGAGGAACTCCGCAAGGAGCTTCAATGCAGAATTTATCCGCTTGGATACCTTGAGGGATACAAATATACGGTGATCTGCACCTCCTATCAAGGCAAGTGGATTCTTTCAAGGCACAGGAAGCGCAATACTTGGGAAACGCAGGGCGGTCATATCGAGAAGGGCGAAACGCCGCTGGAATGCGCAAAGCGCGAGCTTTTTGAGGAAAGCGGAATCAGGGATGCAGACGTTTATCCCGTGTGCGATTATTGGGGCTTCGACCGGCAGGCATGCTCAAACGGAAGGGTTTTCCTTGCGGTCGTTCACTCTCTCGGCGAGCTTCCCGAAAGCGAAATGCAGGAAACAAGGATGTTTGACGCGCTCCCTGCTGAGCTTACCTATCCCAAGACCTCGCCGAAGCTGTATGCGGAGGCGGAAAAATTCTTGAAGGAGATTACGGCGAATGCTTGAAACAAAGGACTTGCTTTTAAAGCAAGGCTCTGCCGACGATTGGCAAGACCTGTATAGAAACCTTTGGAGCCGCGGCGAGGTGTTCCGCTATATGTTCACCAAGCCGAGTCCAACCGAGGCGCATGCCATGAAGAAAACCGCCGCCTATGCTCAAATGCACAGGGAAGTTAAAACCGAGTTTTTCGTGTACGACAAGGCGACTAAGCAGGCGATTGGCATCGCCGGGCTAAAGGAAATCAGGCCGAGCGTATATACCGTTACCGACATAGCCCTTTGCCCCGATTTTCACGGCAGGGGCTGCGTAAAGCAGATATTGAAGGCCCTCATCACCCTTGCTTTTGACGAGCTTGGCGCAGCCGAACTGCATTACGATTGCTTCAGGCAAAACGCGGCGTCAAAGCGTTTGGCGCGCTCGTGCGGGTTTACATATACGCATTCCGAAGAGGCCGAGCTGCTGAAGGACGGCGAGAAGGTGATTTTGGACGATTACGAGATAAGAAAATAAAAAA
>CAZMGO010000081.1:0-10212 GCA_964565845.1 uncultured Oscillospiraceae bacterium | reverse complement strand
GGATTTGCCAGCGCGTATTCGGCGGCCACCTCAATGCGGTTGCGCAGTGCGCCGCTGGGGGAGGTGCCGTTGACCTTCGCGCCCAGCACGATGATGCAGTCGAGCCCCGCAGGCGTGGATTCGAACGCGCCCTTGAGGATGATGCCCTCGACGGCGAGCAGAATCACGAGTCCAATGGCGATCAGCACATGCATGACGCGCAGAAATCTACGCGGAAGGGGCGAGGGCTGGCCGGTGCGGAGCATGCGCGCAACCAGCACAAAGCGCGCAAGCAACGCGGATCCCATCAGCGGCCACAGCCACAGGAGCGACTGTCCGAAGCGGATGAGAAAGCCATTGGCAAAGTAGTAAACAAAGCACAGCACGCCCGCAAGCAGAAAAAGAAGGTTTCCGAGCCGCGAGGGGCGGCGTTTGGCGTTTTTCTTTCTCATTCAAACCTCTCATTCCGCAGCCATCCGTCAGTGACAGACGCTGCAGGTTCCAAAGTCGGACAGATCCTTGCTGGTCGTCGCGCCCTTGAAGTACTGCCGCACCTGCGAAAGGCTCTCCGCCTGCCGGAGCGGGTGCCCCTGCGGAATGTAGATGATGCCGTAGGAGCGCGTGGAGGAGCAATTGCCGTTGGGGCGCTTGTTGGAGCGCGTGCACAGCGTTACGGTGCGGTGCATATTGCAGTCAACCGTGGGCTGCGTGCCTTCCAGATAGTAATCGTACGTGACGGAATAGCCGTTGGCGTCGCGGCGGCAGGAATCCGTAGGACGCATGCCGCTCACGCCGCAGGCCTCGGCAAGAACCAGCCCGTAATCGGAGGCACTGCCGCTGATGATGGCGCGATCCTTCGTGATTCCGGCATAGGAATGCACCTTGCTCATGACCTCCGCCCACAGCGGCGCGGCATAGGTTCCGCCGGTCGCGTTGGAAACCAGTGGCTTGTAGTTGTCGTGTCCAATCCATACCGCGCAGGAATAATATGCGGTCATTCCGGCGAAGAATACGCCGCAGGCATCCGAGTTGGTGCCGGTCTTCCCGGCTACGGTGAAGTTTCCGAACTTGGCGCGGGAGCCGGTTCCGCTGGAGCCGGATACGCAGTCCTTCAGAACGTCCACCAGCATGTAGGCGGTGGAGGGCTTGAACGCCTCGCGGCGAATTTGCACGTCGCGCGCCACGATGTAGGGCGTTTTGTTGTCGTCATACAGCACCTTCGAGAAGGCGTACGACTCCTGATACTCGCCCAGATTGGCAATCGCGCCGAAGGCCGTAGCCATTTCGATGACGGAAATGCCGGAGGAGCCCAGCGCAAGTCCCGAGCCGGTGGCCTGAATATGGGACGATGAAACGCCCAGCCGCAGAAGGTAGTTGACGGAGTTTGAAATACCGACATAGGTATACAGCGCCTGCGCCGTGGAATAGTTGTGCGATTTGTTGATGGCGTAGCGCATCGATTCACAGCCGGTGAAGCTGCCGCCGCCATAGTTGTTTGGATACCCCTGCGTGCTGTCCCAGCCCTCAATGCGAATCGGCAGGTTGAGCACGGGGGTGCCCGGCGACCAACCCATGTCAAAGGCCGGGCCGTACACGCTCAGCGGCTTGATGGACGAGCCGACGGGCATGTTCATTTGGTAGGCGCGGTTCAGCTGCTTGCGCGCCGTTGGCTCGCTGCGGCCGCCGACAATGGCGACCAGCTCGCCCGTGTGCCAGTCGAGCACGGCACAGGCTGCCTGCGGCTCTACGACGTTCACATATTCGCCGTTGGTCAGCGTTTTTTTGTAGCGATCGGACTTATAGCGCGTGTCCGGATAGCGAGTCCATTCGGAAATGACCTTCTGCACCGTGGACTGCATCTGCGGGTCAAGGCTCAGATAGATGTGATAGCCGCCGGTGCGCAGCTTGTTTTCCATGGCGGCGCGGTTGGCGGTCGTGTCTTCCTTCTGCTCCACGCGCAGCATCTTGGTCACCACGTCGTAAATGGCGTACTCGACATAGTAGGCGTGGTCGTACATCTTTTCGGCGGACGAGCTGGTTTGAAGCACCTGAAGCGTTTCGGCCTTGGCCTGCTCGCATTCCTCAAGGGTGATGAAGCCGTAGCTGTACATTTCCTCCAGAATATAATTCGCGCCCTTTTCGCTCTCCTCCGGCGTGTTTCGAATGTAGTAATTGCTGCGGGGATTGTAGCGATAGGGGTTCTTGATCAGGCGCGCGAGCATGGCGCATTCCTTCAGCGAAAGCTCGCTCAAGTCCTTGCCAAAGTAATCCTGCGCGGCGGTCTTCACGCCGTACAGCGAACCGCCCATGTAAACGACGTTCATGTATTCCACGAGAATGCGCTCCTTGGCCGAGCGCGTGTCGCCGGAAAACAGCTCCGTCAGCGTTTCCTCCAGACGCAGCGCGAGATAGGCCTCCTGCACCTTGCGCTTGTAGGTCTGCTCGCTGGAAAGCAGCGTCTGCTTGATGAGCTGGCAGGTGATCGTGCTGCCGCCCTGGTTGTTGCCGGAAAGCAGGTTTCCCACCAGCGCGCCCAGATAGCGGTGAACGTCCACGCCGCTGTGCTCCCAGAAATGCGCATCCTCGGCGGCGATTACGGCATTGATCAGGTTTTCCGGAAGCTCGTCGTACGTGCAGTACACGCGATTTTCCGTTCCGCGGAAGGTGGTGATCAGATTGCCGTATTTGTCGTAGATGAAGGAAGTCTGCGCCTGCGAGTTGAAAAGATCCAGATCAAGCTCCGGCGACGTATCCACCCACGCCTTTGCAATGCCCATCACAAGCCCTGTGGCCGAAAAGGCGATAATCAGCACCAGAATGACCAGCATTTTTACCGTGGTCATGAACACGGACAGTATGAAGCTTCCATAGCCGTTGCGCGGCACAAATAAAGGATTCTGCTTGCTCATGAAGTCCTCCGTACAGTATATATCAAACCATTGCATAGTATAGCACGAAATCCGCATGCCGTCAAAGGCCGAATTCCCTTTCTTTGACGGCGAAAGCATGGCTTTGGTTGCGTATAGCGCGGCGATTTCGGGGGCATGAATAAGCTTGGCATTTCGAATAAGGAGGAAGACAAAAATGCCTACCGGAATGATTCAGTCAAAGAGCCTTTCCATTCTTCAGGATCAGCTGACGCACGAGTTCATCGCCTGCAAAAAGGCGGAGCACTACGCGCAAACCTTCCAGAACGCGGAGCTGAAAACGCTGGCCGGCGAACTGGCCAACTGTCATAAGCAGCGCTATGATCGGCTGTTCAATTATCTGAACAGCTGGCAGTAAGAAGGGAGGCACGCGAAATGAACGAAAACGTCATGAACGATCAGTACGGCATGGAGGATCTGCTCGAGCAGGAGAAGTACCTCATTCATAACTATGGCGCCTTCATCCCCGAGGCGTCCGAGATGCCGCTGCGCACCGTGCTCACCGACAACCTGAATGGCTGCGTGAAGGATCAGTATCAGGTGTTCACGAAGATGGAGCAGATGGGCTGGTTCAAGGGTCAGGAGGCCGACGTAAACGTGCTCGTCGGCGCCAAGCAGCGCTTCAGCCGCATGCAGAACGAGCTGAACTGACACAGCGATAAGCAGGATAGGCGGAATGCTTCGATAAAAACGGGCATTCCGCCTTCTTTCCATGAACCTCCAAGGCAAACGGGGCGGCAAGGTGTCTTTTTTCGGGAAAATTTGAAACGTCTTGCAATATGCGGGCGATTCATGTATAATATATACGGGAAACTTTTAAGACCGGATACTGGAGGTACCAATCAATGGAGAATCGAAGCACTGAGCCAAAGCGCGTTCGTCCCGCCGCGTACAACGCGGAGTCGGGCACGCGGAGACCGGCACAGGGCGCGCGCCCGACAGGCGCGGCTCCGCGTCGTCCCGCAAACGGGCAGCGTCCCGCGCAGCAGCGGCCGGGCAGCGAGCCGAAGAGAAACAGACGGAAAAAACGCAATGCTGCGCCGCTGATTATGCTGGCACTCCTGCTGGTGGCTGCGGCCGCAGCGGCGGTCATTTTTTTGATGCCGGAAAGAGAAGCCGTTCCGGATAAAACCGTGGAGCCGTCCGCCACGAGCGGGACGACCGCAGCGAGCGGAAGCGATTCGTTCACCGGCGAGGCCTATGAACAGCTGCTCAAGGAAAACGAGCAGAATGATGTCAATCTGGCGGATGGGAACTCCATTTCCGTTGAGGATTTGAGCATTACGCCCGGCTTGAGCGAGGACTGGCTGAACGTGCTTCTGCTGGGTGCCGATGCACGCAATAAAAACGAGGCCGCGCGCACGGACACCATGATTATCTGCTCCATCAACCAAAAGACCGGAAACGTGAAGCTGGTGTCCATCATGCGCGATACCGCCGTGACGATCGGTGAGCATAAAAACACGCGTATCAACAATGCGTATTTTTACGGCGGCGCGCAGCTGGCAATGAAAATTGTAAACGAATATTTCGGCATGAATATCCAGCATTATGTGTATGTGGATTTTACGGGCTTCTCCAAGATTGCCGAAATTCTGGGCGGCATTGACATTGACATCACGCAAAACGAGATGGACATGATCAACAAGAATGTGAAGGAGCAGCTTTTGATCGAGGTTCGTTACGACGGGCGCGATTATGATGATGCCAAGGCGGAGTATGAAAACACGCTTCTGAGCACCTACGGCGCGAATACGCACCTGAACGGCGAGCAGACGTTGGGATATGCCCGAATTCGTAAGCTGGACAGCGACTATGCCCGCGCGGAGCGTCAGCGCAAGGTTCTCAACAAGCTGATGGAGGGTCTGCGCAATGCCAGCGTGACGGAGCTTTTTGGGCTTGTACCGCAGTGCTCACCGTATTTCGAGACCAATCTGCAGGTGACGGAGATTATCAATCTTGCCAAGCTCGTTCTTGAGCGGGAGGACTTTAGCGCTGCGTCGGAGCTGCGTCTGCCGGTCGCCAACACCTACAAGGAGGAACGGCGCAACGATCAGGACATGCTGTACGATATGGATGTGCAGGCCAACACCGATGCGCTGTATCAGTTCATCTATCTAACCAACTGATTCCGTGCCGCTGGCACGCAAAGAAGCAGGAGGATGTCGTTTTCGGTAGGAAGCGGCATCATCCTGCTTTTGGTTTCCATCTGTCCTTCGGGGAGTGCGCCGCATCACGCCTTGGGCGGCACGGTGCTTACGATGTATGCGCCGGACAGGCGCTCATAGAACAGCGAGCGGTGCATCAGCACGCGTATGACCTCGAACAGCAGGCAGCCCATATAGCCGAGGATGAGCGCGGCGATCAGGCTGATCGTAGTGGAGGTCGAAAGGTGGTTTTCATCCTTCAGAATGCCGATCAGGCGGGTCAGCCACAGCGGCAGATAGACCATTACCAGCGCCATGCTGCCGTAGCGAATGAGATAACGATACCATTCCGGGCGCGAGCCGTCCTTTTTCTGAAGGCGAAGCCGAGTGAGCCGACAGCCTACGGTCTGCCCGCGCAGGAGGATGGGGCCGACGCATTGAAGCAGCGCGACGAGCCAGAAGCGGAAGCCGATGTGCAGAATTCCGGAAATGAGCATTGCCAGAATGCCGCAGATGCCTAAATCGTAGGCCATGGCCAGCATGCGCCTTAGAAGCGATACGCGTCGGCCGCGCTCTAAGCTGAGCGTATCCAGCCGATCTCGGCTGGGCAATCGACGCGTGAGCGGCTTCGCCAGCCAGAAGCCGACCATTGTGCCCAGTGTATTGATCATCAGATCGTCTACGTCAAACAGGCGGTAGCTTCCCGAATACATGAAATAAAGGCCTGTCAGCTGTGTCAGCTCGAAGAAGAGGGACAATCCGAAGCCGATCAGCAGCGTTTTCAGCCAGCCGCAGCGGAAGTAGTAGCGCAGGTAGACGCCCAGCGGAAACGTCATCAGCAGGTTGAACGCCGCGCCCAGAAAGGCTGGATTGTCGATCAGCGTCAGGAGGGACAGGGGATCCTTCAGGGAAAGCTGCGAATGCTCGAGAATGTCGGTGATGAAATGAAAGGGAGTCAGCTGCGCCCTGTGACCGGACAGCGTCCTCGCCGCCTCGCGCGTCGGCAGCGGCAGGATGACCAGACAGTATACGCACAGCATATAAAGCGCGAAGGAATACAGAATCAGGATGCGCAGGCTGAACACGGAGCCATATTTGCGGTAATTGAAGGCAACATAGGGCAGCGTGAAGAAAACCGCGACCAACGGATACAGCACGGCGGCCTGCTTCAGCGCCTGCAGGTTTTGTTCCACGTTTTCACTTCCTCATGTGAGAAGCCGCGCCGCCCGGATGAGCGACGCGGGATGAATCAGATTTCGACATCCATCGCACCGTTTCCGACGACAGCGGCGCTGCGGGGCGACGTGAGCACGCGGCGCGTCAGCGCGTTTACGTCCTCGAAGGTGATGCTGCGAATCTTCTGCACCACATCCTCATCGGCCTGCGTGTCGCCGAGCAGCAGAAGACGGCGGCCAATGGCGTTCATGCGGCTGGAGGTGGATTCCTGCCCCAGTATGAAGCCGGAAAGCAGCTGCTCCTTTGCCTGCCGGAATTCCTTTTCGGTTAATCCGTTTTCGGCCAGCTTTTTTGTTTCCTCGTTCAGCAGACGAACGACCTCGCCCGCGTGCTCCGGGCTGGTGCCCGCATACACGGCCAGCACGCCGGTGCCGCTCATCGGGTTTGGATAGGAGTAGACCGAATAGGCCATGCCGCGCTCCTCGCGAATGGTCTGGAACAGGCGTGAGGACATGGCTCCGCCGTAGGCGCTGTTGAATACCGCCGTGGGATACACGTCGACCGCGCCGATTCCGCAGGAGGGGAAGCCAAGGCAGAGATGCAGCTGTTCAATGTCCTTCTTCCGGCGTATCACGCGGGGCGCGACGGCGTTGGTTTCGATGCTCGGGCGTTTTTCGCCCGTCGGCTGCCAGCCGCCGTACAGCGCTTCCGCCTGCTTGACAACCTCGCTCCAGCAGTAATTGCCCGCCACGGCCAGCACGGCGCATTCTGGGCGATACATGCGGCGCATATAGCCTGTGATGTGCTCGCGCGTGAGCGCGGAAACGCTGGCCTCAGTGCCCAGAATGGGGCGCGCAACCGGCTGGTCGCCGTAATGCGCCAGCATCAAAAGCTCGAACACCAGATCCTCCGGCGTATCCTCCGCCATGTTGATTTCCTCAATCACCACGCCCTTCTCGCGCTCGATGTCTGCGGGATCCAGACGGGAGGACAGCACCAAGTCGCTGATTACGTCCATTGCCAGCGGCAGATGCTCGTCCACCACCTTGGCGTAGAAGCAGGTGCATTCCTTGCTGGTAAAGGCGTTCAGCTGTCCGCCGACGGCATCCATTTCCTCGGCAATGTCGCGCGCGGAGCGCTTTTTGGTGCCCTTAAACAGCATGTGCTCGATAAAATGGCTGATGCCGTTTTCGCTGGGCGTTTCGTATTGCGAGCCGCTTTCTACCCACAGACCCACCGACACGGAGCGAAAGCCGGGCATGTGCTCGCCAATGATGCGCAGTCCGTTCGGCAGCGTCTTCAGATCAAATGCCATAGTTGCCTCCAATAACAAAGATTGCCGTGCGCGGGTCAGAGCACCCGCGCGCGGCTTTCGTACGTTTTGTTCGGGAATCGGTTATCTGCGTCCGCCGCGATCTCCGCCGCGACGATTGTCCGGACGCGGGGGACGACGAACGGGCATGGCCTCGTTGTCGTACTTAATGTCGTTGCGCACCAGATTGATGCGGCCCTGCGAGTCGATCTCCGCCACGCGGCACTCGAGCGTATCGCCGATGTTCACAACGTCCTCCACCTTTTCCACGCGCTCGTTGGCGAGCTTGGAAATGTGAATCATGCCGTCCTTGCCGGGGGCGTACTCGACGAACGCGCCGAAGGACATGATGCGGGCAACCTTGCCCACGAACACGTCGCCCACCTGCAGCTCGCGCACGATGCCCTCGATGATGGACTTGGCGCGCTGCGCGGCCTGATCGTCGTTGGTGGCGATGTAGACGCTGCCGTCGTCCTCGATGTCGATCTTAACGCCGGTTTCCTCGATGATCTTGTTGATCATCTTGCCGCGCGGGCCGACGACCTCGCCGATCTTCTCCGGGTTGATCTTGAACTGGATGATCTTGGGCGCGTACTTGCTCAGCTGCGGACGCGGCGCGGGCAGCACCTCAAGCATCTTGCCGAGGATGTGCATGCGGCCGTCGTAGGCCTGCGCGAGCGCCTGACGCAGAATGGCCTCGTCAATGCCCTTGATCTTGATGTCCATCTGAATGGCGGTGATGCCCTGCGCGGTGCCGGCAACCTTGAAGTCCATGTCGCCGAGGAAGTCTTCAAGACCCTGAATGTCGGTCAGCACGGCAACCTTGCCGGTGTTCTCGACGTCCTTGATCAGACCCATGGCCACGCCAGCGACGGGGCGCTTGATCGGCACGCCCGCATCCATCAGCGCGAGGGTGGAGCCGCACACGGAGGCCTGTGAGGTGGAGCCGTTGGAGCTCATGACCTCGGAAACCAGCCGCAGGCAGTAGGGGAACTCGTCCACGCTGGGAATCATCGGCTCCAGCGCGCGCTCGGCCAGTGCACCGTGACCGATTTCGCGGCGACCCGGGGAACGGATGGGCTTGGCTTCGCCGGTGGAATAGCCGGGGAAGTTATAGTGATGCATATAGCGCTTGCTGGTTTCAGGGGTAATGCCGTCCAGAATCTGAACCTCGCTCATCGGGGCCAGCGTGCAAACGGTCATAACCTGCGTCTGTCCGCGGGTGAATACGCCGCTGCCGTGCGGGCGGGGCAGAACGCCGGTTTCGCACCAGATGGGGCGAACCTCGGTGAGCTTGCGGCCGTCGGGACGCACGCCGTTGTCGATGATGTGGCGGCGCATGACTTCCTTTTCGATGGCGTACAGCGCGTCGCCAACCTCGGCCTCGCGGCCCTCGAACTGGGTCTGGAAGTGCTCGGCAACATCCTTCTTCACCTCGGCCTCGCGGGCATTGCGCTCGCCGCGGTCGAAGGTTTCGAACATCCACTGCACCTTGTCGTATGCGTATTCGCGCACGGCGGCCTTCACGTCGTCGCCCGGCAGCTCGAGATGGAACTCGCGCTTTTCCTTGCCGATTTCGGCGGCAATCTGCTCTTGGAACTCGACAATCTTCTTTACCTGCTCATGGGCGAACAGGATGGCCTTCAGCATGACCTCCTCGGAAACCTCGTTGGCGCCGGCCTCCACCATCAGAACCGCTTCCTTGGTTCCGGCGACGGTGAGGTTCAGGGAGGACTTTTCGCGCTGCTCCTGCGTGGGGTTGACGACGAGCTCGTCGTCAACCAGACCGATGTTCACCGCGCCGACGGGGCCGGCAAACGGAATCTCGGATACGCACAGCGCCGCAGACGCGCCGATCATGGCGGGCGTTTCGGGGCTGCAGTCAAAATCGACGGACATGACGGTGGCGACGACGCTCACGTCATTGCGCATTCCCTTGGGAAACAGGGGGCGCAGCGGGCGGTCAATCAGGCGGGAGGTCAGGATGGCCTTTTCGCCCGGACGACCCTCGCGGCGGTTCCACGAGCCCGGAATGTGACCGACGGAGTAGAGCTTCTCCTCGTAATCGACGCTCAGCGGGAAGAAATCGATGCCGGGACGCGGGGTCTCGGACACGGTGGCGTTGACGAGCACGGCGGTTTCGCCGTAGCGAACGAACGTGGAGCCGGAGGCCTGCTCGGCGTATTTGCCGAATTCGAGGGTCAGGGTTCTTCCGCCCAGCTCCATGGAATAGCTTTTGAACATGGTGTTCCTCCTTATATTGGTTGGGAAAGTCTTATTTCTATAACCGGAATCACAAAAAGAACATGACGCCGAAGACTTGTCCCCGCAGGGATGCCGCGCGGCCGGCGACGTAGACCCGTCGCGCCGCATCCCTACGGCGAGGTTCTTTTTCGGATCCGGAGACAGCCTTGAATGACGGAAAAGCCGTCGCCCGGTTTTCCCGGGCGACGGCACATGCCGCATCGCTCAGGCGACAAGCCGGAATGACTTACTTGCGCAGGCCGAGCTTCGCGATCAGGCTACGATAGCTTTCGATGTCGGTCTTCTTCAGATAGTCCAGCAGACCTCTGCGCTGACCGACCATCAACAGCAGACCGCGGCGGGAATGGTGATCCTTCTTGTTGAGCTTGAGGTGCTCGTTCAGGTGGTTGATGCGTGCGGTCAGCAG
>CAZMGO010000080.1:0-10219 GCA_964565845.1 uncultured Oscillospiraceae bacterium | reverse complement strand
TTCGGTGCCTTGCACTCCATTGCCTGATTCCCCAGAACTGCTTGACACGATCCAAGCAGGATTTCACGTTGACAGCGGCCATCCTTCGGGATTATAATGTAGCCATCCTGAATCCCGGAGGGTATTTATGTCTTCGCTCAAAAATCGCCGACGGAGGCTGACCGCCTGCGCGTGCATCGCCTTATTTCTTCTGCTGATTCTCCTTCTGAAAACGGTGGACGTGCGTCCCATCGGCCCCATGTCCTCCTCCATTGGCCTTGCCGCGCTGAACGGTGCGTTCAAGGACGGCATTGGCTATCACGAGGGGCTCGAAAGGGTTTCCGATCTGCTGGGAACGCTTGCGCTGCTCATTGCCGCGGGCTTCGCCTGTGCGGGGCTTTACCAGCTCGTCACGCGCAGGAGCCTGAAAAGAGTGGATGCCGATCTGTTTGTTCTGGCGGGGCTGTATGTTGCGCTGATGCTGGCATACGTCCTCTTTGAGAAGTGCATCGTCAATTACCGGCCGCTTATCCTCGATGAAGCCAAGGGGTTGGAGGCCTCGTTCCCCTCGTCGCACACAATGCTCTCCGTGGTCATCTTCCTTTCCGCCAGCGTTGAAGCGCGCCGCCGCCTGAAGGACATTGCGCTTCGCAGACCCGTTTGCGCGGCATTGAACGCGCTGTGTGCGGTTACCGTGCTGTGCCGCCTGTTTTCCGGCGTGCATTGGCTGACGGACATTCTGGGCGGCCTGCTCCTCTCCGGCGCGCTTTTGAGCCTGTATCGTCTGGCTCTTTCCCGCTTTGCGCGGAAAAAGCGCACGAAAAAAGTGCCCGCAAAACGCGCGGAGGTGCACAAGTGAACGGAATTCTGGCAGAAATGCACTGCACCATTGATGACATGACGCCGGAGGCGCTGGGGCACGCGACAGAGATGCTCCTTGAAGGCGGCGCGCTGGACGTGTACACCATGCCGGTCTACATGAAAAAGAACCGCCCCGGCATTCTGCTTACCTGCGTATGCCGCGAAGCGGATGCGGAAAAATTCGCCGCGCTTCTTCTGAAGCATACCACCACGCTGGGCGTACGCAAGACGATCTGCGAAACCTTCGCGCTCGGACGCCGCGTCGAAGTCGTGTCCACGCCCTACGGCTCACTGCGCGTGAAATACGCCGAGGGCTACGGCGTCGAACGCGCAAAGGCGGAATACACGGACGTCGTCCGAATGGCGCGCGAAACCGGTCGCAGCCTGACCGATATGATGAATGCGCTGATGCCCTATGTGCACGCCGCAGAGGAAAACGCTCCATGAAATTTCAGTTCCTGTTGGATGAATTCGTGCAAAACGCCCGTCAACGCTTCGGAGAAACACTGACGGGCGTATATTTTTACGGCTCGCTGGCATTACTGACCTGCTGCATCCAATCGGGAAATGCGGGCACCTGCAAACAACCTTACCCGCTTTGCCGATTCCATGCTGAATCTCATCCGCGAGGCCCGCGCTTAGCCCTCCGCGCTTAACTGAATCTCGAGCGCCGTGCGCGTGGAATCAAACAGCATTCTCTGCGGGAACACGGTGCTCTCCCCTCGAATCTGCCCGATCAGCTCGGTTAGGCAGTTTTCCTTTACCTTGGGTGCGGTGAGCAGCCGGATTTCATCCCTCCCCGCCTGCGCAAGCAGAAGCTTCCCCGCCCCCAGCGCGCATTCAATCATGCCCTTATCGCCCCAGAAGCTGAACCGCCAATAGCTCGGCAGCCGAAACGCCGCCCGCGCGGGCGCGGAATAGCTCACGTCGGCAATCAGTCCCGCGCCGTTCTCATATTCGCCCATCAGCTGCGCACAGTCCGGAAACGACGACACCTTGCGCGCAAATGCATTGTATTGCCGGGCGCACAACGTGCGCGCATACGAAAGACCCGTAATCATCGAAACGGCGTCCAGCCCGTGAATCGCCAAATCATTGAACGTGCCGCCGTGCAGCTGCGCATCAAAATACCACGATGGCCGCGTGCCATAGTTCAGCGGATGCTGCCCCGTAAAATTGATGGCATGAATTTCCCCAAGCTCGCCCGAGCGCACCAGATTTCGCGCCAAACGCAGTGCCGGATCGAAGCGCAAATCGAGCATGCAGCCAACGGCAAGGTGCCCCTCTCCCGCGATGCGCTCGATTTCCCTCAGCTCCTCCATGCGCGTGCACAGCGGCTTGTCGCTCAGCACGTGCTTGCCTGCCTTCAGCGCCCGAATCGCCTCCTGTCCCCGCGCGCCGTAGGCGTCGCCGATGACGACAACATCCACTTCCCTATCGTTTAGAAGCTCGTCCAGCGTCGGATAAAACGGAGCCTGCATCCACGCCCTCGCCGCCGCACGATAGGCCTCCTCGCCCTCCCATGCGCCCAGAATCCGCACGTCCGGATTTTGCGCGCACAGCGCATACAGGCTCCCGACGTGCGCATGCTTCAGCCCGCAAAACGCAAGATTCATATGCCTTCCTCCATAAACGCTCCTTGGTTTCTGCCCTTCATTATAGCATAATCCGCGCCCATATAATGTAAAAAGATCGAGGAGACGGCAAAATCCGTTGACGAAGACCATACAAAAAATTATAATTCGAACTGGTAGAATTTATCAGGGACGGTGGCTGTTCATGAGAAAAAGCGGCGTGCTTCTGCATATTACATCGCTCCCCACGCCGGGCGGAATCGGTACGCTGGGGGCAGATGCCTATGCGTTTGTGGACTTTCTGAAAAAGGCTGGGATGTCGGTCTGGCAGGTGCTGCCTATCGGCCCCACGGGCTATGGTGAATCTCCCTATCAGAGCCACGGCACGCATGCAGGCAATATCAACCTGATTGATCTGAATTTTCTGGTGCGCGACGGCTTGATGAAGGCCGAGGACGCACAGCGCTTTCAGGCCGGCTCCTCCACCGACTTTGATACCGTAAAGCGTCTCAAGCGCGAGGCGCTGCATTTGTGCTTTGAGCAGAGCTTTGAGCGCATGAAGGCGACGGTAGACGCCTTCACCCAGTCGCATAAAAATATCGATGACTTCGCGTTTTTCATGGCGCTGAAGGACTATTTCGGCGGTCGCCTGTGGACGAGCTGGCCGGACGTCGCCATTCGCATGCGCGAAGAAAGCGCCATGACGCATTACCGCCGCATCCTGCGCGACGAAATCAATTTCCATCGTTTCACACAATACCTGTTTTTCACGCAATGGTCAAGCCTAAAAGCCTACGCCAACGAAAACGGCATTCAGCTTTTCGGCGACATGCCAATCTACGTGGCCGAGGATTCCGCCGACTGCTGGGCGAACCCGGGCATCTTTCAGCTCGACCAGGATCGCCGTCCCAAAAAGGTTGCCGGTGTGCCGCCGGATTATTTCTCCGAGGACGGTCAGCTGTGGGGCAACCCGCTGTATGATTGGAAGGCACTGCGCCGCAGCGGCTTTGAATGGTGGATCGATCGTCTGCGCACGGCGGGCGAGCTGTATGACATGGTGCGCGTGGATCACTTTATCGGCTTCGCCAACTATTACGCCATCCGCGCCGGCGCGCCCAACGCGCGCGTGGGCAAGTGGGAAAAGGCGCCAGGACGCCGTTTCTTCTTTGTGGTAAAGCGCCGTCTGCCGACGCTGAACATCATCGCCGAGGATCTGGGCGTTATTTCCAACCGCGTGAAGCGTCTTCTGCGCTACTGCGGCTTCCCGGGCATGAAGGTTTTGAGCTTCGGCTTCGATTCCGATGCGGCGAATCCGCATTTTCTTGGCAACATCCGCGAAAACTGCGTGGTATACACCGGTACGCACGACAACGATACCGTTCTCGGCTGGTGGGAAAAGACCTCTGAGAAGGTGCGCGCCTTTGCTCTTGAAAACCTCCCCCAGTGCGATTCCATCTGCGACAGCATGATCGAAGCCGCGTTGGGCAGCCCCGCCAACCTGTGCGTTCTGCCAATGCAGGACATCCTGCACCTTGGCAGCGAGGCGCGCATGAATACGCCCGGCACCGTGGGCGGCAGCAACTGGAAGTGGCGCATGCAGCCCGGCATGCTCACGGATGAGCTGGCCGCACGCCTTCGGGAAATGAACGAATTTCATGAAAGGATTCCGTCATGATGCAAGCCAAAGCAATTCTGCGCGATGCCGAGCGAATTCTGCTCGCGAAGCATCAGCTTTCTCTGGATGAAGCAACCGCTCCGATGCTCTCGGACGCGCTCGGCGAGGCCGCAATGCTGGCCATTGGTTCCGAATGGACGAAAACCACTCGAGCGTTTCAAAAAAACCGTCAGGCGCACTATCTCTCTGCCGAATACCTGATCGGGCGCATGGTTTACGCCAATTTCTACAACCTTGGCATTCTGAACGACGTGCGCGCGCTTCTCAGCCGCAAGGGTGTGGACATGGCCATACTGGAGGACATTGAGGACGCGGCGCTCGGCAACGGCGGACTCGGTCGTCTGGCTGCCTGCTTCCTTGACAGCGCCGCCTCGCTCGACCTTCCGCTCACGGGCTACGGCCTGCGCTACCGCTACGGTCTTTTCAAGCAGGTTCTCGAAGACGGCATGCAGAAGGAATTGCCCGATGACTGGACGCGCCTCGGCGACCCATGGTCGGTGCGCCGCGAGGAGCTGGCGGTGATCGTACCCATGGCGACGGGCAGCGTGCGCGCCGTTCCCTATGACATGCCGGTTATCGGCTATCACACGAGCACCATCGGCACCCTGCGCCTGTGGCAGACGGAAAGCCTGCACGAGTTTGACTTTGCGCTCTTCAACGACTACAAATACGCAGAGGCCTGCGCCGACAAGAACCGCGCCGAGGACATCACCAAATGCCTCTACCCCAACGACTGGGATCTTGAGGGCAAGCGTCTGCGCCTGAAGCAGCAATATGTGCTGTCCAGCGCGTCGCTGCAGGACATTCTGCGGCAGTATGAGATTCGTCATGGAAGAAATTACCGCATGCTCCCGCGCGAGCACGCGCTTCAGCTGAACGATACGCATCCGGTGCTGGCAATTCCGGAGCTGATTCGTCTGCTCATGGCGCGCGGCGTTTCCTTTGCCTGTGCCGTTCGTTACGCGCGCGAGATGTTCGGCTATACCAATCACACCGTCATGCCCGAGGCGCTGGAAAAATGGGATTTGACGCTCGTTGCCTCCGTCGCGCCCGAAGTCGAGAAGCTTCTGCGCCGTTTAGAGCGCATGTGCGTGCGCGAAACCGGGCTGCACATCATCCGGAACGGGCAGATTTCCATGGCAGACCTCGCAGTCTACATGAGTCATGCCGTGAACGGCGTGGCGAAGCTGCATTCCGAGCTGGTGAAAACCACCCTCTTCCCGGAATGGTACGCCCGCTTCCCGGAGCGCTTCCAGAACAAAACCAACGGCATTACGCAGCGCCGCTGGCTGGGCTTGTGCAATCCCGAGCTGTGCGCGCTTCTTTCCGCGCACATAAAGGGCGATTTCATCAAGGATGCAAGTCTGCTTTCGACCCTGAACGCGAGCGATCCCGCGCTGATTGAGGGCTTCAAGGCCGTCAAGCGCGAAAAGAAGGCCGAGCTTACCGCGTACATCGCGTCGCGCGAGGGCGTGGAGCTGCCTGCCGATTTCCTTTTTGACGTGCAGGTGAAGCGCCTTCACGAATACAAGCGCCAGCTGATGAACGCGCTGTCGCTGTACGACATCTATTGCGAGCTGAAGAGCGGGCATCTGCCCGGCTTCCCGCGCGTCGCATTCCTATTCGGCGCAAAGGCCGCGCCCGGCTACGCCCGCGCCAAGGCGATTATCCGCTATATCCTCGCGCTGGCGAACGTCATAAACAACGACCCGGACGTAAACGACCGCATGCGCATATGCTTCGTGGGCAATTACACCTGCTCCTATGCCGAGAAAATCATTCCCGCGGCTGATTTCTCCGAGCAGATTTCCCCCGCCGGCACCGAGGCCAGCGGCACGGGCAACATGAAGCTGATGCTGAACGGTGCCGTAACCATCGGTACATGGGACGGTGCGAACATCGAAATTGCCGAGGCCGCCGGGCGCGAAAACGAGGTTGTCTTCGGTGCGGACATCGAGGAGCTCGACCGGATTCGCGATACCTATCGTCCGCGTGACCTGTATGAGTCCGACGCACGAATTCGCCGCGCCGTGGATTCGCTCACCGACTGCGGCTTCCCGGACGAGGACGGCGCGCTCGCGGAGCTGAAGGCCTCGCTGCTCGACGGCGCAAGCTGGCACAAGCCCGACCACTATTTTGTGCTGCGCGACCTTGCATCCTACCAGAGTGCGCGCCTGAACGCCTACGCACCGGCCGCGGAGGACGAGGACGCGTTCGCGCGCATGTGCCTTGCCAATATCAAAAACGCCGGATTCTTCTCCTCCGACCGCACCATTCGGCAGTACGCGGAGGAAATCTGGCACATTGCGCCCATCGGCGCGCGAAAGGATCATAAATGATACACGGAAACCTTGAGGGCATTCGCGAATCGCTGATTCAGGAAATGGAAAAGCTGTACGACATCGATTTTGACCGTTCGATGTTTCTTCCCGATCGGCTTCTGCAGCTGCTTGTGCGCTTTACCGACCAGCTGAACCGCGAAATGCTGGTTTATCTGGACCGCAACGGCGAAATTCTGGAGGTTGCCGTCGGCTCCATTTCCTCCATCGGTCTGACCGAGATGCACCTGCGCCGCAACTTCGACCGGCTGACCGGCTTCCGCTGCATTCATACGCATCCCGGCGGAAACGCCGCGCTTTCGGATGTGGATCTTCAGGCGCTTCGCCTTCTGCGGTTTGATTCCATGTGCGCCGTCGGCGTAAACGGCGGCATCTGCACCGGCATCAGCGCCGCGTTTTTAGGCGAGCTGGAATACAGCCGTCTCTCCGTCAACATTCTGGGGCCGGTCAAGCCCGGCCGTCTTCCCCAACAGGCATGGCTGCACGAGATTGAGCTGAGCGAGGAGCGCGTGCAGAAGGCCATTGCCGAGGGTGGAATCGTCGAAACGGCAGAAAAGGTCATGCTGATTTCCACCGACAGCGAGGAATCGCTGGACGAGCTGGCCAGCCTTGCTGACACCGCGGGAGCCGTCATCGTGAGCCGCGTGCTTCAGAAGCGTCTCAAGCCCGACCCTGCCATGTTTATCGGCGCGGGAAAGGCGCAGGAGCTTTCCCTTGCCTGCCAAACACTGGAGGTCGATCTTGCCATTTTGGACGACGAGCTCACCGGCGCGCAGCAGAAAAACCTTGAAAACGCGCTGGGCGTGCGCGTGATCGACCGAACCAGTCTGATTCTGGACATCTTCGCCCGCCGCGCGGAAACCGCCGAGGGCAAGCTTCAGGTCGAGCTTGCGCAGCTGAAATACCGCCTGCCCCGGCTGGCCGGATCGTCCTCCGCGCTGTCCCGTCTGGGCGGCGGCATCGGCACGCGCGGCCCCGGCGAAACCCGTTTGGAGGTTGACCGCCGCCATATCCGCCGCCGCATCGACGAATTGAGCCGCCAGCTGAACGACCTCTCGAGCCAGCGCGAAATGCGCCGTGCGCGCCGCGGAAAGATGGATCAGACAACCGTGGCGCTGGTCGGCTATACGAACGCCGGAAAATCCACGCTTCTGAACGCGCTGGCCGGTGCGGACGTGCTGGTGGAGGATAAGCTGTTCGCCACGCTCGACCCCGTCGTTCGGCAGGTATCGCTGCCCGAAAACCGCAGCTGCCTGATGGGCGACACCGTCGGCTTCATCCGAAAGCTCCCCCATACGCTCGTCGAGGCGTTTAAATCCACGCTGGAGGAGGCCGTATACGCCGACCTGCTCGTGATCGTGAGCGATCTTTCCTCTCCGTTCTACCGCCAGCAGCGCGAGGTTGTATACGATGTGCTTCGGCAGCTCGGCGCAGACGGCAAGCCCGTCGTCGAGGCGCTCAACAAGGCGGATAAATCCGAAATCGGCGGCATGATCGAGCCGGCAGGCGCCATTCTCATCTCCGCCTCCAGCGGCATGGGATTGGAGCACCTGAAGGCAGAAATCTCCCGCCGCATTGCCTCGCTGCGCACTCGCGTGACCTTGTCCGTACCCTATGCAAAGGGCGCCGTGCTCAGCCTGCTGCACGATCAGGGACAGGTTGAAGCCGAGGAATACACGGAAACCGGCACAAACGTTACCTGCCTGCTCGACACGACGCTGTATGCCCGCGTGAAAAAGCTGCTGGAAGGCTAACCAAACAAAACTCTCAGCCCCCGATGGGGCTTTTCTTATGCCGTCTTTTTGCATTCCTTTTTGTAAAATATACGTCATAGGGTAGAATGCAACCCGCAGTTGCTTGCAACCATAAACGTTTTGTGCTATGATGGGTTCGAATCAAAGAAGCAGCAGACGAGCAAGGAGGTTTTCATATGGGTATTGATAATCGTATTGTAGGTGCCGCCATCACGGAGCTGCGCATGCGCGCAGGCATGACCCAGCAGCAGCTGGCCGCCGGGCTGAACGTTTCCCATCAGGCCGTATCGAAATGGGAAAAGGGGGCCGCGCTTCCTGATATTCAAACGCTTCTAACCCTCACGCAGATGTTCGGTGTAACAATCGAACAGCTTTTAAGCGGCAGCATCCCGGGCAGTGATGAGTTGGAGGATGCCGCAGAGGAGGAGCCAGTCTACGGCGAGCCCGTTCCCAAGGCGGATGAGCCGTCCTCCATCGAAAAGTGGATTCGCGGCGCCATTCCGGATATTCAAAAGGCTGCCGGAAGCGCCTATCGCGCCGTAGTTGACATCGGCGAAAACCTCGGAACCCAGATTTCCGACGCCATAAACCGTTGCACGCAGAAGGACGCAAAGAGCAGCGACAACGACGTCGTGCGCAAGCACGAGGAGTTGGAAGCGAAACGCCAGGCGCTCGAAACGCGGCGCGACGCACTTGAACAGGCGTTGGACGCGCTTCGAGAGACGCACGACAACATCGATGACGCGGAAGCTCATACGGACAATATGGAGGATGAGATGGAAGATCGTCTCGACGAAATAGAGGATGAGCTGGATCAGCTGGAAGACGAGCTGGATGAGCTGGAAGAGCTGGAAGACGAAGAAGATGAGGAAGACGAAGAAGACGAGGAAGACGAAGAAGATGAGGAGGATGTTGATATCAATGTTGATGTCCATGTTGACATCGGAGATGTCAGGGACAATGCAGCTCCGTCAGACGAAGTGCAAACGACCGCTTCCGATACGAACAACGGCCTGAACAATCTGACAATTGATCAGCTGATTCAGATGGCGCCGTTTATGACGCGCGCCTCACTGGATGAAATCGCCTATTCGCTTCTTAAGAACGAGGCCAATTTCAATCAGCTGATGCGTCTTGCGCCCTTTCTTTCCCGCGACACGCTCAACCGCATTGCCGAAGGTCTGCTGTCTGCCCCCGCCAGCAGGAAGAACATTGGCGCGCTCGCGCCGTTCTTGGTCAACGATCAGCTCTATCGGCTGCTGCTCAATAATCTGGATTGTCTCGACTGGGCGCTGATGAAACGCGTAGCGCCGTTCCTCAAGCGCGGCATGGTCGATTCGCTGATGGCCTACCTGACCACCGGCAAGAAGCCAGTCTATGAAAGCAAGCCCGAAAGGAGCACGCCTGGCTTCACCGAGACCATTCAGCAGGTCGCGTCCGACCTTGGCAGCATAGCGGGAGACCTGATCGGCTACGGCAAGCGCGTCAGCGAGCCGTTCCGGCAGAAGGCCGCCGCCGAAGCTCCGTCCGAAACCCAAAAGCCCGCCGAAGCGCCGCACGAGACCGCAAAGGCGCCCAGCGAAATGCGCGACAAGGTCGCCCGCATGGCATTGAGCAAGGGCAACTGGGCGTGGCTGAGCGCAAACCTGAACGCCATCGGAGACCGCGCTCTGGTGCTCGAAATCGCGATGCAGGCAGCGAAGCAGCCTGAAGAGCCTTCCGAGCTCGTGCGCCGCGCCGCGCTTCTGCTCGACTCCGCGCAGCTGGAGACCCTTTTCAAGGCCCTTCTCGATGCGGATGCATGGGACACCCTTGTCAGTCTCAAGTCCGTCGCCGACGAATCCACCGCCGATTTGATTATCAGCCGCGCCGTCAACGCGGATGATGCTCACCGCGCGCAAGCCTACCACGCCATCGAAATCTTTGCGCCGCTGATGAGCCGTTCCCTGCTGGAGCAAATCACCGAAAAGGCGCTTGCCGAGGAGGACTGGCCGCTGATCAACGCCCTCACGGAGGTTTTCTGATTTTCCCGTCTGC
>CAZMGO010000079.1:0-10474 GCA_964565845.1 uncultured Oscillospiraceae bacterium | reverse complement strand
CAATGCTCTCCGCAAGATTTTTGTGGTGGAGGATATGCCTGCGTGGAATCCGAATTTGCGGTCAAAAACCGCTATTCGCTCGTCCGACACACGGTATTATATCGACCCGTCCATCGCTGCTGCGGCTTTGGGTATCGGTCCGAATGACCTTGTGAATGACCTCAAGACCTTTGGGTTCCTCTTTGAAACGCTCTGCATCCGCGACCTGCGTGTGTTTGCGGATGCTCTGAACGGCGAGGTTTACCACTATCGGGATAAGGACGGACAGGAGTGCGATGCCGTTGTTCATCTGCGAAACGGCAAATACGGACTCATTGAAATTAGGCTGGGCGGCGACAAGCTCATTGAGGAAGGGGCAAAGAGTCTGAAGGCAATGGAAGCCAAGATCGACACCGACAAAATGAACGCGCCGTCGTTCCTTATGGTTCTGACCGGAACGGGCGATTACGCATACCGCCGTCATGATGGCGTGTATGTCGTGCCTATCGGCAGCCTGAAAAACTAAGAATCGCCCTTATGAAAAGCGGCTCTGCGGAGTCGCTTTTCTTTTGTCAAGGCCGTTTTTGGGGAAGAAACGGCACTTGGGGAGATCGCCGGGCGGCTTCGCAAATGCCCGTTTCGCGAACCGCGCGTCTCGGGGTCTCAAACGCTCGAAGGCGCGCGTCAGCCGAAGAGAGCCTGCCGCAGAAGCAAAATTCTGCGGCAGGCTCTCCTTATTGGGATGGGGATGCGTCGTGCGTCAGCGAATTTTCTTTCCCGTGGCGTTCGTCGCGAACGGCTCCGCGGTCAGGCGGACGTTCATCAGACGCTTATAGGCGGGCAGCGTTTTGTTCAGCTCGGCAATGTCGGCGCGCGCCTGCGCGAGCGCCGCCTCGCCTGCGTCGCCCTCCACAAGCAGGGCAATCGCCAGCGTTTTGTTTTCCACGGTGACCAGCGCGTCGCGCACGCCGGGAATCCGGTTGACGGCCAGCGTTTCCAGCTCCTCGGGCGACACGTTTTCGCCGTTTCCAAGGATAATCAGGTTCTTGATTCGCCCGGTCAGATACAGGCAGCCGTCCTCGTCCATGCGGCCAAGGTCGCCGGTTTTGAACCAGCCTTCCTCGGTGAAGGCCGCCTGCGTCGCCTTTTCGTTTTTATAATAGCTCCTCATGACGTTCTCGCCGCGCACCTGAACCTCGCCGTCGGCGGCAATACGCACGCGGCAGTAGGAGCCGGGCATGCCCACGGCGTCCGTCTTCATGCCGGTGTTCAGCGATACCAGCGGCGCGCATTCGGACAGGCCGTAGCCGGTCATTACCTGAATGCCCAGCTTGTCGTACGCATCCACCAGCGCCTGCGGAACCGGCGCGCCGCCGCAGATCAGGCGCTTAAGCTTCGTCGCCTTGTCGAGGAACGGGCGGAAGCGGGTCAGCAGCGCCTCGGCCAGCGCGGGAACGATATACAGGCTGTCCGCGCCGGAGGAGGCGACCATCGGCGGGAAGGCGCGCAGGCTGGGGCACAGATACAGAAGCCCGCCGGTGTACAGCATGACCAGCACGTGGCACACGCTCTCAAACGCGTGGGACATCGGCAGGATGGAAATGCTCACGTCTCCGGCCAGCGGGATAAATTCGCTGGTGGCGATGCACATCATGTTGCGCTGCGAAAGCATTACGCCGCGCCGCTCGCCGGTGGTGCCGGAGGTAAAAATAATCTTGGAAAAATCGTCGCCCGCGGGCACGAGCGCGCGCGCGGTGTCGTCGCCCTCGGCCATGCGCGTTTTGCCCTCTTCAATCAGCGCGCCGCACTCGCTGAAGGAAATGGTTTCAATCAGCGGCTTCAGCGACGGCGCAAACAGATCGTCGGCAAGGATCACGGAAACGTCCGCCGTGCGCACCAGCGTCTTCAGACCCTCGGCGGGCGTGTCCGCCGGAATCGGCACCATGACGCCCAAGCCGCACAGCACCGCCAGATACGCGCGCACCCAGCCATAGCTGTTCACGCCCATCACGCCGATGTGGCGTCCCTTATAGCCGCGCGCGTTCAGCGCGGTTTCCAGCGCGTCCACGTCCTCCTTCACCTGACGGAAGGACACGGTTTTCGTCTCTCCATTCACCTGCTCCACGTAGGCCGGCCTGTCGGCGTAGGCTTCGGCGGCAAAATCAATCAGCTCGCGAACGGTGTTCAGCTTCTGCATATTCATAAACCTCCCATTGTCAAAACGCATTCTCTGCACTATAATATTATATATAAATCGGCCCGGTTGAGTATGGCTGATTCGATACAATTTGATAGGCCCACTTTTGAAGGGGAGGGTTCCTATATGCTGAGCTACAGCCTGTCCCGTGAAAAGGGACGCCCGCTTTACGACCAGCTTTACCGGCTTCTGCGCGCGGATATTGAGTCCGGCGCGCTTTCGGAGGGCGAGCGTCTGCCCGGCCGCCGCGCGCTGTCCCAGCAGCTGGGCGTGAGCCGCGTGACCGTGGAAACCGCCTACCAGCAGCTGGCTGCCGAGGGCTATGTGCACGCGCGCGTCGGCAGCGGCTATTATGTGGACAAAATTGATTCTCCGCCGCCCCGCACGGCGGCTCCGGCGGGCCTTGCGCCCATCGAGGCGGACGCGGGCTATCCGGTGGATTTCGTGAAAAACGCCGCGGACGAGGCGCTGTTTCCGTTTTCCGTGTGGGCGCGGCTCACGCGCGCGGCGCTGATCGACCACGAGCGCGCGCTTTTGGCCGCCGTGCCGCCGATGGGCATTCCGGAGCTTCGCGCCGCCATCGCACGGCTTCTGTATCGCATGAAGGGCATTTCCTGCGCGCCGGAGCAAATCGTCATCGGCGCAGGCATCGAATACCTTTTCAACATGCTGATTCAGTTTCTCGGGCGCGACCGCGTAACCGCCGTGGAAACGCCGGGGTATCCGCTCACGGCGCGCATCCTGCGCAAAAACGGCATGCGTCTTTCGCCCGTCGAAATGGACGAGCACGGCGTTCGTATGGACGCGCTGGCGCAAAGCGGCGCGCGGGCGCTGGTGCTTTCGCCGTCGCATCACTTTCCGACCGGCATCGTCACCTCCATCGGCCGTCGGCGGGAGCTTCTTCGCTGGGCGGAGGAAACCGATTCGCTGATCGTCGAAAACGATTACGACAGCGAATTCCGCTGCTCCGGCATGCCGATTCCCTCGCTCATGAGCGCCGACGCCGCCGGGCGCGTGATTTACATCAACACGTTCTCCAAGAGCATCGCCCCGTCCGTGCGCGTGGGCTATATGGTGCTGCCGCCGCATCTGGCGGCGCGCTACCGCGAGGAAATGAGCTTTTATACCTGCGCCGCCCCGGCGCTGGAGCAATATGTGGTGGAGCGCTTTCTGACGCTGGGCTATTACGACCGCCACATCGCCCGCATGAAACGCGCCTGCCGCGCCCGGCGCGACCGCGTGATTGCGCTGCTTCGCAAAAGCGCGCTTGCCGAGCGCGTGACGATTTTGGAGGCCGACGCCGGGCTGCATTTTCTTCTGCGCGTGCGCACAAACGAAAGCGACGCCGCGCTCAAGTGGGCGCTGCGCCGCGTGGGTGTGCGCGTGGCGTGCCTTTCGGACTATGCCTATCCGGGAACGACCGCGGAGGCGCACGTGCTGGTCATCAATTATTCAAACGTGGACATGGACGCGCTGGAAAGGCTCTTCCCGCGCATCGAGCAGACGCTGACGCGCGAGGTCTGACGCATCCCATTCGGCTCTACAGCAGCCTTTGTCCCCATTTCCGCCCGTACACGCGCGCAAGGCAGAAGCCCGTGCGCCCGGCAAGGGACAATATGTTTGCCAGCCACACGCCCGCCACGCCCAGCTGAAGCCGATAGCAGAACAGCCACGTCAGCGGCAGGCGAATCAGCCACACGCAGGCGGAGCAGGTCAGCATCACGTATTTCGTGTCGCCCCCGGCGCGCGTGGAGGGCTCGGTCACGTTCACGCCCACGGCGGTATAGCAGAACGGCAGAATCAGCCACATGATGTGCACGCTGTCCGAAATCACGTCCGGGTCGGACGTAAACAGCCCCGCAAAGAAGCGCGAGAACAGGCAGGCCACGAGGCACAGCAGCGTTGTGGCCGCAAAGGTATACAAAAGAATCGCGTTCATTCGCCGCCGCGCGCCGCGCCGGTCGCCCGCGCCCACGCGCTGTCCAACCAGCGTGGTGGCGCTGGCGCTGCCGATGCCCTGACAAATGCCCGTGAAGCTGACGATGGTCGAAATGACGGTATACGTGCTCGCGGCGCGCACGCCCAGACCAATCAGCAGCGAATTGTTGATCAGATAGCCCGCCTGCACCGAAAGGCTGTCCACGCTGGTGGGCAGACCCACGCGCAGAATTTCGCGCACCACGGACATGGACGGCCGAAGGATGCGCGCGCCCTCCACCTTGAAGCCCCTGTGGTGACCGAACACGGCGGCGACCATGGCAATCGCGCCCACATAGCGGCAGACCACATAGGCGCAGCCCGCGCCCATGATTTTCATGTTCATGCGGTTGATGAAAACGTATGCCGCCGCAATCTGCACCACGTTGACCAGCAGGCTGTCCAGCAGCGCGATTCGCGATTCGCCGGAGGCGCGCAGAAGCCCGGTCAACGCGTTCATCGTAATCAGCCCGGGCAGGGACACAAGCAGCATGCGGAAATAGTCGGTGCTTTCCTTCACAAAATCCGCCTGCGCGCCCGGCATTAAAAGTCGCATCAGCGGCGAGGAGACCGCCAGCAGCACGACCGTCACCGCCAGCGCGGACACGGGCGCAAGCAGCAGCGTGTGCTCCACCACGCGCGAGGCGCGCGGGATGTCGCCGCGCCCGGTAAGCTGCGCCGTCAGCACGACGCCGCCGGTGGTAATCACGGAAAACAGCGCCACAACGAGGTTAATCGCCTGATTGCCCGTGCCCATCGCCGCAAGCGAGCTTGCGCTGATGCCGCCGACGATGGCCGAATAAATCAGCCCCACGCCGGTGGTAAAAATGTTTTCGGCAATCACCGGCAGAGTAAACCGCAGAGCGTCCGACCTAATGTGCTTCATTCGTCTTCCCCTTGCCGCCCGGCTTCCATTGCGCAAGGCACACCGCCGCCAGCATCAGCGCGCAGCCGAGCAGCTCGCGCCCGGTCATTCGCTGATTCAGAATCAAAAAGCCAAATACCACGGAAAACACGCTCTCCATGCTCATCAGAAGCGACGCCAGCTGCGGCCTGCACCGGCGCTGACCGATGATCTGAAGCGTGTAGCCCACGCCGCTGGACAGGATGCCGGTATACAGCACCGGAAGCGCCGCAGCCCGGTACGCCTGCGCGGACTGCGCTTCCGTGCACACCGCAAGCACGCCCGACAGCACGCCGCACACCAGAAACTGAAGCGCCGAAAGCCGAATGTTGTCCACCCTCGGCGCAAAGCAATCCACGGTGAGAATCTGAAGCGCGAACATCAGCGCCGACAAAAGCGCATAGCCGTCTCCGCCGCCGAGGGCGAAGCCCGCCGCCTCCTTTACGCACAGAAGATACATGCCCGCCAGCGCCAGAAGAATGCCCGCGTACACGTTTGCGCCCACGCGCTTTTTAAGAAACAGCCCGAAAATCGGCACCAGAACGATATACATCGCCGTCAGGAAGCCCACCTTGCCCACGCTCGCGCGCCCGGCGGCGTCCGTCCACGCAATGGCAACCTGCTGAAGGTTCATCGCCAGCGTAAGGCACAGCCCGCACAGCACGCCGCCGAGCCACAAAAGCCGCCGTTCCCGTCCCTGCGGACGTCCCGTGCCCCGTTTGCGGTCGCTCCACGCGATGACCGGCAGAAGCGCCAGCGCGCCGATCAGGCAGCGCGCCGCGTTAAAGCTCAGCGCGCCCAAGCTGTCCCCGCCCAGCGACTGCGCCACAAACGCGCCGCCCCAAATCACCGCCGTCAACAGCAGCAGCGCCTCGCCGGGCACGCCCCGGCGGCCTGCGTTTTCCATAGAAAGCCCTCCGTCACAGCTTGATGTTCAAAAATGCGCCCTTGCGCACGCGCGCATACAGCAGCGCCTCGCGGATATACGCGTCGATTACGAAGGCAATCCACGGGCCGGTGTAGGCCAGCCGAAGCGCCGGCAGCGCCCGATTCAGCGGATAGCACAGCACATAGGTCAAAACCGGCCGGATGATCGCCACGCTGACCAGCGAGCAGAACGCCACATACTTCACGTCGCCCGCGCCGCGCAGGCAGCCGGAGAACACCACGCGCCCGTTCTGCGCCATGATGCCGAACACCACCGTCGTAAACGCCAGCGACGCGCCCGCGAGAATGGTCTCATCGTCGGTAAAAATCTGCCCCAGCGCACGCCGCGCGAAGAAAATTACCACCATCAGCGCAAACGACGCAAGCATCGAAATTTTCCGGCTCGCCCGCACGTAGGCCATGGCCGTGTCCTTGCGCCCGGCGCCCAGCGACTGGCCGACCATCGTCGCGCCGGCGGTCGCCACGCCGTCGCCCAGCGTGAACGAAAGCCCCGTCACCTGCTGCACGATGTTGTAGCTCGTCAGCTCGTCCGCGCCGATGTCGGCAATCATGCGCGTGTTGACAAAAAAGCCCAGCCGAAGGAACACGCTCTCCGCCATCGACGACGAGCCTACCTTCATCAGCCCCGAAAGCGTCATCCGGTCAAACCGCAGCCCCCGCAGGCGAAACACCAGATAGCCGCTCGGCCGCGTCGCATACACAAACGCAATCACGCAGGATACCGCCGTGCCGCACACGGTCGCAATCGCCGCGCCGCGCACGCCCAGCGCCGGGAAGCCGAAATTGCCGCCGATCAGACAGTAGTTCAGAAACACGTTCACCAGATTCGCCGTGATGTTCGTCACCATCGTGATGCGCGTGTTTCCGACGGCGCGCAGCGCCGCGCACAGGCACAGCGACCAGCAGTTGAAAATCAGCCCGCTGGCAATGATGCGGAAATAGTCCACCGCCATCTGCCGCGTTTCGTCCGCCGCGCCGGCCAGCTCCAAAATCGGCTCCGCCAGAAAATACCCGACCAGCGAAACCAAAATGCCCACCGCCGTAATCAGCGCCATGGACTGCGAAAGCACCGAGTTCGCGCCCGCGCGGTCGTTCTCGCCCCTGCGGCGCGCAATCAGCGCCGTCGTGCCCACGCACAGCGCCTGCGCGATAATCAGAAGAATCATGCGCGGCTGCGATGTAAGGCTCACCGCCGCAATGGCGTATTTGTCCACCGCGCGCACCATCGCCGTGTCCGCCGCGCTGATTACGCTCAGAAGCGCGCCCTCAATCGTCGCCGGCCACGCAATCGCCAGCGCCTTTTTGTAGATTTCGGCGTCCCTCGGGCGCTCGCCCGTCCAGCTTACGCCCCGTATTTCCAAAAACCTGCGGAAAGCTTTCATCGCCTGCGTCTCCGTTCCCGTATTCCCTTGCATCATACCATAGCCAGATGAATTTGCCGTTAATTCCGGCAGAGCCGCTCCCATAAAAAAAACGACCGCAGCGGAAAACCGTCTGCGGTCATGCCCGAAGGCGCGGGCGCGCCTCAGCCTCCGTACACGAACTCCACGAACGCGTCGTGATTGGCGGCGTAATCCACGTCGTAGAACATGCCGCCGTCGTCGGTATAGGTGCCGTTTTTCGGAAGGCGCATCTGATCGATGTCGGAGGAAAGCAGTGCCTTTTCGCCCAGCGAGAGCAGCTCGGCGGCGTTCATGTTGGTATCCAGCATGGAAATCGCACCGGCGGCCACGTGAATGAGCACAGCGGGATGGGTGAGGTTGTCCTTGAGCGCCGTCACGGCTGCGGAAATCACGCGCCTTTGGCGGTTCGTGCGGCCATAGTCGCTGTCCAGCTTGCGAATGCGCGCGTAGCCGAGCGCCTGCATGCCGCTCAGGCACAGCGAATCGCCCCCGGCGGACAGCCTTTCGCGGTTATAGATTTCCCACGCGCCGTCATAGGTGAGCAGGCCGCCTTTATAGCGCGTGTTGATGACCTCGAACATGTTGCGGTTGATCTGCTCCGCCTCGTCGTCCGTGACCGAAAGCGTCACGCCGCCGATGCGGTCGATCAGCTCCTCAAAGCCGTCGTAATCCACCGCCGCGTAGCGCGTGATGTTCAGGCCGAAATTCTGGTTCACGGTCTTCAGCGCAAGCTCCGCGCCGCCGTAGGCATAGGCGGCGTTCAGCCGGTGCAGGCCGCTCTTCCCGGGCACGGTCACGCCGGTATCGCGCTGCAGGGACGTGAGCTTCACGTGCCCCTTTCCGACGGAGACCACCATAATCGTGTCCGAGCGGCTGGTGCCGTTCGCGTCCCTGTCCACGCCCAGCAGCAGCACGTGCGTGTAGCCGGAGGGCAGCTCGTTGTCGGCCAAGAAATCTACCTTGCTGTGGGAGCCGAACAGCCCCACCGGCAGCGCGTACAGCGCCAGCGCGCATACGACCGTCAGCGCCAGCGCGGCCAGCACGAGCTTAAAAAGCCCGTGACGGCTGCGGCGCGCGGGGCGCTCGTCCGCCTCGCTCTCGGCCTCCTCGGCAAAATCGTCCGCTTCGCTGCGCCGGGGCGTTTCAAACAGAATCTCCCATAGGGAGGGTCGTCTTCTGCGGCGCGCGGGCGCGTCCTCGTCCTCCTCCTCGCGGCGCGGGGTGGTAAAAAGGATGCGAAAAAGAGACGCGCGCCTGCGCGGGCGGGTGCGCGTCTCGGGTTCCGTCGGCGGACGGCGCTTTTTCTTTTGTGGCCGATCGTAAAACAAAATCAAACCCTCCGCCTGTTTTGCCGCAGGAAATCGAACATGCGCTTGA
This sequence comes from uncultured Oscillospiraceae bacterium, assembly GCA_964565845.1. Taxonomy (GTDB): domain Bacteria; phylum Bacillota; class Clostridia; order Christensenellales; family Aristaeellaceae; genus SFHK01. The sequence continues at coordinate 1,689 of CAZMGO010000079.1, read as the reverse complement.
TGGCGCTGCGAATCCGATTCCTGACGGCGTTATGCTTGCTGCTATCTGATACGCTTACACGCGGCTATTGTGCTTCACGAAGTCCACAACCTCGTTTACGTCGCAGAACGCCATGCAGATGACCGTGTCGGCGCCGCCGTAGTAGATGGCGATGCGGCCAGTATCCGCGTCGGCCAGCGCGGCGCACGGGAAGGTTACGTTCGGCACGTCGCCAACCTGCTCGTAAATGCGCTGCGGGGAAAGCAAATACGGCTCGGTGCGGTAGAGCACCTTCCACGGCTGGTCGATGTCCAGCAGGCACGCGCCGAAGGAATACACAAAGCCGTTGCAGCTGGTGAGCACGCCATGGTAGAACAGAAGCCAGCCCTCGTCCGTTTCAATCGGAATCGGGCCCGCGCCGATCTTCGTGGACTGCCAGCCGCCCTTCGCGCCCATCACGAAGCGATGCTTGCCCCAATAGCACAGGTCGGGCGACTCGGAATAGTAGATGTCGCCGAACGGCGTATGACCGGCGTCCGACGGGCGGGACAGCATGGCATAGTTGCCGTTAATCTTGCGCGGGAACATTACGCCGTTGCGATTGAAGGGCAGGAAGGCGTTTTCCTTCTGGTAGTAGGTCTTGAAATCGGTGGTGGTGGCCACGCCGATCGTGGGGCCATGGTACCAGTTGCACCACGTGACCAGGTATTCGCCGTCGATCTCGCAGCAGCGCGGGTCATAGCCGTATACAAACGGGCCGATTTCGCGCGCGAGGGGATTGATCAGGTTGAACGGCTCGGGATCGATGTCCCAGTGAATCGCGTCCTTGGAATGCGCGGAATGAATGCGCATCTCGCGGCGCTTGTCATCGCAGCGGAACACGCCCGCGAAGCCGTCCTTAAACGGCACGACGGCGCTGTTGAAGATGGAGTTGGAGCAGGGAATCGCGTCGCGCGGCACGATGGGGTTCATGCTGTAGCGCCACACTACGTCGCTGCAGTTTGCCGGTCTCGGTTCCCACGGAATGTTGGGCAGCGGTTTGCCGATAATCTTTGCCATGGTGAAATCCTCCTTCTCATTCGCGTCGGGGGTAAAGCGTTTTCGTTACTTCGCTTCAAAAAGCGTGCGGGCCAGCCCGTCCAGCCAGTCGCCCTCGAACAGCTCCAGCATGCCCTTGTCGCAGGCCGCCGCCAGCTTGGGGTTGATGGGCAGGCGCGCCGTGTTTTCGGTGTGCGCCAGCCTTGCCGCCTCGTCCACGCGGCTGGGGCCGTAAACCTCCAGCTTTTTGCCGCAGTCCGGACACTCGACGTAGCTCATGTTCTCAACCAGACCCAGCACCGGGATGTTCATCATCTCGGCCATAACCACGGCCTTCTGCACCACCATGCCCACCAGCTCCTGCGGGCTGGTGACGATTACGATGCCGTCCACCGGGATGGACTGGAACACCGTCAGCGGCACATCTCCGGTTCCCGGAGGCATGTCGATGAACATGATGTCGTTGTCGCCCCAGTTCACGTCCGTCCAGAACTGCTTCACCGTGCCCGCAATCACCGGGCCGCGCCAGATGACGGGGTCGGTTTCGTTTTCAAGCAGCAGGTTCACGCTCATCACCTTGATGCCGGTGGCGGTGACGGCGGGAATCAGCGCGGTCTCGTCCGCCGTGCAGGCCGACGAAAACTTGAACATCTTCGGGATGGACGGGCCGGT
>CAZMGO010000078.1:0-10526 GCA_964565845.1 uncultured Oscillospiraceae bacterium | reverse complement strand
AGACTGAATCCGGAGCGATACCTGCGCGATCGGCTGCATGAAGCGCTGGATCGCCTGCCGCATTCGCCGGAGGGCGACACGCATTTTGCGGCCTTTGGTCTGCGCGCGTCGCTGCTGCTGCCTGCCCTTGCGGAAAAAACAACGGCATTGCTGGCTGCACGCGGTGTGCAGGCGGAAATGCCGTTTATCAACGAAGCCGTCGCAGCGCAATTATGGGGCGCAGGCGAAGCACGAGCGCATTTTCTTGCGCAGAAAGCGCCGGTATCGCAGCGTGGAAGAGCCTTTGGCGCGCCGCGTGAGGAAATCATGCGGCTGCTGGCTGATTCGAGACAGCCGATTCGCGCGCTGATCGACGAAGCAGCCGTGCGCGACAATGCCTATGGCGCGAATCCGGATGCGGAGGAGCTGTCCTTTCTTCTTCGGGTGAATGAATGGATGGTGCAAATGGAGGCAGAGGCAGAGCCGTAAAGAAGCCGCCGTCCCCTCGTGCGGGGCGGCGGCGAAATTGACTATGGAGCCTCCGATGCGGTTGCCAGCGTGTGACCGGCGCAGAGACCGCGGTTGGCCAGCAGGTAGTTCTTCGTGCAGATGGTGCCGCAGAGGGTATCCACGGTTTGTCCCTCCACATAGAAGCGCACGGCGTTCACGCTTTTCATGCGCGTGAGCGTGTTCACGATGGCGTACAGGAAACGTGCTTCCTCCTCCGGCGTAAGCTGCTGGCACCGTGCATAGGCGTCTCGGGAAAGATTAATCAGCACCGTGTCATCCTGAAGCCCTACGCCCAGTATGTCGGAGGGCGCAATGCCGTCCGGAATGGCGGAGGATAGCCCGTCCGTCAAGGGTTCATCCATCAGAAGCGCCAGCCGAGCGCGAATGGATGCGGCGTCGCCTGCGGGCAGCGCGCGGTATTCCGGCGACAGCATCCCGTTTTCGTCCACGAAATACAATACCGCGATTTCGCCGATGCTTCCGCTGAAGTCCGCGCGGGTGAGAATGTTGTTTTCAAACGCCAAACTGCCGCCGTCCGGGAGGGGCACGCTTTTAACGAGCTTTCCGTCAAACGAAATGCGTACGCCGTCCAGCTCGTCGATATAGGTGGTCAGCGTCAGCACGATAGACGCGAGAAACTGCCAGCGCGAGACGCCGCTTTCCTCCAGTGCGTCGTATACGGCGGCAGAAAAGGGAATGTCGAGCACAAGACGGCTGTTGTCGGTGGCGGAGAGAGTGCAGGGCGAGGTGAGAAGCCCCTCCTGTGCGGCAATGGCAGGCAGCAGTCCCGCCTGCTCGGGTGCGCTGGCCAGCAGGGTAAGCAGCTGTCCGGCACCGTCGGAATCGGCTGACAGGGAGCGCAGGGCAGGCACGACAAGTCGTCCGCCCGCGTCCGGATAATACACGGTGGCATAGCGCGCGGCTGCGCCGTCCCTCTGAAGCTGCTCCTTCAGGTCGGCAATCGAGCCAACGTCGCTTTCGCGCAGTGCGCCGACGGGCAGCGAATACAGCGTGAGCGGCCGACCGGCCAGAAGCACGTTGACGGCGGAAAGCTCCGTCAGATTAAACAGCGTGGCCGAAACGCAGGCGGCAATCGCCGCCTTTTCGTCATCGGAGAGCATGCGGCCCGGAATCAGGTTGACGGTCGCGATGCGCGAGGCGATTTCAACGCTTACAAGCTGCGTTCCCTCCGGCGCAGGCGAACGTGCGGCGGCCGCGTCCTCGCCAAGAAGCGCCTGAAGCACGACGAAGGCTTCGTCGCTTCGGCTGGTATCGCTAAACAGCCGATTGACCGGCGCGTAGGCCGTGCCGTCGGCATTGGGATAGGAAAGCCATGCATAGAAGCTGTTCAGCGAACGCTCGTCACCGACAGGAGCAGCCGGAGCCTTGGAGACGGGCGCGGGAAGCGTCTCGCGAGCGGAATCACCGGGAGAGACAAGAAGTCCGTCGCAGCCGGTCAGCAAAAGTGCCGCGGCAATAACGAGCGCGAGCCCGCGCGCGGAGGATTTACTCATGCGCCTTCCCTCCCGTGGTTTTCTGAAGCAGCGGCAGCTCCACCGTGAATGTACTGCCCTTGTTTTCCTTTGAGGAAACGCTGATGTTGCCGTCGTGCAGAAGAACAATCTGCTTTACAATGGACAGACCCAGACCGGTGCCGCCCGTTTCGCGGGAGCGCGCCTTGTCCACGCGGTAGAAACGGTCAAAGATGTGCAGCTGATCCTCCTCCGGGATGCCGATGCCGTTGTCCGCGACGCGAACCACGGCGGTTTTTCCTTGCTTGCCAAGCTCGACGTGCACCCAGCCGCTGCGCGGCGTATATTTGATGGCATTATCGATTAGGTTGTAGAACACCTGTGTCAGCTTCATGTGGTCGCCGACGATTTCGACGTTCTCGCGGCCAGTGAACTGAAGCTCGATGCCGCGCTCGCGCGCCAGCGGCGCCAGACGGCGCACGTTGTCGCTGATAAGCTCGCGCAGCGAAAGCGGGGCGGTCTTGAGCCTGAGCTCGCCGCTGTCCACGCTCACGAGCGTGAGCAGGTCGCTGATGACCGCGCTCAGACGGTCGATTTCCTTATCGATGTCCGTCAGGAATTCGCGGGAAATCACGGGGTCGTAGACCTCCTGATACAGAAGCGTCTGAAGAAGGATTTTCATCGTGCTCAGCGGTGTTTTCAGCTCGTGCGAGGCATTGGATACGAACTGGTTGCGCGAACGATCCAGCATTTCCATGCGCTGGCACATGGTGTTGAACGCGCTGGCAAGCTCCGAAAACTCGTTTTTGCCGCGCACGCGCACGCGCGCCTTGAAGTCGCTTTTGGTCATTCTCTGGATTCCCTCGGACAGGTCTCGCACGGGATGGGTGAACATGCGCCCGATGAGCACGCTCAAAACGCCGACGACGAGGAACACCGCCAGCAGCGTGACGCCGATGCGGCGAATCACGCCGATCAGGTCATCGTAAATATCCTGCGCGCCGGAGACGTATACCACCATGCCGCTGAGCGTGCTGTCGTTCCCCACGCGGGTGACGCAGATGCCGGTCACGGCACCGTAATCCCGCTGGCTCTGAAGGTGGGAATTTAACGCCTCCGAGCGATAGTAGGCGTAGTCGCTGCTCGCTCCGGCCAGCACGTTGGCTACCTGCTTCAGCGCCAGCCTGTGACCGTTCAGCGCGTCCTCCGAGTCGGCCAGCACGGTGCCGTTTTCATCCAGCAGAAGCACGCGTGCGTCCAGCGCGTCGCCGGCGTCGCACACGAGCTGATTCATTTCGTCGAGGGCATGGTTCCGCAGAAGAGGAGCGGCCTGCGCGGCGGTTTCCGCAGCGGCGTGCACCTCCTCGCGCTTGCGCTGGGTAAACAGATATTCGCCTACCAGCTGAATGACCGACGCGGCGACAATGCTGAAGGCGACGATGATAATCAGCAGATAGGCGATGATGAATCTCCATTGCAGCGAGTAAGCGGCTTTTTTAATCCTTGTCAGTGAAATAATAGCCGACACCCCATTTGGTGAAAATGAATTCCGGCTGAGCAGGATTCTTTTCAATCTTTTCGCGCAGACGGCGAATGTGTACGTCCACGGTGCGCAAATCGCCCAGATAGTCGTATTTCCAGATGGTTTCCAGAAGGTTTTCCCGGCTGAAAACCTTTCCGCGATTGCTGACGAACAGCTGAAGCAGGTCAAACTCCTTCGCCGTGAGGTTGATTTCCTTTTGGCCGATGGTCACCGAGCGATTGTTCAGGTTGATGCGCATGTCGCGCACCGTCATAATCGACTGGGTGTTCTCCTTCTGCATCATCGCGGTGCGGCGGAAAATGGCCTTGATGCGGCTTTTGACCTCAAGGATGTTGAACGGCTTGGTCATATAATCGTCCGCGCCGTATTCAAGCCCCAGAATCTTGTCCATGTCCTCGCCCTTGGCGGTGAGCATGACAATCGGCACCGTCGACTTTTCGCGAATGCGCTGGCAGACCTCGATGCCGTCCACCTTGGGCAGCATGACGTCTAAGAGCACGAGATCATAGCGCCCGGCGAAAAATTTATTCAGCGCTTCCTCGCCGTCCATCGCGGAATCCGTTTCATAGTTATCCTGCTCAAGGGAATATTTGAGTCCCTTCACAATCAATGGTTCGTCATCAACGATCAGTATTTTGCGTGCCATCCGCGTTCCTCCGTTCCGGTATTTCAAGAACCGAAGTTCATATTTTGTCTATTGCGAAGCTGTGTCATCATTATTATAATCGATTTTCCATTTCATTGCAAGAGAAAGTTTAATTCTACCGGAAATTTACAGAATATCGCCGTGTATACGGTAAAATCACACTCCGTTCTCGTCACACCTTGAAATTTGCCTTGAGCTGTGATAAACTATGCTCGTAAAAACGGCGGCTTTTCCGCCCTGCGAAGGAGAACGCACATGAGCATTGATCGTCTTCCCGCCCTTCCTCTGATTGCGAACGATCCCTATTTTTCCATTTGGCTGCCCGGCGACACGCTGACCGACGCGCGTCCCGTTCACTGGAGCGGCGCCGTGAAGGATATAACCGGCACCGCAGAAATTGACGGCAAGCGCTATCGCTTTTTAAGCGGCCGCGTCAACATCCCCGCCATGAAGACCACCGCCCTGCGCGTGACGCCCACCGCCACGATCAGCGTGATGGAGGCCGCAGGCGTTGAGCTGACCGTGACCTTCCAGACGCCCGCGCTGCCGGATGATCTGGACGTGCTTTCCACCCCCATCACCTTCGTGCGCTTTGCCGCGCGCGCGCTGGATGGACAGGCGCACGAGGTAACGCTGCGCATGAACGCATCCTCCACCCTGTGCTATAACGATTCCCTACAGCCCCCGCTGAGCTTCGATCAGTACGTGACGAACGACCTGAACGTTGCCTTCATCGGTCAAGCGCAGCAGCGCGTGCTCGGAAACAGCGGCGACCGCATCACCATCGACTGGGGTTATCTGTATATCGCCTCCCCCGATCCGGTTTCCGTGAACGCGAACGACGTAGGCTATGAAGCCGCGTTTACCGTTTCCGGCGAGGCGGTTCACCGTTACCTCATGCTCGGCTACGACGACATTGCCTCCATCAACTACTTTGGCGCGCTGTGCCGCGCATGGTACGCCCGAAACGGCAAAACCCTCGTGCAGGCGCTGGTTGAATTCGCCGCCCGCAGGGATGAGCTGTTCGCCGCGTGCGATGAGCTGGATGCGCGCGTGCTGAACGAGGCCATGGACAAGGGCGGCGCGGACTATGCGCTGATCGCTGCGGCCGGCTGGCGGCATACCTTTGCCGCGCACAAGCTGATTGCCACGCCCGAGGGCGAAATGGCGCTGCTTTCCAAGGAAAATGATTCCAACGGCTGCATCGGCACCGTGGACGTAAGCTATCCGTCCATCCCGATTTTCCTGAAATATTGCCCGGAGCTGGTCAATGCGCTGTGCCGCCCCGTGCTTACCTTCGCCGAAATGCCCGTCTGGACGGAGGATTTCGCGCCGCACGACGTGGGCCGCTATCCCTATGCCACCGGTCAGGTGTACTCCGCCGGTCACATTCGAAACGGCAGCACGCCCCTGCCCTATTACCTGTATCCCGCCGGATCGAAGATTTACAACTCCCGCTTCCAGATGCCCGTTGAGGAATGCGGCAACATGCTCGTGATGCTGGAAACCGCCGTCGCCTTCGGCGCAAAGGACGATCTGCTGCATAAGCACGCCGAAACGCTGCGCAGGTGGGTGCGCTATCTGGACGAATTCGGCGAGGATCCGGGCGAGCAGCTGTGCACGGACGATTTCGCCGGTCACCTGGCGCGCAACGTCAACCTGTCCGCCAAGGCCGTGGTCGGCATTGCCTGCTACGCCCGCATTCTGAAGCGGCTGGGGCAGGATGCGGAGGCGCGCAAATGGGATGAACGCGCCCATGCGATGGCGAACAGCTGGCTTGAGCGTGCGCAGACGGGCGACTTCACCGCCCTGACCTTCGACCGTACCGGCTGGAGCATGAAATACAATCTGGTGTGGGATCTGGTTCTGAACCTCAATCTGCTGCCGGTTGATTTCTACGCCCGCGAGACGGACAGCTATCTGCCCCGCATCAACGAATTCGGCCTGCCGCTGGATTCCCGCGCAGACTACACCAAGAGCGACTGGATCCTGTGGTGTGCCTCTATGGCGCAGAGCGCTGCCACGTTCCGCGGCCTGATCGCGCCGATCGCGCATTACCTGCGCACGACCGATACGCGCGTGCCGTTCTCCGATTGGTACGACACCAAGTCCGGACGCTACGTTTCCTTTATCGCGCGCAGCGTGCAGGGCGGCCTGTACATGCCGATGCTGCTGCCGAAAAAGCTCTGATACCCGCCTACGAAAGGAAGTCTTCCCATGCCTTATCGGGATGAAAGATACCGCCGCCGCGCGCGGAAGCACAATCAAACCGCTCTCATCGTGGCATCGGTGCTTCTCGTTGAAGTCATCGTGCTGATTGTGCTTTTGGCGCGCAGCTGCTCCGGTCGCCGCGGCACGCCCGACCTCACCAGTCAGCCGACCGCGCCCGTCGAAACGCTTGCGCCCACAGATACTCCCGTGCCGACCGAGGCGCCTACGCCGATTCCCTCGCCCTCTCCCTCGCCCACCGCGCAAAGCTATGCGGTGGACGGCTATCTTCCCGTTTACCGAAACGTGAAGACGACGGAGAAGATCATCGCCATCACAATAGACGACCTCGCGCAGCCCTCGAATCTGAACAAGATCTGCCAGCTTGCCATGGACTATAACGCCAAGCTGACGCTCTTCCCCGTGGGCGAAATGCTGGAGAACGCCAAGATTCGAAATACTGTGTATCGCGCGTACTATGAGCTGGGGTTCGAAATCGAGAACCACACCTACGGGCACGACAAGCTGTATATGCTGAGCGATGCCGAAATGGCCGAATCCATCTTCAAACAGCAGCAGCTGGTCAGCGACGTACTGGGTGTGAACTATCAGATGCACTTTTTGCGCATGCCCGGCGGCAACGGCGAAGCGGATCCGCGCACGCACCAGTATCTGGATCAGCTCGGCTACAGAGGCATTCTAAGCTGGAGCTACAGCGGCTCCAACACCAGCATCAAAAACATCAAGCAGCACCTGAAGCCCGGCAGCATCTTCCTGTTCCACACCAAGGACAAGGATCTCGAAAGACTGAAGGAATTCATCCCCTACGCCGTAAGTCAGGGCTATCGGCTGGTCACGCTCAATGAGCTTCTCGGCTTTGAGGAAAACCAAACCACGCCGCTCACGACGGATCCCCTCAGTGTTCCCGTGCCCTCGCCCGAGCCGTATGTGTATGAGGATTACATTCAAATCGGGCCGAAGATGAAGCTGTATGCCGTGCAGTCCCTGCAGCGGCGTCTGGTTGAGCTGAAATACATGCCGGAGGGCAGCGCCATAGACGGAGATTACGGCTCCGCCACGCGCGCCGGCGTTCAGGCCTTCCAGCAGGCTGCCGGTTTGGAAATCAGCGACTATGCCGAGCCCGAAATGCAGGCGCTGCTTTTCTCCGACGCTGCGCCCGTCAACCCGAACCCCGTCTTCCCGAGCGCCTCTCCGCAGGCGACGATTGACACGCGTGAGCCGGATACCTCCGTTGACTCCTAAGCGCGGCTCCTTCGCGGATACTCCGCGCAAAAGCGGCTTCGTCCTCACACAAATGGACGAAGCCGTTTTTGCGCGCATCAGTCCCGAGCGCAGGGCTTTTCGTGAATCCAGCGTGCGCTGCCGGTCTTTGCGGACTTTGCTTTTTCCGTGATTCTTCGCCACCCATGCCGCTTCAAAAGCATATAAATGTAGCTTCTGCCCGTCTCCCTGCCGCGCGCCTGATCAAAGGCCGCCTTGATTTCCATCACCTGAACCGGCTCGCCCTCCTCCGCCGCCTTTTCAAAGCGCAGCAGAATTCGCTTTTCCTGCTCCTTCGTCAGCGCCCGATGGTTCCCGCCGTATTTGTTCGTCGCAAACGCCTCCAGCCCTTCCTCCCGGTATCGCTGGCACATTTTGAAAATGCTGCCGGCCTTCATTCCCGTGCGCTCCGCGATTTCCCGTACCTTATACCCATCGCAGCGCATCAGCAATACGTTCAGCCGACGGCCTATGTTTTCATCCCTCGTCGCTCCCGCTGCCGTCTGAATTGCTTCCCTTTCCTGCATGCTCATCTGAAACCGGCTCATTCGCATCCTCCCTTCCCTTTCGACGCCTCCTTCAGGCTTTCATCCGAATTTTGCAAAACGCGCTGCCAGATCACGTGCCAGAACAAAGCTCCCGTTGCCGCCGCAGCCACGACCCACCCAATCGGCCACGCGAACCATACGCTGAACGCCGTTCCGAACACAGCCGTGCAAAGCGCCGCAGCCAGCGCACGCAGTGACAAATCCAGTGAAATGGTAAACACGACATGCTTCATCCTTTCCGCGCCGCACAGAACGCCGTCGCACATGATTTTGACCGCCGGAGCGAAGTAAAACGGCGACGCTATGCGCAGAAAATCAACGCCCGTCCGCAGTGCCTCATCGGACGCATCCGTCAGAAAAAGGCGTACCAGCCGCTCCGGTATCGATTCGTAAATCAGGCACATCGTAAGTGCGATCGTCCACACCAGCCGAACGGATGCGCGAAAGCCGCCGCGAATGCGTTCCGGCCGCCCTGCGCCAAGGTTCTGCGCCGTAAAATTCGAAACGCCGCTGCCAATCGTGGAAAAGCAGGCTGTCACGAGATTGTTCATCTTCACGGCGGCGGAATAGCCTGCCATCACCGCCGCGCCGTAGGCATTGACAACACCCTGTATCGCGATGTTTCCGGCGGCGACAACACCCTGCTGCAGCGCGGCCGGCACCGCTACGCGCACAAATTCCCGAAGCATCCGTCGTTCAAATGCCGGCACCGCACCCGCATCAAGCTCCTTGATTTTCTTCACAAGCACAATGGCCGTCGGCACGCAGGCCATGCCCTGGCAGAGAAGCGTCGCCCAACCCACACCGGCCACGCCCATGCCCAGCTTAGCCACAAACAGAATATCCAGCGCGACATTGGCGCAGGATGAAACGACAAGAAACAGGAACGGCGTTTTCGAATCGCCAAGCGCGGAAAAGATGCCGTTCGTCACATTATAGAAGAAGACAAACGGCAATGCAGCGGTATAAATTTTCAGATAGGTAATGGAATCCGTAAACGTGCCGTCCGGCGTCCGAATGGCTCTCAGCAGCGGAGCCGCGAGCGCAACACCGGCCAGCATCAAAACGGCGCACACGAAAGATGTGGAAATCAGTGCGGTATACATTGCGGTTTTCACCCTGTCATACCGCTTCGCCCCAAAGAAGCGAGCCACAATCACGGACGCACCCGTATTGCAGCCGAGCGCAAGAGCCAGATAAATTAGCGTAAGCTCATAGCTGTTTCCCACCGCAGCCAGCGCAGACTCGCCGATAAATCGCCCTGCCGTGAAGCTGTCTGCCAGATTATACATTTGCTGGAAGAACACGCTTCCAAACATCGGCAGACAATACGTTCGAAGAATTCTGCCAGGCTCCCCCTTCGTCAAATCACGATTTGCCATGGATTATCCCTCCGAATCGCGAATATCGTGCCGTTACAATGGCATTTTACCGCATTCGAAGCTCTTCCCGATAGACCTATCGTGCCGCTATTTGGTAGTATTCTGCCAGCTTTGTCTGTACGCCGTCGGCGTCGTTCCGAAGTGCGCGCGAAAAACCTTGCCGAAAAAGCTGGCGCTTCCAAAGCCGCAGGCAAGCGCAATTCCCGTTATGGACTCATTCCCCTTCGCAAGCCGCATGCATGCGTGGCGCAGGCGAACGTCCGTCACATATTCCAGCGGGGAGGTTCGCAGCGCGTCATGAAACGCGCGAAAGCATTCCCTCTCGCTCACAAACCCAGCCGCAGCCATATCGCGAATTCGGATAGGCTCGGCGTAGTGCTCCTGAACGTAGCTCATCATCGGCTTGAGCGCCCCATTCCCGTCGCCGCGGCGCTCCGCATCCGCAGGAAACAGCCGGAACAGGTCGAGCCATATGCCCGTCAGCGCCTCGCGCAGCTTCAGCTCATAGCCAAGCTCGTCCTCCGAAAGCGCAAACGACGCGCGCAGCCTTTTCAGCGTCTCCGCGTGCGCGGGGTTCTCCGGAGAAAGCGCCAGCACCTCCGGGCGCGAGGGCGAAATCAGCGGCAGAATATATCGACGCATGATTCGTCCGCCCGCGTGATCCGCCAGCAGCGACGCATCGAATAAATGCAAAAGCTGCACCGTTTCCCGTTCCCGGCTCTGCGGCGTCGTTCGGTGCAGAACGTCGGAATTAATCAGTCCTCCCGACCCCTCCGGGAAGAACGTGCGCCCCCGCGGCGTGAAGTACTCCAGCGACCCGCTTTCCATATAAAACAGCTCCACCGCGCCATGCCAGTGCCAGAACACATCTATGCTGTTCAGATGCGCCCGCGACCTCTGATAGGGAAATTCCGGCGTATACCTTTCCAGCCATTCCTCGTTGCTGTTTTCCCGAAA
>CAZMGO010000077.1:0-10626 GCA_964565845.1 uncultured Oscillospiraceae bacterium | reverse complement strand
GCTGGCGCTCTCGGGCTTCCGGTTCTTCCGTTTCTTTTCCCCAGGACTATTTTACGCCATCCGGCGCGCGCATGAAAATCGAAGGTATGAGCGGCAAGCATCGGCGGCACGCCCGCACGGCAGTTTTTATCAAAAGGCACTTTACAAGCGGAGCGAAAAGGGCTACAATAAACGCGAAAGCATGGATACCGGAAGGAAAAGCAAATGAAGAAGAACTACTATCGCCGTTCGCGCGGCGGATACAGCTGGATACGGGAGGAAAACGGCAGTCTGAAGCTGACGCTTTTGATCGTTTTCGCATTTCCGGTGGGGCTGTATCTGATGTGGACGGAGGATTGCGGCTGGTCGAAATGGCTGAAATCGGCGATATCCGTCGTGTTTGCGGCGGTGATTGCCTGTACGCTGGTGGTGCTGAAGCCGATTTCCTCCTATCAGGAGGTGGGCGGCGTCGAGATTGTGGCGGAGCAGAACAGCCGAAAGATGCTGGGCCCGCTGAAGCCTGCGGACGTGCCGGACACGGCGCAGCTGGTGATCGACGCGCAGGAAACCAGCTCGCTCATCTCCGAGCCGACGCCCACGCCGCAGCCGTACATGGTTTATTGCAACGACAACGGCCTATACTATCATCTGGCGGGCTGCCGCTATGTTTATGAGGGCAAGACGCCGCATGTCACCCTGCAGCAGGCGCTGCAGGCCGGAAAAAGTGCCTGCAAGCTCTGCAATCCCCCGACGGAGGTAACCTATTGACGAAAAAATGCCCGTGCGCCGCTCGCTTATGAGCCGTGTGCACGGGCGTTTTTGCGGGGATTACCGGGTAAGGCCGTCCATCTCCATCATTTTTTCAAGCACCTTAATGTCGCTGGTGATGTCGATGGCGTCGCTTCTGAACAGCATGTCGAGCTGCTTTTCAAACCCGGCGACGAGCTTATCCAGAATGCTTTCGATGCGCGCGCGGGACGAGACGATGTTTTCGCCGCCCGAGGGCTGATGCTCAAGCCGCGCATACTGCCTAAGCAGCTTCAGCGTCGTGGGCAGGTAGTATTCCATGAAGGTTTGAATGTCCGCCTTGCGCTCCGGCTTCTGCTCCACCAGATGGAAGATGTTGGCGGTGATTTCCTCGATGCGGTCGATCTTGCGGGAAACCTCCTCGTCGTCGATGGCTACGTTCAGCGCGCGAATTTCCAGAATGATTTCGCGGTATTCGTTTGCCTCGGCGTCAATCGGCGCTTCGGAGGGACGCGGCCTTGACGCCTCGGGCGCAGGCTTGCCCTCGCGGCGCAGAATCAGCAAACGGCGCCCCTCGTCGATGTAGGCCTCGGCAGAGAGAAGCCCCTTTTTCTTCATGCCGGCAATGTCGCGGCGCAGCCGCTTTTCGCTTACGCCCATTTCGCTCATCAGCGCGTCGAGGCTGTAGCTGGCGCTGTCGCCGATGCAGGCGGTGTAATCGCCGTATTTGCCCTCGCGCTGGCGCATCAGCCATGCGGCCACGAGGAAGAGCGCCGCCACGCCGCTCACCGGCAGAACGAACTTAAGCAGGCTTCCGAAGATTTCGCCGACGGAGCCGAACAGCACGAGAACGGCCAGCAGATACACCCAGCGCATCAGCCGGTCGCTCAGGCCGAACATGCGGCGTGCTTTTTTCAGCAGCATAAACACGCCGATGATTCGCGCGTAGGGAATCATCAAAAGAATGGCAATGCCGATCCAGTCGCCGTCGATTGAGCCGGACGAGCGTCGATTTGTCTCAAATCTCAATATGGAGTCCCTCCCATAGGATGCGCCCTTCCGTTTCGTGGGCAGCCCCGTCTATTATAGCACAGATTTTGTGTGCGTGATATAAAGAATTTGTCAATTCAAAAGCTTTGTCCGCGCGCCGGAATACAGAAGCGCGAGCCGGTGAAGCGGGCGCGTCAGGCTTACGTAGAGCAGACGGGCGTTCAGGTCGTCGTCCGGGTAGGCGTCTTCGCCTGCGTCGGCAAGGATTACGCCGTCGAACTCAAGCCCCTTCACGGCCGAGGCGGGCGCGACGTATACGCCGCCGGCATACTCCGTAGCCTCGGTATTCAGCACGCGCGCATTCAGGCGGGAGGGAAGACGGGCAGCAAGTGCATTGGCGCGGGAGGCATAGCGCTCAATCACGCAGATTACGCGCATACCGGCCTTCGTCCAGTCGTCAATCTGCTCAACGATTCGCCGCGTCTGCTCCTCCTCTCCGGAAAACGGCAGGAGGACGGGCGCTTCACCGTGCCGAATGACGGCGCGCGCCTCCGTTTGCCCGGCGACCGGGCGGCTGCGCGCGACGGTGAGCGCCACATCCATGATTTCGACAGTGCTTCGATAGCTGGTAATCAGCTCGTGCCGCGCGCAGGCACCCTTCAGAACGCCGTTCAGCTCGTCCCAGCTTTGCAGGCCGCGCCAGCCGTGAATGCCCTGCATCAGGTCGCCGACGATGGTAAACGTGGCGGCGGGCATCAGGTCGGACAGAAGCGAAATTTCAAAGGGATTGAAGTCCTGCGCCTCGTCGATGACTACATGACGCATGTCAAGGCGCTTCAGCGGCAAAAGACGCATGGCGAGATAGGCGATGGGCGCAGCGTCCTCCGCCTCCAGCGGCTGCCTTGCGTTCATGCGCGAAAGCGTGCGCTCGGCGGCGGCTCGGACGGCTGCGTCGCTCGTGTGCGCGAGCGCTTCCTCCCAGAAGGCGCGATACAGCGCCAGCGGCTCCGTGGAGGGGAGAGACGCGAGAGTGGCGCGAAGAAACGGCTTCACCTCGTCGTCAATCTGCCGGATGCGCTCATCCCGGCTCTGATACAGCCGCGCAAGCCGCGCCTTCTGCTCCGCGGGGTCGGAAATCTGCTTGCGCAGGAGGGCGGCGCGGCGGTCGCATTCGTCGCGGAACCAGCTTTGCAGGCGGCGGACGGCGGCGCCGACGCGGTTTTTCAGCTGCTTTTCAAACTCCGCAACGCGCCGCGCCATGGGGAAGGGCGCTTCGTCCACAAGCAGGAAGCGATCCAGCTCCTCCTTGTCGTACAGCCTCACGGGGCCGAAGGCAATGCCGTCCTCGGGCGCGAAATTCGCTTCATAGCGCCGGAAGAAATCCTCCAGCATGCGCTTCAGCCGCAGGGAGCCCTTAAAGCGGGCGATGGCGGCGAAGGCCTCGCGCTCCGCTGCGGGCAGGCTAAGCACGGCCTCCGTGCGGTCGGAAAGCTCCAGCCTTCCGAGCGCCTTTCCCAGCAGGTCGCGCATCAGAAGCGAAAACGTGGTCTGATTCACGCGCTCCACGCCCAGATCAGGCAGAACGCCCGCGATATAGTTCAGAAACAGCGGGTTGGGCGCGAGAATGAGCATGGTTTCCGGGCGAAGCTGGTCGCGAAACGCATACAGAAGGTAGGCGATGCGGTGCAGCGCGATGGTGGTTTTTCCGGAGCCGGCCACGCCCTGCACAATCAGCGACTGGCGCAGCGGATAGCGAATCACATAGTTCTGCTCCGCCTGAATCGTGGTCACGATTTCCTTCAGGCGCTCGCCGTTCATGGCGTTCAGCGCCGATTGCAGATAGGCGTCCTGCGACACGATGTCGGTATCAAAAATGGAAAGAATTTCGCCGTCCAGAATGTCAAACTGCCGCTTGAGCGTCAGCTCCCCCGATACCTCTCCGTCCGGCGCGGTATATTCAACGTGGCCGAGCTGGCCGGAATAATAGAGGTTTGCCAGCGGCGCGCGCCAGTCGATGACGACGCTTTCCAGCGAGGCAGAGTCCATCACGCCGTATTTTCCGATGTAATATACGCGCTCGTCCTTGCCGCGCTCGGTAAAATTGATGCGGGTGAAATAGGGCTTGCGGCGTGCGAGAGCCATGTTCCTCTCCGTCTGCACGGCCTTTACAAACAGGATTTCGCGAATGGGCAGTTTGTCTGGGTCAAAGGCGCGGGCGTATTTCAGCTCGGCCTCGGCCGACTGCTTTTCGGTCTGCGCGTATTTCAGCTCCGCGTCCACCGCCTTCAGCGTGCAGTCCAGATGCTCCTTTTCCTCCCGGTAGGCAGGATGCGTGTGTGCCGGCATGGTGTCACCTCCTGATGTGTCGTGAATTCCTATTATACCGTGTAGACTTGCGAATGGCAATGAAATTTATGATGAATATGCAAGCAAGGCCTCCGGCACGGGCTTGTGTCGGAGGCGCAGACTGTCGGAAGACCGAAGACAGGCTCAGTCGTCCGTGGTTTCGGTGGCGTAGCGACCGATCAGGTAGGGATTGTAGCCGTCCTTGTAGAACAGGCGTCCCGCCACGTCGGCATACACGGAGTATTTTCCGCCGACGTTGAACGAGCCGATGTCGGACTGATTTTCAAGGATGATCAGCTGCTGCTCCTCCGTGCCGACGTCCATGACGGCGAACTGCTTGTCGCCCTCGTAGTACATGTCCACAATTTTGCCGTTGCACAGGAACACGCGACCCTTCCACTGCTCGTAGATTACGCGCAGCTGCTTGTAGTCCATTGCCCATGCGTTGCGCGAATATTCCGCCTTGGCGGGCAGGTAGTTCACGTAGAAGGAAATCGTGGAGTCGCGCTTGCCCTCCATGGAGGCGCGGAAGGACACGATATTGTCGCCATAGCTGGAGAATTTCGCCTTAAACGAGAATTCGCCTGTCTCCTGATCGATGACCAGACTGGACGGGTCATAGTTGCTGTCCACGGTGACCCATGCGCCGGGATCGGTTTTGCCCACGATGGTCATATAGTTCAGCGTGCTGGTGTAGCCGACCGAGGTGGCAAGCTCCAGGTTGATTTCCATTTCGCTGCGGAAGAAAACCAGATCGCGGCGCGCCTCCTTATGGTGGTCGGTGCGCACGATGATGGAAATGTTGTTGTCGCCGATCGGATACACGTTCACGTTCAGCGAAAGCGCGCCGCTGCGGTCTACCTTGCTGGTAACGTCCTCACCGTTGATGATTACCTGACTGCCGTACACGACGTTCAGATTGATCGCGGCCAGCGAGGTAATCACGTCCACGCGCTCGGTCGTGGGGCTGGTAATCGTGATCGGCGCCTCCGGCACGGGCACGTTGATCGAGAATGCGGGCAGACGGGTTTTCCGTCCGGTTGCGCTGATATGCACCGGAGAAATTGTCAGCTCCGCGCTCTCGATGTCCTCGGGGTCGGAATCAAACCAGATGTAATCGGCGAATTCCACGCGCGCCACGCCGCCGATGTACTGGTAGCTCTTGCCCAGCTCCTCGATGTATACGCTGTCGCCATCCTTGCCGAAGAACGAGATGGCATGCCCCTGCACGCCGTTGTCCATCGTAATCAGCTCGATGGTATGGTTCACATAGTCGCGCTCAAGGCGCTTGGCGTCGCGCCAGTAGTAAACGCGCACGCCGGCAAAGGTAAACAGCGCTGCCGTGACCAGAATGCCAAGCAGCACGATGAGCGTGCGCACAATCAGCGTGCGCACGGGAAGAGGCTGATCCATCTGCGCCTTATCGGTGGAAATCAGCGGCAGGCCGCAGTGCGGACAGGCGTCCATAGACGGTCTCAGCGTGGAACCGCATCTGGGACATTTCAAGGGACAGTTTCCTCCAGAAGGTGATTTTTGAATATTGTATCACAAATGGTCTTCATTCTCAAGTGCGAATCCGTGCGATTTTATGGCGCGCAGATGCAGCTTGCGAAAGCGCGGCGCATCGTATATAATGGAAGCATCAACGAGAGGGGGGTATGACGTTATGAACTGCAAGCGTCGAATGCCGAATATCGTATTGATTCTTTCCGACGATCAGGGCGCGTGGGCGATGCATTGCGCCGGAACACCTGAGCTGTATACGCCCAATCTCGACCGACTGGCGCGGGAGGGCGCGCGGTTTTCGAATTTTTATTGCGCGTCGCCCGTTTGCTCTCCGGCGCGCGCCTCGCTTCTGACCGGGCGCATGCCTTCCGCGCATGGCGTGCACGACTGGCTGCGCTCCGGCAACGTGGACGCGAAGCGCTTCGCCGACGCGGGCAGGGAAAATCCCTACGGCGGCTATGCGGACGAGACCGAGCCCATCGCCTATCTGGAGGGCATGCCTGCCTATACCGACATGCTTTCGAAGGCGGGCTATACCTGTGCGCTCAGCGGAAAATGGCATCTGGGCGACAGCGTGCGCCCGCAGCATGGATTTTCGGAATGGTTCACCCTCGGCGCGGGCGGATGCTTCTATTATCATCCGGACGTGGTCGAGAACGGCGGCATTACCGTGCGCCACGGCGAATACATCACCGACCTGATTACCGAGCGCGCCTGCGCGGACATTGAACGCTTCGCCGGGCAGGACGAGCCGTTCTATCTCAGCGTGCACTACACGGCGCCGCATGCGCCATGGGGAGAAAAGGAGCATCCGAGGAAGTGGATTGACTACTACGATGCATGCGCGTTTGAAAGCATCCCGGATGTGCCCGACGACCCGGATATGGTGACCGGCCCGGTGTATGGCACGGCGCGCCGCCGCGAAAACCTGCGCGGCTATTTTGCGGCGATTTCCGCGATGGACGAGGGCATTGGCCGCATACTGGAAGCGCTGGAGAGCCGTGGGCTTCTGGAGGATACGCTTGTGATTTTCACGTCGGACAACGGCATGAGCATGGGGCACCACGGCATATGGGGTAAGGGAAACGGCACGTTCCCCTGCAATATGTATGACACCGCGGTGAAGGTGCCCTTCCTGCTGCGCTATCCGCCGCTGACAGCACAGCCCGGCGCGGTCATCGACGCAATGGTCAGTGCCTGCGATTTGTATCCCACGCTGGCGGAGCTTGTGGGCGGCGACGTTCCGGAGGGATTGCCCGGCGTGAGCTTTCTGCCGGCGCTTCGGGGCGAGGCGGGGCGCGAGAACGTGGTAATCGTGGATGAATACGGCCCTGTACGGATGCTGCGCACCCGGGAATGGAAGTATGTGCATCGCTATCCCTTTGGGCCGCACGCGCTGTTTGATTTGGCAAACGACCCGGAGGAGGAGCACAATGTGGTGGACGTTCCGCAGAACGCGGCGCGCGTGACGGAGATGCGCCGCCGGCTGAACGAGTTCTTCCTGAAATATGCCGACCCTGCGATGGACGGCTCCCGCGAGGGCGCGACTGGCTCCGGTCAGCTTTGCCGGGCGGGCATCTATGCAACCCGTCCGGATGTCTACGCGCCCATTCCCATTACCCGCAAGGAGCAGCCCGACCCGTGACGGATGCTTCAGCCCTGCAATCCGCGCGGAAGGCATTTTTGAAAAACGGAATACAACCGGCAAAGGAGAAAAAGCGATGAGAGAAGAGGAACGAATTCGGAAGGGGCTGCTGTTCTGCCCGGCCGACCCGGAGCTGAAGCGCATGAAGCTGCGCACGCACAACCTGAATCTGGACTACAACGCCACCTATGAGCACGAAACCGAAAAGCGCATGGCGCTGCTTGGGCAGATGCTGAGTGAAATGGGGGAGGGCATAGCGATTCAGGGCCCCGTGTGGCTGCATTACGGCGTGCACACGAAAATCGGCCGAAGGTTCTTTGGAAACTTCAACCTCACCATTCAGGATGACGCGGAGGTTACCATCGGCGACGACTGCAATTTCGGTCCGAACGTAACCATCGTAACGCCGGTTCACCCGATGCTTGCCGGGGAGCGGCGCACCATGATTGCCGCCGACGGGGAGGAGCGGCATCTGTGCTATGCGAAGCCCGTGACCATCGGAAACGATGTGTGGCTGGGCGCGAACGTCGTGGTATGTCCCGGCGTCACGATTGGGGACGGCTGCGTCATCGGCGCAGGCAGCGTCGTAACCCGTTCCATTCCGCCGCGCACGTTTGCCGCCGGAAATCCCTGCCGCGTGATTCGCGAGATTACCGAGGCGGACAGCATGGTCAATCAGCCGGAGAGACTGGGCGGCAGCCGTCCGAAGGACTGAACGAAGGAAAACGATCGACAGACAATGCCTGCCTGCGGCAGGAGCAGCCATCGAGGAAACTCGGTCGGCTGCTTTTTGCGATAAAAAACGGATGATTCACGAAGGAAGTATTCAATGTGTGTGAATAGTGGACACCTTTTGGGAAAAAGGAAGACTCAGAAAAAACATATTTTTTACGCGGAAAAGCGTTACTAATGCACGAGTTGTGACATAATACAGTGTATGATCTCGACGAAATCATACAGAATTCAACAAGCGCAGAAACGGAGGAGAAAACAAATGAAGGTGACGTGGTTCGAGGGCACGGAGGCACAAGGGCGGCCTCCGGCGTACTGGACGGCCACGGCAATACAGAATGGCGGAAGGTCGATTCTGTATCAGAGGTCGTTCGCAAATGAAGCAAGGGTAAGCATTGCATGGGAGGGAAACGGAACCGTCGTTTCGACGATTATTGGAGACACGCATCCGGCATGGGTCATCGGATTCACAAGCCTTGTGATTCAGGAGATGAATCGGGGCAGGTGGTTCACAATCAGGGTCATCAAAAACCAGTTTGCCTATCACGTGACTTGCCATTTCTATCGGATTACGCTTCCGAGAAGAGAACCCGGAGAATACCGCGCGTTTGCGGACTTCTTCAAGGTTGGCAGCGCAGGTGCTCGCAGGGAGCGGGTTGGAAGCTGGGAGAAGCGCGTATTCTGAATTGCGGCAGGCTCGAACGAGCACGCTTTCAGAGGCTTCCGAGGCCGAAAAAAACGCGGAACGGGAGCGGCGCGTCATTCATGAAAGAGAAGTGTATTGAATAACGGCAGATTCGTTTGCCGCGATCATCTGAATAGAGTTCCATGAGCCGCCGGGCAGGGAGGAAGGCCTCCCGCCCGGCGGCTCAAGGCGCAGTTGGCGTGCCGTCAGCCCTTCACGGAGCCCTCCGACAGGCCGGAAACGACGAAATGCTTCTGGAACACGGCAAACAGCAAAATATAAGCGTACTTGTGCCATTCACAGAAAGCGGTACGCCTTTGGCGGCTGATAAAAACAAATGGAGAATATCCATAGTAAATGAATAGAAATAACGCAAATATAACGTTCGGAAGGACGTAAAATTTTGGATATTGTGAGCTGTTATGCTATAATGAGGGACAGAAGAAATTATCGCTGCAAACGTACTTTAGGTAGCCTATGGTTGTTTACACATGGGATTGAGGTATGGATGCGAGGGATTTCTTTTAGAGAGGAGTGGTGTAGCTTGATCGATCAAAAAACCGATAACTGACCATTGCCGTGGCAGTTATCGGTAGTGCAGTTCCAGAATTGCCGTTCCAGTACTGCAGGAGCGTCAGAATGACACTTATCCGTAGCCATTCTACCGCTTCCTGCAATCAATGTCAACCGCTAATTTGCATAGATTGCGAGGTTTTACAATGGCTGAAGTGAAAATTACTTCGGGTGTGTTAGGCTTACCCCAATTACCTGTTCCCCGTGTCGGTTTGAAGGACATTTGGAATGCCCATATGGCAGAGGATGCCATCTTCTGCGACTACGATATTCCGTTTTGTCCGACTACAGCCGCAACTGTTCCCACCTCCATCATTACGTGGGATGAGGCAAAAACCGTTTACAGGAAACGTAGAGCGCAGTACGAGAAAGCGTTTCATCATGAGGCATTTGTGTGCTTCTATATGGACGATTTCAAATTTGACGGACCAAGAGGAATTTGGCACGATTGGAAGTATGCCTTGAATGTATTGAGGCATTTTTCCGGAGTCATTACACCGGATTTTTCGACGTATCAAGACTTTCCTGAGGCAATCAAGATCTATGCCACATACCGTATGCGGCTATACGGATATTGGCTTGGCCGTCAGGGAATTGCCGTCATCAACAATGTGCGCTGGGGTACTCCGGAAAGCTATCGATATTGCTTCGCGGGAATCCCAAAGAATAGCATTGTTGCAATCGGAACTGTGGGAGGAAGTCCCCGAAGACTTGCGGATCGTCAGCGCTTTGTTAATGGGTTGTACGAAATGGTGAAGACGCTGCAACCAACAACGATCGTTGTGTACGGTTCTGCAGAATACGAGTGTTTCAATCAGTTGAAGGAGAGTGGTATAGAGATCGTTTCCTTCCAAAGCAAGACGGCTAAGGCATTTGAAGGGAGGAGATTTAGATGAGCAAAGGAGATTCACATCTCTTTTCCGGCACAAGCAATAATTTAAAAGCACTTATTGCTGAGGTTATTGATTCCGGAGAAAAAATCTCGCCTGAAAATGTCCTGATGATAACTCGCGAGCCTGGTGGAAAAATTATTTGGATGGAAACAGGAAACAACAAGGCTGGATTGATGCATATTGTGACTAGACATGGTTCTCAGTTCAGTGAAAAGGGAATATCAAACGACGATATTCCAAACTATGTTTTAGAAGCAGTATACCAAGGAAATATTGTTGGAATACAGGGCAAGAGGAATCCTCGTATCATATATGAGTTTACTTATCACGGAGTTAGACAACGTGTTGCTGTTCAAGTAGGAGATAACGGTTACATTGTCAGTGCAAATCCCAAAAGTATGAAGGAGGCTCGGTCATGATAAAGACGATTCGTTTGATGCTGGAGTACAACACGTACCCAATTTGGCTGTACGATCAGGATGGAGAAATCATCGACAACGACAACCCGCCCGAATGGGATGACGATCCGC
>CAZMGO010000076.1:0-10678 GCA_964565845.1 uncultured Oscillospiraceae bacterium | reverse complement strand
TTAGGAGGGTCAGTATCGAAGGTATTTCCGGCTTACGTACGCGATTTCCTCTCCGGTGTCCACGCGGCAGAAATTTCCGTCGGTTGCCAGAAGGGTTACGGCTTCGCCCTCGGACAGGGTGCGCAGAATGCTGTAGCTTGTGCCGGGGCCCTTGCGAACGTTCACATTGCCGGTGGTTTCGGCGCCGGAAAGAAAGCGTACCAGCGTGCGGTACACGTAGGCGCCGTCGCCGCTCAGGCGAAGCCACTCGCCGGACGAGTCGCCGATGCGCACGCGGTCTCCAACCTTCAGCTCGTACAGCGCCTGACCGGATTTGCTCGCGCGGCTGCGAACGACGGCAGTGCCGTCGGAGGAACGAATCACGCCGGTTTTGTTCCACACGCCGTCGGCAGTGCTCTTCAGCTGCAAAAGATTTTTATGGATGTAGCCGATTCGACCGTCTCGGGTGCAGCAGCGATAGAAGCTGCCGTTGCGCTCAAGTGCCCACACCATCGTCCCGGCGGCGATTTCATCGATAATGCCGCTGTCCAAGCTGGGCGCCCAGCGCAGGTTGGCGTAGCCATCGGACGAGGTTACATAGGCATTCACGTTTACCACCGAGTCCGTATCGGTTACGGAGGCATCACGCGTATAGCTGCGGCCGCTGCTCCAGTCATCGGCGGATAGGCCGGAGTTGCCGCCCCATTCGCTGTCGGTATTGACCGAGGTTGTCGTGAAGCGGACATATTGGCCGTAGATCCAGCCCTCGACGCCCGTGCGAACCACGCGCACCTTGTGCCATGTGTTTCCCTTTTTCAGAATCACCAGCGAATCCCCATTGCGAGCCACACCGGCAACCGGTTTTCCCTCGCCCGCCTGCGTGCGAACGTACACCGTGCCGTCGGACGTGGGCGTGCGAACCGTGCCGCGCAGCGTCTCCGCCATTCCCGCCGCGGCAAACACCACGGACAGAAGCGCAAGAACCAGTGCCATTGAGATCCGTTTCTTCATGCTTTTCGCCCCCTTTGGGTTTTCCTGTTCTTTGGACGTATGCCCTCTGTATTTGGTTCAATTTTTTGTCGAATTTGGAAATAGTTGCGTTCGCAAGGAAAATTTACTTGCAAACGCAACTATTTTGCGTATAATGAGTATTTGACAATGAAGGTATCCATACACAAAGGAGCATCCGCATGGAACAGACGGGAAAGCATTATCACCTGCTGAAATACGGTTCCATTTTCTATCGCCTGACGCAGGCATACTTCAACGAGCGCCTGAAGGACACGGGCATCGGCGCGGGACAGCAGTATTTTCTTGACCGAATCGCCCGCTGCCCCGGCATTGCGATAACGAGGCTGGCGCAGACGGCGGTATTCGACAACGGCACCAGTGCGCGGGCGGTTAAGAAGCTGGCTGACGAGGGCTATGTAACCATCGTGCCGGATGAATGCGACGGCCGGGTCAAAAGGCTGTATGCCACGGAAAAGGCGGAGCCGGTCGTGGCGCTGATTCGCGAAATGAAGCGCGAATGGCGGCTGCGCATCACCGAGGGCTTTTCGGAGGCGGACAAGGAGGCTGCGTCCGAGCTTCTGAAGCGGCTGTGCGACAACGCCATGGAGGCCATGAATCACGAGCCGGGAGGAGTAAACGAATAGCATGAGAACGATTTTGAAATACGTGCGCCCGCTCACCGGGCGCGTCGTGGTCGCCATGCTGATCAAGCTGGTCGGCGCCGCCAGCGAGCTGATGCTTCCTTGGCTGCTTTCCTACATCATCGACGACGTTGTTCCTCAGGAAGACGTGGGAAAAATTTTCCTCTGGGGCGGCGCGATGGTCTTTTTTGCGCTGCTGTGCGTCGCAGGCAACGTGACGGCCAACCGCAAGTCTGCCGCCGTTGCGCGCGACGTGACGCGCTCGGTGCGTCATGACCTGTATGCGCGCATTGCCTATCTGTCCGGCGCGCAGGTGGACGCGTTTTCGGTACCCTCTCTGGTTTCCCGCCTGACGACGGATACCTACAACGTGCACCAGATGGTTGGCATGGTTCAGCGGCTGGGCGTGCGCGCGCCGATTCTGCTGCTTGGCGGCATCGTCATTACCATGTTTCAGGATGTGCCGATGGCGCTGGTGCTGCTGGCTACCATGCCGCTGATCGGCATATCGGTGACGATTGTCTCCGTGAAGGGAATTCCGCTGTTTCGAAGGCTTCAGGAATCGCTGGACGGGCTTGTGCGCATCGTGCGTGAAAACATCACCGGCGCGCGGGTGATCAAGGCGCTGTCCAAGGGCGGCTACGAAAACGACCGCTTCCGCAGACAGTCCGACCTTGCCGCCGCCGACAACGTGCGCGCCAACACGGTAATGAGCCTTTCGTCGCCGTTCACCACGCTGTTTCTCAATCTTGGCTTGGTCGTGGTGCTGATCGTGGGCGCATACCGCGTGGAGTGGGGGCTTACGAAGCCGGGCAAGATCATGGCGTTTTTGAACTATTTCACCATCGTTTCCAACGGCATGCTGGGTCTGTCGCGCATTTTCGTGATCGTATCCCGTGCCAGCGCCTCGGCAAATCGAATTGAGGAGGTGCTGAACGCCCCGGAGGATCTTGTCGTGCTGCCTGCCGAGGACTCGCTCCAAAGCCCGTATCACATCGAATTTCGAAACGTCACCTTTTCCTACAACAAGCGCAAGCCCACGCTTTCAAACATCAGCTTCCGGCTGAAGCGCGGCGAATCGCTGGGGTTGATCGGCGCGACCGGCTCCGGCAAGAGCACGATTCTGCTTCTGCTGATGCGCTTCTATGACGTGGACGAGGGCGAAATTCTGATCGACGGCGTAAACATCAAGCAGATTCCTGCCGAGCGGCTGCACCGCATGTTCGGCGTCACGTTCCAGTCCGACGTGGTCTATGCCGACACCGCGCGGGAAAACATCGGGCTGGGACGGGAGATTTCGGAGGAAAACATAGATCGGGCGGTGCACAGCGCGCAGGCGGCGTATCTGCTTGATTTGGCGGACGGACTGAACACGCATTTGAATTCGCAGGGAACAAACCTGTCCGGCGGACAGCGCCAGCGGCTGCTGATTGCCCGCGCGCTGGCCGGGAACCCGGAAATTCTGCTGCTGGACGATGCCTCCAGCGCGCTCGACTATCGAACCGATGCGAACCTGCGCGCGGCGCTGCGAACCGGTCACGGGAACGCCACGTCCATCGTGGTTGCCTCGCGCGTATCGTCCATTGCGCACATGACGGAAATCATCGTGCTGGACGAGGGGCGTGTCCTTGCGCAGGGGCCGCATGACCTTTTGATGAAAACCAGCCCGGACTACCAGCAGATCGCCGAAACGCAGATGGGAGGGATGGCCTGATGCCTCCGCGTTCACCAATGGGCGGCGTGAAAACGCACGTTGAGGACAATCACACGCACGACGTCCGGTACGTCCTGCGCAATCTATGGAAATACCTGTATCGCTACCGCTTCGGCATGTTCGCCGTGCTGGTGCTTTCGCTGCTATCCAATGTGCTGGCGCTGCTCGGCCCCCGGCTTTCCGGCGCGGCCATCGACGCAATTACCGGCGGCGAGCGCGTCGATTTCCCGAGCGTATACCGCTATGCGCTTTTGATGCTGGCCTTTTATGCCGTTTCGGCCGGACTCAGCTTTCTGATTTCGGTGTACATGGTTCGTTTGTCGCAGAAAATCGTCTCCACGATGCGCTGCGACGCGTTCCAAAGCATCTCGCGGCTGCCGGTTGGGTTTACTGACCGCCACGCCATCGGCGACATTCTGTCCGTCATCTCCTACGACATCGACACGCTGTCTACCTCGCTGGCGCATGACGTGGTGCAGATTCTGTCCTCCGTGGTGACGGTCGTAGGCTCGCTGTACATGATGCTCACCATTTCGCCGCTTTTGATTCTGGTATTTGCGGTCACGATTCCGCTTTCCGTGTTCATCACGCGCTTCATTACCAGCCGCACGCGGCCGCTGTTCCGCGCGCGCTCACGCAAGCTGGGCGAGCTGAACGGCTTTGTCGAGGAGATGCTGTCGGGGCTGAAAACCGCCAGAGCCTATAACCGCGAGGAATATACCATCGACCGCTTCGACAAAAAGAACGAGGAGGCCGTGCAGGCCTACTACAAGAGCGAATACTATGGCTCCATCACTGGCCCGTCCGTCGGCTTCGTCAACAACCTGTCGCTGTCGCTGGTGAGCGTGTTCGGCGCGCTTTTGTATCTGGGCGGGCATATGTCGCTGGGCAATGTTTCGTCGTTCGTGCTGTATTCGCGCAAGTTTTCCGGCCCCATCAACGAGGTGGCAAACATCATTGCGGAGCTGCAGAGCGCACTGGCGGCGGGCGAGCGCGTGTTCCGGCTGATCGACGAGCCGCCCGAAACGCCCGACGCGCCCGATGCCATTGAGCTTGAAAACGCGCAGGGGCTTGTGGAGATGAAGAACGTATCCTTCGGCTATGTGAAGGATCGCGTCATCCTGCACGATTTGAGCCTTGTGGCGAAGCCCGGCAGCGTAACTGCCATCGTCGGCCCGACCGGCGCGGGCAAAACGACGATCATCAACCTGCTGATGCGCTTCTACGACCGGCTGGGCGGCGAAATTCTGATCGATGGCCGACCGATTGAGAAATACACGCGCAAAAGTCTGCGCAAGAACTTCGCCATGGTTCTGCAGGATACATGGCTGTTCGGCGGCACGGTCTATGAAAACATCGCCTACGGAAACCCGAACGCCACGCTTGAGGACGTGAAGCGCGCGGCAGAGCGGGCACGCATTTCGTATTTCATCGAGCAGCTGCCCGACGGCTACGATACCGTGCTCACCGAAAACGGCGGAAATATCTCCAAGGGACAAAAGCAGCTGCTGACCATTGCGCGCGCCATGCTGCTGGACGCAAGCATGCTGATTCTGGACGAGGCCACCAGCAACGTGGACACGCAGACGGAGATTCACATTCAGGACGCCATGCTTCAGCTGATGAAGAACAAAACCTGCTTCGTCATTGCCCACCGCCTGTCCACGATTCAGAGCGCCGACAACATTCTGGTGCTCGACCACGGCGACATCGTGGAGCAGGGCACACACGACGAGCTGATGGCGAAGGGCGGCTTCTATAAGAGGCTGTATCAGGCGCAGTTTGAGTCCTGAGACTCGGAAAATTTGACAAGCCTCCCGCCTATGCGCTATAATGGTCTCGCAAGCCCGGCGCGCGGCAAGGCGCGCCGCATACGGAAACCGGGGGAGGGATTCCATGAGAAGGACAAATCCGCGCGCCGTCTGTGCGCTGCTGCTCGCGCTTTTGACGCTGGTTTACGGATGCGCCGCCGCGGAGGAAACGCCGTGCGCACACCGTGAGCTGGACGAAATTCAGGGGGAGGACTATACGCCCGTAAGCGAAAAGGAGCACGAAAAATATAGCTGGGTAGACTATTGCTGCTCGGACTGCGGCAAGCACTTTCTGCGCACGCAGGAGGTGCGCGTGAACGAGAAGCATACGTTTGAAAACGGCGTGTGCACAAAGTGTGAGCTGAAGCAGGGCGAGGTACCCATTACGCCTACGCCGGTGCCCGAATCGGAGGCCACGCCCGCGCCTACCGTTCGCACCGAAATTCCGGGCGAGCTTTACACGTCCGTCGAGGTCGATGTGTCGAGCCTTGATGGCACGTTCAAGTTCGGCGCTTACGAGCAGGACGGCAATCCGGACAACGGTCTGGAGCCGATTGAATGGGTCATTCTGTGGCGCAGGGGGAGCACCGTGCTGGCGGTTTCCCGCTACATTTTGGACGTGCAGCCCTACAACAGCGACAGCGGCGAAACCAGCTGGGCCAAAAGCTCCATCCGCGAATGGCTGAACGACGAGTTTCTGAACGCCGCGTTCAATGAAGAAGAACGCCCGTATGTGCTCAACATGAAGCATGAAAACTCGCGCAACGCCAGCTACAATACGCGCAGCGGCCCGGATACCTACGATCAGGTATTCCTGCTGAGCGCGAGCGAGGTAGAGAAGTATCTCGGCAAGGACACAACCCGCATCACCGCGCCCACCCGCTATGCCCTGAGCCGCGGCGCATGGGAAAGTCCGCGCGGCGACTACCGCGGCTATGGCATCTGGTGGCTGCGCACGGCGGGTTCGTCGCGCTCCAACGCAGCGACCGTCGGCGAAAATGGCCATCTGCACTACAGCGGTGCCGAAGCTACGCAGAATAACCTTGGCATTCGCCCCGCTATCTATATTAATTTCCACTATTTCGACTGAATTTCACGGAAAAGCCAGCCGGGCGTCCTCCGCATCTGCGAGGGCTTGCTCCGGCTTTTCCCATGCTTAGGCAGGAAGGATGAGGTGATTCGATGATGAACGAGTGCAATCCCATGCCGGTGTGCACGCCCGAAGCGGCGGGCATTCCGTCCGGCGCAATCGACCGATACATTCAGCGTCTGACAAACGCAAGGCTTCTGATGCACGACGTGCTGATTGCCCGAAACGGCGCGCTGGTCTGCGAGGCCTACTGGAAGCCGATTGACGAGCGCTTCCGCCACAGAGAATACTCCTGCTCGAAGAGCTTCGTTTCCGCTGCCGTCGGTCTGCTGATTGAGCAGGGCAAACTGCGTCTGGAGGATCGCTGCGTGGACTTCTTCGCGGACGCCGCGCCGGAAAACGTGCATCCGTGGCTTGAGGAAATGACCATCCGCGACTGTCTGCGCATGGCCACCTGCTACGAGGCGGGCGCGTCCTATCAGCCTACCGACCCGGACTGGACGAGGACGTTCTTCACTGCCGAGGTCAGCCACAAGCCCGGGCAGGTCTACGCCTATTGTACCACTGCCACCACGATGCTGTGCATGATTATTCAAAAGGCCTGCGGGCAGGAATTCATGTCCGTGCTGCGCCCGGTGTTTGACGAAATCGGCATTTCGAAGGAGGCCTTCTGCGTCGAAACGCCCTGCGGACACGAATGGGGCGGCTCCGGCGTATGCCTGACCGCGCGCGAATTTCTGAAATTTGCCGACCTGTGCACGCATTACGGTAGCTATCGCGGCAAGCAGCTTTTGCCGGAGGCGTACATGCGCGAGGCGACGGCGAAGCAGATTGACAACGGCGCGTTCCACGCGCATGCCGACGCGGACGAGGGCTACGGCTATCAGTTCTGGCCGATGCGGAACGGCGGCTTCGCCATGCACGGCATGGGCGGGCAGTTCGCGCTGTGCCTGCCGGATAAGTCGCTCACGCTGATTACCAATGCCTACGACGAGCTGAACGCTCATGCGCTGTGCACAATCTTCGACGCGTTCTGGGAGGAAATCTATCCAAATCTCGCCTCCGCGCCGCTGGCCGAGGATCCTGCCGCCCACGCGCAGCTGATCGCGCGCACGAGGTGCCTGTCCGTGCCCACGCCGCCGGGCGAGCCGCATTCTCCCATGGAGGCAGCCGTCAACGGACGCACCTACGAAATGAGCGCCAACCGCCTTGGCATGAAGCGGCTGCGCTTCGACTTCACCGAGGATGGCGGCACGCTGACATATGAAAACGCATCCGGCGTTCACGTGCTTCCCTTCGGCGCGGGGCACTATCATCGCGGCCCGTTCCCGGAGACGGAATACTATGGCCGCCGCATCGGCACGCCCTGCCAGCGCGGCTATGACAGCCTGACCGCCGTGGCGTGGCGGCTGCCGAACGAAATGATGCTCTGCACGCAGATCATCGACATCCACCTTGCTAACCTGCGCATTGCCTTCGCCTTTGAGGGCGACAGCGTGACCCTCAACGCCCGCAAGCATGCCGAGTGGTTCCTGAACGACTACGAGGGCTTTGCCAGCGGCACGGCGCAGCCTGCTTCCGCCCGTACAGACGCATAGCTTCCCCAAAACCGCGAACCGCGCCCTCCAGTCCGGGGGACGCGGTTTTTGCGCAGCGAAGGATGGGCGCGTTAAAGCTCTATGCGGATTTCGCCTTCGCAGTCCGCAAGGCATGCGTCGCCCGCCTCCGATTCCATGCGCGCGCCGGAAAGCTTCCGAACTGCGGGAATGCCCATCAGCCGAATGCGCAGACCGGGCGCGTCGCCCTCCACGCGGATGCAAATGGTCGATTCGCTCCGCTCCGCCAGAACGGTGAACGCTTCATTGCCGTGCCGGTCGCAGACGGTACGCTGTGCATGGCCGCGCAGGGCGTACAGGCACATCGTGACGTTCCTTTCATAATCATAGTCGGCGCGCTCCTCGCACGCGCCCAGCGGCAGAAGCGTATTTTCCCGCACGAACAGCGGCAGCGAGTCGAAGCCGTATTCCTCTCTGTGCCAGCCCGGCTCGTCCCTGACCTCGCCGGTAAGCAGATGCGTCCACGTGCCGCGGGGCAGACAATATTCGCCCACATTGTCCTCGCGCATTACGGGCGCAACCAGCAGCGCGTCGCCCAGCATGTACTGCCGGTCGCAGTCCTCCACGCTAAGCTCGTCCGGGAATTCCATCAGCATTGCGCGCATGGCGGGAACGCCTTCCCTGTGCGCCTCCACGGCCAGTCCGTACAGATATGGCATCAGGCGCGCCTTGAGGCGGGCGAACGCGCGGCATACGTCCACTGACTCGTCGCCAAACAGCCACGGAACGCGATAGGAATCGCTGCCGTGCAGCCGGGAATGCGTGGACAGCAGCCCGAAGGCCAGCCAGCGCTTGTACACATGCTCGGGCGCGGTTCCCTCAAAGCCGCCCATGTCGTGGCTCCAGAAGCCGAAGCCGCACAGGGTCAGGCTCAGTCCGCCGCGCAGCGATTCCGCCATGGACGGATAGGTGGAGCTGCAGTCTCCGCCCCAGTGCACCGGGAATTGCTGCCCGCCGACGGTCGCACTGCGCGCGAACAGGCAGGCATTCTCCCTGCCGCGCTCCTCACAGATGGCCTCATATACCACGCGGTTATAGAGCAGCGTGTAATAATTGTGCATGCGCAGAGGGTCGCTGCCGTCAAAGTACTTCACGTCGGTCGGAATCCGCTCGCCAAAGTCGGTTTTGAAATAGTCCACGCCCTGCCGCATCAGCACCTTGAGCTTTTCCTTATACCACGCGCAGCATTCCGGGTTTGTGAAATCGTACACGGCGCAGCCGGGCTGCCAGCGATCCCATTGCCAGACGTCCCCGTTTGGACGGCACAGCAGATAGCCCTTCTCCATAGCCTCGTCAAACGTGCGGCTCTTCTGACCGATGTACGGGTTAATCCACACGCATACCTTCAGGCCGCGCTCATGCAGCCGCCGAAGCAGGCCGGTCACGTCCGGGAACATCGCCTCATCCCAGTCGAAGCCGCACCACTCGCCCTCCTTCATCCAGAAGCAGTCGAAATGAAACACGGACAGCGGAATGTTCCGCTCCGCCATGCCGTCCACGAAGCGCATAACCGTGCTCTCGTCATACGACGTGGTGAACGACGAGGACAGCCACAGCCCGAAGCTTTCCGGCGGCGGCAGCGCCGGACGACCGGTGAGGAATGTGTATTTGCGCAGAACGCCCTTTGCGTCTCCGCCGCCGATTACCAGAAAATCCAGCTTTTCGCCGGGCACGCTGAACTGCACCTTCGTGGCTGCCTCCGTGCATACCTCAAACGAAACGGGGCCGGAGTCGTTCACCAGCACGCCGTAGCCGCGGTTCGTCAGGTAGAACGGAATGTTTTTGTATGCGATTTCCGACGACGTGCCGCCGTCCTCGTTCCAAATGTCCACAGTTTGCCCGTTTTTCACAAACGCCGTGAACCGCTCGCCCAGACCGTATACCTTCTCGCCGACGCCAACCTCCAGCTGCCCGCGCATGAACGACCCTTCATTGGTGGTAATGTAGCTGAGCAAGGGCGAACCAAAGCGGTCGCCCACGGCGGTAATCCGCTTTCCGCGATAGAAAAAACGGAGGGCGCAGGGGCGAAGGTCGACCTCCAGCGTCATCTCGCCCGAGGAAATGCGTACTCCCGTTTTCCCTTGCTCGATCGCCAGCGCAAGCCCCTCGTCGTTCAGCGCAAACGCCGGCATTTTCGCCCGGCTTCCCCGAAAATGGCACGCCTGCAGCCGGAGTACATCCCTGCAGGGCGACGAAACCGTCAGCTCTATGGACGGCCCGTCCACTCCGCGCACGTCGGCGCGATAGCAGGGGGCGTACAGATACACGCTTTTGCCATCCTCCGCCACGCGCACCTGTCGAATCTGCTCACAGTTGTAGGACATCATTCCGGGCTTCATTACCCATTCACCCACATTGAATTTCACGCTTCCGCCTCCCTTGTCGGCTCCGTCGTCAGTGCTTCTCTGGCTCGGCCATCATGCGGCCGCAGAACACTGCCGCCGTTCATTCCTGCAAATTTTTACCAACTTTATTTTACCGCAGAAGGCTCGCTTTATCAAGCGTTTGTGCCAGATATAACGCGGGCGTATTCGCCGCAAAAGCTTGGAGACTCGCGGCGGGTTGACAATTGCGCGGCGGATGACTATAATGATAGGTAGCATTCTTGGCGGCGCAGAGGCCGAAAGGCTCATGAGACGCGAGAGGGAAGGGTGAGTGCCGAAATGGCGTTTGATTTCAAGAAGGAATACAGGGAATTCTATCTGCCAGGCGGGAAGCCGGAAATCGTGACGGTACCGCCGATGAACTATCTCGCCGTGCGCGGCGAGGGCGACCCGAACGAGGAGGGCGGCGCGTACAAGGCCGCCATCGGGCTG